>JAGCLA010000014.1 GCA_017647225.1 Bacteroidaceae bacterium | reverse complement strand
TGAGTTCGAGATGGGCACCGAACTGAAGATCAAGTCTTCAGATGCTTCGGCCAAAGACCCCGTCATCAATGGTATCTTCCCCAATGGCGCTACCGTGAAAGCCGAGACTCCCGCGCTCCTTGCTGCTGCCGTGAGCCGTCAGTGTGGCCCCGTGAAGGTAAGTGCCGAGTGGCACCACTTCTTCGACAAGAATGCCGAGAACTCCTTCTCACCTGCCGTGAAGGGCAACACCAATGAGTATCTCCTCGGTGCCGAGTGGGCTATCTCAGAGCGTTGGCTCATCAGTGCCGGTGCACAGCGCACACAACTCAACCTCGACGAGAATGCCTACTCTGACATGAACTTCTCTCTGTCGGCATGGTCGTTCGGTGCAGGTTTTGCCTACCAGATCTGCGACCTCATGAGACTCAACCTCGGCTACATGCCCACACTCTACGACACAGCCACTGCCAAGGGTAAGGCATCAGGCCTCGACTTCACCGACCATTACAGCCGCACATCGCACGCTGTAGGTATCGGCCTTGACTTCAGATTCTAAGAAAAATACTAACCGACAACCTTGACTATGCGTGTGTCAGGAGGCTTCAGTCATGAAGTCCCTGGCACACATCTTTTTATCCTAAAATGCCATTTCTCGATGAAAAACACCGTATAATCAGCCAAATCTATCAAAAAAAGGAGATTTGGCTGATTATATGATATTTTTGTATTTATGCAGACTATTGATATGCTGTGTAAAAACCATGGAAAAACAGAAAAAGTCCCGATTTTATACCCTCATTTTTATAGAAAAAGTCCCGATTTTATGGTTTGTTATAACAGAAAAAGTCCCGATTATTTGTTTGAATAGGCTGAAATACTTATTTTTGCAATTAAATAAAGAGATGTAATATGCTGTATCGTAAATTCGCTCATCGCATAGAAGAATTTCTTAAAGATGAGCCAAAGAAAATCCTGCTCATCAACGGAGCGCGACAAATAGGAAAGTCGTATCTGATACGCTATGTCGGAAAGAAGATGTTCAAGAACTACATCGAGATCAACTTGAAAGAGGACAAGGAGAGTATCGGTATATTTGAAACAGTTAGGAGCACAGCTGACTTCTATCTGCAATTGGGTACAATAGCAGGAAACAAATTGGGCACAAGGGAGAATACACTTGTCTTCCTCGACGAGATACAAAGCTATCCACACTTGATGACGATGCTGAAATTTCTTAGTCAGGAGGGTCGCTATACATACATAGCCAGTGGCTCACAATTAGGGGTGGCGTTGGCTCAGTCGGCATCAGTGCCCATCGGTAGTGTGGCGATAGAGGAAATGTATCCGCTCGATTTTGAGGAATTTCTGCTTGCTATGGGATGCGGCAAGGAGACGATTGACGGAGTGAGAGAGAAGTTTCTTGCTGGCGAATCGCTCAATGAGTCTTTGCACAACTATATGTTGCAGCAGTTCAGACTATATCTATTGGTAGGCGGATTGCCTGAAGCTATAAACAAGTTTCTGGAAAACAGAAACATGATGCATGTGCGTAAGGTACAACGAGATATCCACGCATTGTATAGGATAGACGCATCGCAATATGACAAAGAAAAGAAACTGGTGATACGCAAGATTTACGATATGATACCTTCGAACATGGAAAACAAGAAGAAGCGCATCATCGTAAAGCGCATCGAGGACACTAAAGGGCACAAGCAATTCAGCGATTATGCCGAAGAGTTCGAGTACCTGACAAATTCAGGCATCGCTCTCTCGGTACAGGCTGTAAGTAACCCCAAGTTCCCACTATTGGAGTCGGAGAGTAAAAACCTGATAAAACTCTATATGAATGATGTGGGGTTACTGACGAACCTTCTATATGACACCAATATCAATGCCATATTGCGGGATGAGCGAAGCATAAACCTCGGTTCGGTATATGAATCGGTGGTAGCCCAGGAATTGCACGCCCACGGATACCCTCTGCATTACTACGACAACAAGCAACGAGGCGAAGTGGACTTCCTGATTGATGATTACGATAATCTGACGGTACTTCCCATCGAAGTGAAATCGGGCAAAGACTATACCGTGCACAGTGCATTGGATAAATTTGTCGGTACTGCAGATTATCACATCAAAAAAGCCGTAGTGCTGTGCAATGAACGCGAGGTACGTGAGAAGGGCGGAATCATCTATCAACCAATCTATTACTGTATGTTTTACGGCCGTGACAAGTCTTCGGACGATGCAGACTACATCATTCCTGAGATAACATTATAGGACAGAATTAGGCTATCTCAATATCATCGTACCAAAATGAACACCCCTTCTCATCCCGAATGGTCAGCCGAACGCATGGCCTTACTGCGTCGCATTCACGAACTGGAAGAGGAAAATGCGCGACTGAGGGAGTTGCTGGGTGTTGATATCAGGGAAGAGCGTCCGAAAGAGCAACCGCTACAACTCTCCCTCCAAGAGAAAGTGGAACTGTTTCGAAGTCTGTTTAAGGGACGTGAAGATGTTTTTGCTCGTAGATGGGTCAGTAAGGCGAATGGGAGAGCAGGTTATCAACCCGTTTGTACAAGGGAATGGAATCCACTATTTTGTAATAAAAAGAAGTTCAAATGTAGTGATTTTTCCTTAATCCCTTTTCCTTATATTCTTTGTATTTCATTGAGCCGTGACAGAGAATAAATGAGCATCCTCCATGGCAGATTTTAATCCTCATCCCTCGTATGAGCGATGGTAAATCAGCGTAACATATTCTATTATTTTATACATATAGGTCGCTTTCACGTATGGGTCTTCCTGTACGTGCATCAAATCCCCATATTCCACAATCTTTGTATGATGTATGCTGAAATTCATGAGATTTAATGAAAGGAACTATGTTTTTTTTGATGTATTTGTTAATTTCTAAATCCATGTCTATAACAGATAAATCTTTTTCCATTGATAACCAATTTCCTGTATATGGATTTATGGTATTAAGTAATCCTAAAAGTTGTTTTTTGTATTTTTTTAAAAGCAATTCTAAATATTCTATGTTTTGAAGTCTTAACGTACATTTATACCAAGTCCTAATAATATTTTCTCCACCAAATGAATTTATACACTGTCTTGATGAATACGTATTGCCCTTTGCAACAATTTCAGTTTCTTTTTCAATTTGTTCCGAATGATTACTCATAAATTTCATAATCAATGCCAATTCACTTACATCTTTTGCATTTTCAAACATAAACGTAATAAAGTCGCTTTGCATAGATGCACCATCCATTCTTACGCCTCTCCCTTTTGAAAATTTAGACGCCTTCATTTTGATTAGATAAAACATTAGTTCGTGGTTTCTTGCCATATATGCGAGATCTAATGGATAAATATCTTCTTCAAATAAAGATTGTGGTTCTGCCCAATATAAATTATTCTTTTGAGCCGTATAATAATCTATTATATCGTGTTTATCCAAAATTGGAATAAACTCATCAATATCAATAGTATTCTCCTTTATCATATTCTCTATAACCAATGAGTATCGATGGAGATTCAGAAATTTATATCTTTGTTCGAAATTCCATTGCATCGAACGGTCAATGGTTGCATTGTCTTTTTGAGCGACACAGTCCTTTAATTCTTGTAACAATTTATATTCTGTTGAATCTTCATATGAGTAAAATAATCCTTTTCCTGATTCATCTGTAACAAATAACATACTAAAATTCCCCGCAGAATTCATTTTAGAAACGATTTGTCGTTTTAATGATGAATAATCGATAACGCATTGATCTTTGTTGCCGATAATAAAATGATGTTTATCCATTTTTCGATTTGCATAAATACAAAATGCACTTGTCAACTCTAATTCTTCTTGACAATTAGATAAATAATTATTCCATACTGATATATGAAACTGCATACATAATTTTTTGAAAAAAAGATGTAGTATTTCGTTTCCTACATTTGTTGGAGAAAGAAACAAATAATAACTATATTCATTTTCATAAGGGTTATAAATCGACTTTATCAACACCTTTATTTGTTTTTTTTCAATGTTTTGATATTTTGTTGTTGCTTCTGTCATAACTTTTATACAATGCAAATAGTTTCTTTTGATTATTTAACAAAGATAACGATTTATTGATTAATTGCAATCAGTAATTTCGTTTTCTGCCTTCTCATTGTCCAAAAATTCTCAAGTAAACGAAAGATATGGCATAAAAGATGTATCTTTGCACAAATCAAAAGTCCTAATCTTTGAATTCTACGACTTGCCCCAAATGGAAAGCAAATCGCAATGAACTCTTACATCGTATCCATGAGTTGGAGGAGAGGAATGCATGAGGTCAAGGAAAAAGAACCGAAAAGAGCATATAGTATTCAACGATCGCTGCAAGAGATAAGGACCGATGAAATCTTCTTCGACACACCTCATCCAACGGTAAACATCATATATGGTGGAGAGAACTTCCAGCAATCATTCCTTAACGATGTAGGAAAGGCTAAAGAATCTGTCATCATATCCAGCCCAAAAGTTCGGTTAGGACGTAATATATCGATTCTTGATTTATTGCAGGAACTTTCTTTGAAAGGAACCCGAATCGTCATCTTTACAAAAAAATCCAATAGCGATGTCGATAAAATGAGACAGCGCGGTATTGACGTAGTCCTGAAGCAAGATCTGACTCTCTGTTGTTCCATTATAGACAAGCAACAAGTATGGTATGGAAGTATCAATATCTTTGGCTATCATGCCACAGACGACAATGCTATGCGTTTCTGTGATATGGAGATAGCGGACAAATTATTGGATATGTTGTATGAATGACATAGGAATAAAACAGAAAAAGTCCCGATTATTCATGGTGGTTGTAGGTTCTAACGACCAAAAACAAAGCGTCGGTAAACGCATTTCTAAAATGTATTACCTCATCCATTTTGCTTTTGCATTGAAATGCATAGAACGAATGAAGCAGGCGCAAGGTTAATGAGAAATTTTCAAACTAAAGCCTACGATGGTGGCGAACCCTTTTTCTCGATGAAATGGGAGATTTTACGACCTTTTCGGGTGGGAAAAGTTCATAAATCGGTTGCTTTTCCCTTCGGCCAGCGAACTTCGTTTGGCAATGGCGCAGCGTAGCGAGAGCAGAGTCAAGATTTCTTGTACTCTGCCGAGCGAGCAAGCCATCATGCCTACATAGTGGCACATCCCTGTTTGCATCAATTTGCTTATACCCAAACACGAGTTTGTCTTGTCCAAACTGTAGTTTGGAGCCTTGCAAATTCCAATTTGTAGCTCTGCAAACTGAACTCAGGATTACTCAAATAGATTTTTCATAGGCTTGACAAAATTTTTTCAAGCCCTTGAAAAAAGTTTTTCGCTTTGTTGAAAAAACTTTTTCACCATAGTGATAATTTTTTTTCAAGCCTTCGAAAATCTTTGCAAAAAGTTTGCTAAAGGATATTAATAGACATCCATTTCTGCCACTGCCAGGCCAAAAATAAACTTTTACCACCTGAAACCAAAGAGTTGGAGGAGCGTCTTGTGAAAACCAGCAATGGGACGCTACGACTAAAGATGATACACGGGTTCTCAATCTGACCGTGCATTAGCGATAAATAGCCCCTATATTACTTCGGTAACTTCTTTGTATTCTTCTCCAAGAGTTTCTCTTCACGTGCACTCTGCGCTCCACTATCCAATGTAGACCATTTTCGTGACCTCACGAAAATGGTCTACATTGATTCCCTGCGTATTGTATCTATGTAGTCATGTCGGTTGCTTATCAGAGCCGTCTGTTAAGAAAAACAGACAAAGAGATTTTTCCCAATGAAAGGCTCCGTCTGTTTTATTGAAAGGCTCTGATTTCGACAGACAAGAAGATGCAAGAATTATGGCATAAGCAAAACACGACTGTGGCAAACATTTTAACGATAAATCCCCTTTCCACACACGAGAAATGTATATTTTCCTTAAAAAATCGATTAAAAATACAAAAAACTCTGAATTTATTTGTAGGTAGAACCAAGTATTAATACTTTTGTATTGTACAAGTTGTTTAATATATAAAAAACAGTGTTATGAAGGACAAGAATTTAGTGATAGAGGAACTGTTGAATGCATGGGAGGAGACCTACAAAAAAGGGCAACTGACTCTTTGGGTATTCCTCGCACTAAAGGAGGAACGCAAGTGTGTGGAGGAGATCAAGGAGTTTGTTGAACGGATGTCCGAAGGGACCATGTCGTGCGAGGAGCAGAGCCTGTATAGGAATCTGCGCAAGTTTCAGCACTTGGAGATTGTGGCTTACGAAAGCAAGAAGGTGAGCAAAGGCCCTGACAGGAAATACTATTACTTGACAGAAACTGGCAAGGAACTTTTCAAACGCTTTGTAGAGCGAAATATCTTGATATTTACAAAGGAGTCTATTATTAATCTTTTAAATCATTAATCTATGAAAGCATTATCATTGAGATTAGGACAATTTGCCGTTTGTGCATTGTTGGTTACCGCTATGTTCCGCTATGCGCTGAACCTATGTATCGGAAAAGATAGCATGTTGGCTGCCGTGTCGTGTTCGGTCGTATATTTCTGTCTGATGTACTATATAGGATACCATTTTGGCGAAAAGGATGCTGTGGAGAATGGGTATCATGACATCGGATTCAGATTCCATTTGGCGACCTATGTCATTTGTATAGGTGTTGGTATCGGAGCGCATTACATCGGTTGGTATACCGAGCCTCTCAAGGCGATGGCCATTACCGCTATCTCGTGGGGAATTGGTCTATTGATTCATTTCATATTCTTCCTTTTTGCACAGAAGAGTACGATAAAGGGATATGCCAGGGAGGAGATTTTCCAATAATATAGTACTGGAATGATAATGGCGACTGCTCAATAGGGTGGTCGCCATTGCTATAAACCCCCAAAAAGGTCAGACAAAACGAAAAATTCCCCTTTTTTGATTTACTTTTGCCTCGGTTTTGCGTCCTCATGGTAGAGACAATGATTATGGAGAAGGACAGATTTGACATATTGTCGAAGAAAGTAAGAGGCAAGCTGCTGGCGCTGGCGCGGAGCTTTGCACTGCCCTCGGGAGTAGAGCCCGACGATGTGGTGCAGGAGGCGATGATTGCGCTTTGGGAGCTGACGGAGCAGGGCTACCCGATGAAAGATACCGAGGCGATGGCCATAAGGCTGACGAAGAATATCTGCGTGGAGCACTATCGGAAGGCACATCTGGAGCTGCAGGCACTGACACACGACAACTACCTTGGCGGTACCGAAGCGACCGTGCTGACCGACCGTGAAGACTTGAAGCGCATACAGGAGAGCATCTATGGGTCGCTCACCACGACACAGCGGGAGTATCTGCACCTGAGAAACGACGAGGGGCTCTCGCTCGACGAGATAGCTACACGCACAGGCAAGCCCAAGACAAGCATCAAGTCTACCTTGTCGAAAGCAAGAAAACAGATGTTGGAACTAATAAAAGGTCAATTATGATGGATATAATAAAGGATAAAGATACGCGCATGGCACTCGTGGCCAGGTATCTCGAAGCGGATACGACGGTGGCCGAGGAGGCATTGCTCGCAGCATACTACGCCGCGAACGAGGCTGAGGAGGATGAACGCGCCATAGCTCAGATGATACGGATGGAGCACGCCAACGAAGCGCTGCTCTCCAAGGAGGGAGCCGAGGAGTTTGACCGCATCATGAGCCAGACGAAGCCCAAGCAATCAAGACCTATCATCCGCCGTATGGCTTGGATTAGCGGTGTGGCAGCTGCCATCGCCCTGTTGCTTGTACTCAACGTACAGCTACCGCAAGAGGAGGTGCCCAGCGAGGCCTTCACGACCGTAGAGATTGCCGGATATGTGCAGCAACTGATGAATGTGGAGGATGTAGAGATGGTAACGGCATCGCC
>JAGCLA010000013.1 GCA_017647225.1 Bacteroidaceae bacterium | reverse complement strand
GCAGGAACTGAAGAAGTATATCCATTACTACAATAATGATAGAATAAAACTGAGACTAAAAGGAAAGAGTCCGGTGCAATACCGAACTCTTTACCAATAAATTTATTTATTAATCCGTCCAACTTTTTGGGGTCAGATCAAATCCGATGCTGACTGATTTTATTCTACTACCGGCAGGCTCTTTTTCCAACGCTCGGCGTATGTGTCGAGTATTTCACGTACATGCTTGCCTATTATGGTGTAGTCCTTCTCTTTCAGGTTGGCAAGCGAAACACGGATACTCCATTCCGGGCCATCGAAACCTCCTCCGTTGAGTACGACAAGCGATGTCTCTGTCGCAAGGCGGAACACTATGTCAAGCGGGCTGTAATTCAACTTCAGCCAATCGACAAAATCCTTGCCGTAATAACGCTTTGCCCATACAAGCATGTCAATCTCGGAATAATATCCGGCACGTAGAGGGTCGGGCAGGAGTGTGAATCCCATGCTTGTCCATAGTGCTTCGAGGCGACGTCTTATTATTTCGTGCATCTTCTCCTTGAAGCGGTCGCCCTTCCGTTTGTCAATGATTGAGTATAGGGCAAAAAACGTCATCTGTAACTGTTGTGGCAACGATAGGCCTGCAGTGTGGTTCAATGCAACCTGACGGCTGTCGGCCACCATGCGGTCTATGAATCGTATATTCTCAATATCGTTCCTGATGCTTCCGTAACGTTCCCGTAGCTCTCCTTTGCGCTTGCGTGGCAGACGCTTGAGCATCTCGTCGAAGATGTTGTCACGATGCAATGCTATGACTGCCGTGCGCCATCCTGTAGCACCGAAGTATTTCGAAAATGAATATACGCATATGGTGTTATGCGGTAATCTTGCCATCAGCGATTGAAAACCGTTTATGTATGTCGCATAAACATCATCGGTAACAATCATCAGGTTGGGGTTCCAACGTTCAACAATATCTACAAGCATGTCCACCGTTTCGGGTGCAATCATATAGCTCGGAGGGTTGCTCGGGTTGACAATGAATACTGCCTTATACTCGGGGTCGCGTAGCTTGCTTATATCCTTGTCGCTGTATTGCCACAGGTGCAGGTCGTCATACGTGGTTACATTGGCAGGGATTTCTGTAACCTTATAATTATAGCGGTAAAGCTTTGGAATTTCAATGTATGGAGTGAATACGGGTGTCATCAGCGCAATGCTGTCGCCACGTTCGAGAAGCCTGTTCTGTTGCAGACTGTCGAATATATAGCACATGGCTGCCGTTCCGCCCTCTGTGGCAAAAAGGTCAATCTCCCCTTGTGGTGGACGTCCATTGAAGAGTTCTTGTGCCATGTAGTCACGTACAGCAGTTTCTGTATGGTTGAGAATTCTGTCGGGAACAGGGTATTGGTTGCCTATCACCCCTTCGGTCCATTCATGTATGAGTTCATCGCTGTTGATGTCGTGCTCATTTATCATATATTGGTAGCACTCGGCAAGGAATGATATTCCAGGCTCTTTGCTGTTGCTCTTCAGGAACTCCTCAAAACGTTCGGTAATACCATCTTTTTGTGGAACTCCTGCAAGCCCCTCTTCGCATTCCCAGTCACGACGTGATTCGGCAAGCCCGAACCTGCCGAAGGCAAAGAATGCCTCGCGGGGAACTGTAGCAATCCAATTGGGGTTTCCGCGTCCTGCGTTAAGCATGGTACGGGTGGTTTTCCTTATGCTCTCATCGGCAAGTTCTATAAGCCTGTTCTTCAACTCAAACGGGCTTATCCTCTCCATCTCTCTCTCAAACGATTTGACCTTGCTGTGGTCGCTCAATAATTTATCCATATCAATATAATTTACATCATGAAACCATCAACGTGATGAATACGCCCCAAAGAATGAGCAGAGTATTTCCAACGGCATACGTTACGGTGTATCCGAGTGCCGGAGTCTCGCTTCCGAGTGTCTCTTGTATTGCGCCTATGGCTGCTGTCGTGGTTCTTGCTCCTGCACAGCAGCCGAGTGCTATTGCAGGGTGGAACTTGAACCAACGCGAAGCAATGAA
This sequence comes from Bacteroidaceae bacterium, assembly GCA_017647225.1. Lineage (GTDB taxonomy): Bacteria > Bacteroidota > Bacteroidia > Bacteroidales > Bacteroidaceae > HGM04593. Next base: position 39,893 of record JAGCLA010000013.1, on the reverse strand, counting down.
AATACCGAAAAGCAACGGCAGTGCTGTAGCCAATATGCCGGCAATGAACAGTGACAGGCCTGCCTCTTTGAATCCTTCGATAAATCCCGGTCCAGCCGAAATACCTATTATGGCAATGAAAATGTTGAGTCCCAAATTGTTGAAAACCCATAGCGCAGCATCGGGTATTGCACCCATTGTGGGGTGGTGAGCGCGCCACCAGCCAAACACAAGACCTGCTATCAGTGCGCCACCGCTACTGCTAAGGCTCAATGGGATACCTTTTATATGTAGTGTAAGCGTGCCAACGACTGCACCGATAAGAATACCGAATGCCATAAAGACAATATCGGTCTCGTTTGTAGCAGGGTCGGGGTAGCCTATCTCTTTTGCAGCATGTACGACATCAATCTTTTTACCGACAAGTTCAAGAACATCACCTGTGTCAAGCTTTGTTTCTGGAAATACAGGAATATCGACTCCCATACGTTTTATACGTTGTATGCTGACGCCATGCATGAAAGGCTGTGCCCGCAATTCAGATACCTTTTTGCCGTTTAGCGGAAATGCATGTTTACGTCTGTTGCCAGCTACGGTACTTTTTATCATCATTACTGGAAAACTCAACAATGCGTTATCATCGACCTCTTCGCCAATCCATTTCTCTTCGCCTATGGTATATTCATATCTTCCGCTGAGTACAACCTCGTCGCCCGGGCGTAATACCTCTTTACCGCGCACATCGTCGATTATGTTGTTTCCTTTGCGTATCCGTTCGACAAAGAGCCTTTTGCCCTGTTGGTTGAAGAAACGTTCAAGTTCCTCAACCTTGCGTCCGCTCTTGAACCAATCATTTTCTATCTTGTAGCTTCTGAATTCAACCTCACGCTTCGCTCCAAACACTCCGGGCTTGTCGCTCTCGTCCTTACCCATGCTGTTCTCCAACTCTTTGCATGCGGCCTTTACCTTTTCCATACCGCCAAGCATCTTAGGACCGAGCTTCGAGAGAATCCATGCCGAGCCTGCCGTTCCAAAAATGTAGGTAACAGCATAGGCTACGGGTATTATATCAAGCATTTTCTGTTTGTCGCCATCAGAGATATTAAGCCCTCGTATAGTGTCATCAGCAACACCAATCACGGCACTTATTGTTTGTGAACCCGATAGCAGACCGGCTGCTTCACCGGCATTATAACCCATGGCAAGAGCAATAAGCCATGTGCTTATAAGAATGAATACACACATTACAACGGCAAAGAGAACCTGTGGCAAGCCCTCTTTCTTCAGTCCTGCAAAGAACTGCGGGCCGACTTTGTAGCCGATGGCAAAAAGGAACATCAGAAATGCAGTCTGTTTAAGTGCACCGGTCATGGGAATATCGAGTTGTCCAATAACAACGCCAACAAGCAATACGCTTGTGACAATACCCAAACTGAATCCTTTTATGTGTATTTTGCCTATGAGAAACCCTAACCCCAATGTGAAGTATATTGCGAGTTCAGGATGAGAACGAAGTAAATCTGTTATCCACTGCATAAGAATCGTTTTTGTAGTAGATAACAGATAGCCTGGGGCGTTTGTTCTTTGATGCCCCTGTATATAAACAAACAAGTGGTCACCTTTCGGTGACCACTTGTTTTATCTTTAATTGGTATGTTTCAAATACAGGCTTAAATCGAAATATACTCGGCGGTATTGGTATTTCTGATTCGGCTCTACAAATATTATATTACACAGTGTTTCGGTGTCGAGTTCTCGCGAAATCTCCTTTTCTATCTCAAGTTCGTGGAAAAGAACATAATTCTGGTCATCGGGGGAAATTACTCTGAATGGTGACTCAGAACTGTTTCCATCTCCATACTCTGTTATCATTTTCAATATTCCCTGATACTTCTTTGCGTATGAATCGAATTCTTCCTGGCTCTTGCCTAGCTCCTTTGACGATATAAGCAGGTTGAACAACGCATTCAGGCTCACGGGGTTGTATTCCATGATTTTTTTTGCGGTGTTGTACGCCTCAGTATAATTCTTTGCATCGTGGAATCTTTTCAAAGCCTTTTCGTTCTCATCGCCTCCGGGGTTATATTGTGGCAGGAATGCCTGACCGTAATATACAAGGGCAATGTCGTCAAGACGTATCATCGGGTCATCGTTCTTGTAAATGTTCAAGATGTCGTCGAAGTATTCTCTTTCGTTCTTGACAATATCCTCTATTGTAGCATAGTCGAGAAACACCTGTGCATTTGCAATAAATGTTACAAGGCACAGTGTTAATGCTGTTATAATTTTTTTCATCTTTTATACCTTGAATTTTAAGATTACTCCGCTGTTGGCAGGTACAGTAACGGTTGTCGGCTCATAAGGGTTGAATGAAACTTCAACAACTTTTTCGCTTAAAAGTTCTTTTGCTTTTTGTGGGGCATCGTTGTATGTCGCTCCAAAGAATGCAAATGCCTCTTCGGGTACTGTTACGTCACACTCCTTGTCGTTGTTGCTGAAGTTGGTTACTATAAGCAGAAGTTCATCGCCTTCGCCACGTAGGTAACTGAATATGTGGTTACTGTCGTATCTGTCGCTGTGAGGGTTGGCATATTGAAGACCATAGTATGTTCCTTCGGCAAGTGCCTTTTCCTTATTACATAGGTTTAACAGGTTTGAATAGAAACTCTGCAATGCCTTTTCCTCTTCTGTAAGCAACTCTCCCGAATAGTCGCCATTGCCTTTCCAACGACGCAGTGTATCTACACTCCAATAGTCGAAAATTGTTGTTCTACCATCAACACCGCTATATCCCTCCTTGTCCATTCCGCGTTCTCCAAGTTCCTGTCCTGCGTACAGCATGAATGGCTCTGTACCTGTTGTTGCCGAAACGATAAGTGCTGCAAGTGCACGTTCTGCTTTAGCTGCGAAGAAATCTGATGCTATACGCTGTTCGTCATGGTTTTCGAGGAATGTAAGCATGTTGCCGCGTATGTCCGATGTGCTTTGCAGAGCATAGCTGATGTTGTTTGCCGATGTCTGTCCGTTCATTACGGCACGCAGGGTGTCGTATAGTCCTACTTTGTCATAAAGGTAGTCGAAATGACCTTCTTTGATGAAAGAACGGTATATATGTGGCTGGTAAATCTCTCCAATGAAGATAATGCCGGGGAACTCCTCCTTTATCTTTGCTACAGCCCAGCTCCAGAACTCGACGGGAGTCATCTCTACCATGTCGCAACGGAAACCGTCAATGCCCATTGAAGCCCAATATCTCAAAATCTTGAGCATTTTTACCCAAGTGTTGGGTACCGGAGAGAAACAACGGTTGCCTGTACGGTAGTCGATACCATAGTTCAACTTTACAGTATCGTACCAGTCATTACGTCCTGGTGAACCGAAACAGTCGTTTCCAGTGGCGCGTAGCGGTGTTTCGCTATATTCTTCGTCGGCACAATCCTTTGCGTCGAGGTTACAGCCGTATGAGTTGTTGCCCAAATAGTAGAAATTGTTGTGTCCGGCATAGAATACATCCTTTTCGTCATGCTCACCGAAACTGTATGTTCCTTTAGGGGTGCAGTCGCTGTGGTAATGACGTGCCACGTGGTTAGGGATAAAGTCCATTATCACCTTAAGTCCGGCTTTGTGTGTACGGTCGATAAGCGCCTTGAATTCCTCGCGACGTTTCTCTACGTTCTCGGCAAGGTCGGGGTCGTTGTCGTAATAGTCCTTTATGGCATAAGGTGAACCGGCCTCGCCTTTTACTATGGCGGGGTGGTCGGTAGGTATGCCGTATGCACTGTAGTCGCTGCGGGTAGTGTGTTCTATGACACCTGTGTACCATACATGGGTTGCTCCGGTGCTGCGTATCGCTTTCAGAGCCTTTGTGGTTATGTCATTGAACTTGCCGCATCCGTTCTCTTTGATTGTTCCGCCAGGAATGCAGTTCTCGTTGCTGTTGCCGAATAGTCTTGGCAATAACTGGTATATGATTATTTTAGACATGATAGTGTTTCTTGTGTGTTTATGCGTTTCTGCTTGCTTGTATCTTTTTGATAAGTCCCTGTAGTACATTGCCTGGTCCGCACTCAGTGAATTCGTCTGCGCCGTTGTCAATCATATTGTTGATTGTCCTTGTCCAGCGTACAGGCGATGTGAGCTGTGCTATAAGGTTCGCCTTTATCTCTTCGGGTGAAGTATAGGGTAGTGCATTTACATTCTGATATACAGGGCAACATGGTGTCTTGAACTCAGTTTCCTTTATGGCTGCCTCAAGCTCTTCTTTTGCGGGTTGCATGAGTGGTGAGTGGAATGCTCCGCTCACATTCAAAGGAAGAGCGCGTTTGGCGCCTGCCTCCTTCAGCTTGGTGCAAGCCTCTTCAATGCCTTCGATGCTGCCCGATATTACAACCTGCCCGGGGCAATTGTAGTTTGCGGCAACGACAACTTTGCCGTTATCGTTTATCTGCTTGCATACATCTTCGATGACACTCTCTTCAAGACCTATTATTGCTGCCATTGTAGATTTTTGCATCTCGCATGCCTTCTGCATGGCAAGGGCACGCTTGTAAACAAGCTTCAAACCGTCTTCGAAAGATAGCGCTCCGGCTGCTGTCAGTGCCGAAAATTCACCGAGCGAGTGCCCTGCCACCATATCGGGCTTGAACTCTTCGCCTGACGATAGGGCTGTGACAACCGAGTGAATGAATACGGCCGGCTGTGTTACTTTTGTCTGGCGCAACTCCTCGTCGCTACCGTTGAACATTATATCTGTGATGCGGAAACCTAATATCCCGTTTGCCTTTTCAAAATATTCTTTTGCAATAGGGTTGTTGTCGTACAACTCTTTACCCATGCCGCTGAATTGAGAACCTTGTCCGGTAAAAACAAATGCTTTCATTCCTTTCTGAGTATATTGATAGAATATATCTATAATTATTAAAATTTTATGTTGAAAATGCAAATATATAACAATCGGACAAAAAGCAATGCCTGTTTCCGCTATTTTATAATTATAATAAAATTAAATTATTGTTAATGTATCGGTTTTATCAATAGTTGTTATCGTAAAAACAGATAGATGCATAATGTGAAAAAAAATTATAGGTAGTAAATTTGTGCAAAATTTCGGACAAACTGTTTTTTGACGAATTTAATACTAAATAATAATCAATTATGTTTAAAAATTTCCCCGGTTACAGTGTTCTTGAGAAACTTCAAAAGAACAAATCGCACAAGAGAGAGAGAAAATTCCCTCTTAATGTAATCAAATTCATTTTTATTGCTGTAATCTCTATCGTAGTGGCAATGTTGCCAACATCGGCTTTCGGTATTGAAGGTTTGACCGATGTTCACCAGCGTATCATTGCTCTCTTTGTTTTTGCGGCACTTATGTGGCTTACTGAGGCTATGCCTTCATGGGTTACATCAATGATTGTTGTTACTGTCATGTTGCTGACTGTATCAACCAGTGCATTCAACTTCCTTCGTCCTGAGAATAATGCAGGTTTGGTACCGTTCAAGAGCATTATGGCTTGTTTCTCTAACCCGACAATCATGCTCTTTATCGGTGGTTTCGTGCTTGCTATCGGTTTGACAAAGGTTAAGCTTGACGTAGCTCTTGCACGTGTTCTCTTGAAGCCTTTCGGTACACGTTCTGAGGTTGTTTTGCTTGGTTTTATCCTTGTAACAGCTATCTTCTCGGCTTTCGTAAGTAACACAGCTACAGCTGCCATGATGTTGGCATTCTTGACTCCTGTGCTCCGTTCTTTGCCTGCTGACGGTAAGGGTCGTGTCGCATTGGCATTGGCTATCCCTGTAGGTGCAAACCTCGGTGGTATGATTACTCCTATCGGTACACCTCCTAACATGATTGCTCTTGACTATCTTTCATCACAGGGTATGGGTATCAGCTTCGTTGACTGGACAATCAAGATGGCTCCATTCGTAATCGTGCTTCTTATCTTGGCTTGGTTGCTTTTGCGTGTACTCTTCCCATTCAAGCAGAAGAATATCAAGATTGAGATTGAGGGTGATATCCGTTGGGATTTCAAGACATGGTCGGTTGTTGCAGCATTTGCAATCACAATCTTCATGTGGATGTTCGGTACAGACCTTTGGGGTGTTGATACAAACGTTGTAGCCATGATTCCTATTGCTATATTCTGTGCAACAGGTATCCTTACACGTCGTGACCTCGAGGAAATCAACTGGAGCGTTCTTTGGATGGTAGCCGGTGGTTTTGCACTCGGTGTAGCATTGAACTACAAGGATGCTAACTCTGCAAGTTTGAGCAGCCTTATCGTTGAGTCAGTTCCATTCGACAACTTCTCACCACTTGTGGTTATGATACTTGCAGGTCTTATCTGCTTTGGTTTCTCTAACTTCATTTCTCACTCTGCAGCAACATCATTGCTCGTTCCTGTATTGGGCGTTGTAGCAAGCGGTCTTGGTACAGCTCTTGACGGTGTAGGTGGTCCTCAGGCAATGTTGGTAGGTATTGCTATCGCGTCATCAGTTTCAATGATTTTGCCTATCAGTACACCTCCTAACGCAATTGCTCACTCAACAGGTTTCATTGAGCAGAAGGATATGATGAAGGTTGGTATCATCATCGGTCTCATGGGTCTTGCACTCGGATATGCAATGTTGATATTCATAGGCTTCTAATCAAGTAAATTATTCTTTTATATATTTCTGCTCCGCATAATTCGTTATGTGGAGCAGATTTCTTATATTCGCACCCATAAAAAAGGCATATATGGAACTTCGTCAACTTAAATACTTCGTAAAGAGTGCCGAATACCTGAATTTTTCGGTAGCGGCAAAACATCTGTATATTACGCAGAGTACACTTTCGCAACAGATAAAACAGTTGGAGTTCGAACTCGGCTTTGAACTTTTTCTGCGTAACAGCCGCCATATATCGCTCACCGAAGCCGGTGAGGAATTCCTGCCTTTTGCCCGTAAGACAATACTCGATGCCGAGGATGCCGTACAGCGTCTTTACGACCTACAGCATGTAAAGGTTGGAACGTTGAGAGTAGGTGTTACATACAGTTTGAGTACAGTGCTGACCGAAGGACTTATCTCTTTCATGAAGGAGTTCCCCGGTATAAAACTGGAAGTCTTTTATAAGACCGTTGACGAACTGCTGACACTCTTGAGAGAACGTAAAGTCGATTTTGTGTTGTCGTACAAGCCTTTGTGCGATGCTACCGATATCGATGCCATGCCTTTGTTTGAAAACACTCTTGCTCTGGTTGTAAGCAAGGAACACCCTCTAGCAAAGCGTGACAGAATCAAATTGAGCGACCTTGTAGGCTTGCCGTTGATTTTGCCTTCAAAAGGCCTGCAGGCGCGTATGATGCTCGACAGGCTTATCGAGGGCAGTAACATAACACTCACCTCAAAGCTTGAACTTAACGAAACGAATATCCTGTTGCAGATGGTAGCCACAGGTAACTATGCGACGATTCTTTCAACCTCGGCTCTCTTCGGCAAGACACGTTTTAAGGTAATACCTATTGATGAACCGGGTAATGTCATGGAAGCATCGCTTCTGACTCTTAAAGGAGCATATCAGAAAGCTGCTGCAAAGGAATTTATCGATATACTCCTGAATACCGAAGCCGTAAAACGCAGGTTAATGGATATGTTTGAATGATAAAATACTCCCCAAGATATGACGTCTTGGGGAGTATTCAATTTCAGTATATCCTCACCGAGAAACCGGATATTGATTATAGAAATAGAGGATTAAGCGTTGCTTAATCCTCTATTTCTATAACAGGAGTCTCCTGAACCTTTGCAGGGAGCAGTTCTCCTTTTATATATACCTTTGTCATTTCTGTTACGGCATTGCTGTGTATTGTGACGCTTGTCCTGAACTTACGCGGTGACTTGCCTTCGCCATTGTATGTTACAAAAATAGTGTCACTTGCCCCCGGCTTGATGGCATGTTTAGGGAATTTCTGGCTTGTGCATGAACAGGTTGGGATAACCTGATGGATATACAGGTTTGCATCGCCGGTGTTCTTGAATATGAATTGGCAATGGTGTACTGCGTTCTCCTGTCCGAATTTGCCAAGGTCTATCGTCGATTTCTCGAACTCTATTTTTGGTTTGTTGCTCTCTTGTGCATAAAGTGCTGTTACCATAAACATGGCAAGCAATACGAATATCGTCTTTTTCATAATTTCCTTGTATTATCTGTTTCTGCTGCAAATTTAATGAATTTTACTTCATTAATCCGTGATTAATTTTTTTTAACCTCTTCGTACCTGTTTTACACCCTTTATTCCCTCAATTTTGGTTATGAGCTTATTCAATTTTATCTTGTCGTTTATAAGCAGTGAGAGTGTGCCTGAGAATAGGGTATCGTGCGATTCAATGTTTATTCCTCGCATACTTACTCCATTCTCTTGTGATATCAATGAGGTTATGTTGTTTACAATGCCTATATCGTCGTGTCCTACAATGCGCAGTGTTACAGGGAACAGGTTGCTGTTGTTGTCCATGTCGCTCCAACGTGCTTCGATGATGCGGTAGGGGTAGCGTTCTTGTAGCTGCTTGGCATTTGAACAGTCCTTGCGGTGTATTGATATACCGCCGTTTATGGTTACAAAGCCGAATATCTCGTCACCGAATATGGGGCTGCAACATTTTGCAAGTTTGTAATCAACACCTTTAAGGTTGCGCTCAATGACAAGCACGTCCGAAGAACTTTTGTTCTCTTTGTCGGCTGTAAAGACAAATCCTTCGGCGCTCTGTGTCTGTTCCTCATTTTCGGGGTTGCTGATAGCCTGATATCTCTTGAGTATATCGGCCATGTCTATTGTGCCGTCAGCAACATTCTGGTAAAAGTCGGACAAACGCTTGAATCCCATCTTACGTATGAGGTGGTCCATTATTGACTCCTCAAACTCAATCTTGTGGTTCTTTAGCTTGCGTACTACAGCCTCACGTCCAATGTCGGCCTGTCGTGCACTGATTTCCTTCAATGCCTGGCGTATCTTGGCACGTGCGCGGCCTGTCTTTGCAATGTTCAGCCATGCCTGTTTTGGTGTCTGGCTGTTCGAGGTGATAATCTCTACCTGGTCACCATTGTTCAGAGTGTGGCGAATGGGTACGTTGCGTCCGTTGACCAATGCTCCTGTGCATCGGCAACCGAGCCCGGTGTGTATGGAGAATGCAAAGTCGAGTATTGTCGCACCTTTTGACAAGCGGTACAAATCGCCTTTGGGTGTAAATATGAAAATCTCGTCCTTGTAGAGTTCCATCTTGAACTTGCTCTCTGCCGCACTCTCCTCACTCATGTTCTCCAAGGTATCTCGGATAGAGGCAAGCAGGTTGTCAAGGCCTTTCTCACTCTGTACTCCCTTGTAACGCCAGTGTGCTGCCAGACCATGCTCTGCTACGGCGTCCATACGCTCGGTACGTATCTGCACCTCGACCCAACGTCCTTCGGGACCCATAACGGTGGTGTGCAACGACTCGTATCCGTTGCTCTTTGGTACAGACAACCAGTCGCGCAAACGGTGTGGGTTAGGAGTGTACATGTCGGCAACTATTGAATATACTTGCCAACATTCGCTCTTTTCGTTCTGCGGCTCACTGTCAATGATTATTCGTATGGCAAAGAGGTCGTATATCTGCTCGAAGGGGCGTTGTTGCTTTTTCATTTTTTGCCATATCGAATTGATGGACTTTGTACGTCCCTTTATTCGGAACTTGATATGCGGCTGCATCTTCAGTTGCTTTTCGATAGGCTTGATGAATTGTGCAATATAGTCTTCACGCGAAGCGGCTGTCTCTTCGAGCTTACGGCTCAGCTCTGCGTAAATCTCTGTTTCGGTATAACGCAGGGCAAGGTCTTCCATCTCCGATTTCAACTTGTAGAAACCGAGCTTGTGGGCAAGCGGAATGTATAGCTTTGATGCTTCGTGTGCCACCAGCTTGCGTGCTTCGTCATTGTCGGAGTCGAAGAGCCCGCGCAACATCACAAGACGGCTTGCTATCATTATAAGAATGACACGCATGTCGTTGGTGAATGAGAGCAGTAGGTTTCTGAAATTTTCCGACTCAATGGTAGGGCTTTTGGCGTAAAGCGAGTTTATCTGCATCAGGTTCGTGAGAATCTTTGTTACATTCTCGCCAAAAACTTCCTTTATCTCTTCAATGTTCGCTGTTCCGGCATTTACGCAGCGGTTCAGCAGAATACTTGTAATTATTTCGTCTTGAAATCCTATCTCATGGCCGACAAGAACCGCAGTCTGCATGTCGATGATGACAGGACTGAAACCGAGAGAATCCCTTGTTATCTTCCCCTCTGTTATGGCGTTTACGATTCTTTCTCTTATGTATTTATAGCTATTAGATTCTTGTCCTCCCTCGATATTCTTTGTAAGAACTTCTATAAGCTCAAGAATATCTTTTCTTTCCTCTTCGGTATGTATCAAAAGCTCGCTCATAGTTGTTTTACTGTTGTTTTATTTCGCGAATTTAGTTTTTCTATTTTAATTATCAGCATTTTTTTGCCATTTATAGAAATTATTTCTATTTTCGCTGTTAAGAAACTTTAATTAAACCATTATGATAAGCAAGGCTGACCAATTGTTTTTGAACAAGAAAGGTATTTCGGCAGAACAGGTTGCTGAACAGTTGAGAACATTCAAGACAGGTTTCCCATTCTTGAAGATTGAGGATGCGGCAACAATAGGCAAGGGAATCTTGAATGCCGATACTGCAGAAATTGAGAACTATTTGAACGTATGGGACAATTATTGCAAGGCTGGTAATGCCATACTCAAGTTTGTTCCGGCTTCGGGTGCTGCAAGCCGAATGTTTAAGGACTTGTTCTCGTTCCTCAGTGCCGAATACGATGTTCCTACAACCGATTTTGAGAAAAACTTCTTTGCAAACATCGAGAAATTCGCTTTTTATAGCGACCTTGATGCATCTTGTATCAAGAATAATTCATGCACAATAAAAGAACTCGTTGCCAATGGCGACTACAAGGCGGTGGTATTCAACCTTCTGGATTTTACAGGAATGAACTATGGCTCATTGCCAAAGGGATTGCTTAAATTCCATACTTACGATTGTGATACACGCACTTCGGCCGAAGAGCATTTTGTTGAGGGCGCACTATATGCTGCTACCGACGGCGTGGTAAGACTTCATTTTACTGTATCTTCAAACCATAAGGAACTCTTTGAGGAACTTGTTGCAGAGCGCAAGGACTATTATGAGCAGCTCTTTGGTGTTAAATACGATATTACATTCTCTGAGCAGAAACAGTGTACTGATACAATCGCTGTAGATGCCGACAACGCTCCGTTCCGCGAAAACGGTGCTTTGGTGTTCCGTCCCGGCGGTCATGGTGCGCTTATTGAGAACTTGAACGATATCGATGCCGATGTGATATTTATAAAGAATATCGACAACGTCGTTCCCGACCGTCTGAAACCCGACACCGTTACATACAAGAAACTTCTTGCCGGTATTCTTGTTGACAGACAGAAGAGAGCATTCGAATACCTTAAGATGCTTGATGCCGGAAACGTTGCTCCCGAACAGCTTGAAGAGATGAAACTCTTCCTGCAGAACGACTTGCAATGTATAAATCCTGCTGTAGAAGCTATGGACAACGAGGCTCTTGTTGCTTATCTGCGCAAGAAGTTTGACCGTCCTATGCGTGTCTGCGGTATGGTAAAGAATGTAGGTGAGCCGGGTGGTGGCCCATTCCTCGCATACAATCAGGACGGAACAGTATCGTTGCAGATACTTGAAAGTTCACAGATTGACATGAATAACGAGTCGGCAAAGTCAATGTTCGAGAACGGAACACACTTTAATCCTGTTGACCTTGTATGTGCTGTCAAGAACTATAAGGGTGAGAAATTCAATTTGCCTGAATTTGTTGATGTAAATACAGGTTTCATCTCACACAAGTCAAAGAACGGCCGCGAACTTAAGGCTATGGAACTGCCAGGTCTTTGGAACGGTGCAATGAGCGACTGGAATACAATTTTCGTTGAAGTACCGCTTGTGACATTCAACCCTGTAAAGACTGTGAACGACCTGTTGCGCGAAGTGCATCAGTAAAATTCATAAAAATACGTACAAATGTGGTGGAAGAATCTTGCAATTCTTCCACCACATTCTTAATATACGTAACACAATGTTACAATATGTTATAAAGTGGAGCCTGCATACTGCTGATTATTTCAATGTATATCGCGTTTTGTCCTTTTTCATGGTAAACTATTGATTTTTGTTCTACTTTTGCTTACTTTTGTTCCAAAATCTAATTTTTATGGAAGAGGTAAATACAATTGATGTAAATAAAATATCAATTCTTGAACATGGAGTGGAGGAGTTTTACAGCAAACCTGTAAAATGCAATAACCTCATACTTATGTTATGTAAGAACGGTGAGATTGATGTTGAGATAAACTATGTCAATTATACATTGAAAAAAGATGGTTTCCTCTCGATTGCTCCCTATGATATAGTCGCTTTTAAGGAAAGCAAAGGTGATTTTAAGTCGCAGACATTGGTGTTGCCGTTCTCTATGTTCACCCCCGTAATTGCTGAACTGAGAATGAAACAATACGATTATGTAAAGAAAAATCCGTTGATATATTTCAATGAGGATTATCTTAAAATGATTGAAACCACTTTTGAATTCATAAACAGAGCATCGAACCTGTTGGACGAAGAACGTTTTGAACAGGTTGTCATCAAGCAGGTATCGTCACTTTACTATGTTCAGCAACAGTTCTATACAAACTGTGATGAATCGGAAACACTTCTGCATGAATGTGTGTCACGAAAAAAAGAGCTCTTCCGTCTTTTTATCAAGTCGTTGGTCGAGTCGCATTCCGTTTCGCGCGAGGTACTCTTCTATGCCAATGAACTTGGCGTGAGCAGCGGTTATCTTAATGAGATCTGCAACGACATATCGCATCATACGGCAAAAGAGATTATCGATTCAGCTGTGTCGGCAAGGTTGAAATATGAGTTGTCATATACCTCAAAAAGTATTCAGGAACTTGCTGATGAATATAATTTCCCAAGCCAGTCATATTTTAGTCGATACTATAAGAGAATGACCGGTATGACACCGAGTGAATTCCGTAAACGTGGTTAAAAGTGAGTATGGAACGGTTCTACTATAACGAGTTTGGTACATATCTGCGTAATATCTTTAACTATAAGGTGCAGAAAATAACCATTGACGGTGGTTTCACCTGTCCTAACCGTGACGGTACAAAAGGACGTGGCGGCTGTACCTATTGCAATAACCGCACGTTCAATCCGGCTTTCTGTCATAAGCATCTGCCTGTTAAAGAGCAGATGAGGGAGGGCATAGCTTTCTTCTCGCATAAATACCCCGATATGCGTTATCTCGCTTACTTTCAGGCATATACCAACACATACGATTCTCTCGCTAATCTCAAACAACGTTACGAAGATGCGTTAAGTGTCGAAGGGTGTGTCGGCATTGTTATAGGTACACGTCCCGATTGTATGCCCGAGGAGTTGCTCGATTACTTGGTGGAGTTGCAGAAACGTACATTTGTCCTTATCGAATATGGCATCGAGAGTACATCGGACAGGACTCTGTTGCGTATAAATCGCGGGCACGACTATGCCTGCGCCGTTGATGCCGTCAAGCGTACTGCCGCGCGTGGAATACCTGTCGGAGCGCATATAATACTCGGTTTGCCGGGTGAGAGTAGGGAAGAACTGATGAAACAGGCCGCAGTACTGTCCGAATTGCCGTTGACAACATTGAAGCTTCATCAACTGCAGCTTATACGTGGCACAAGAATGGCTGAGGAGTATGCTGAAACACCTTCTGATTTCTCACTTTTCTCTGTTGAGAATTATATCGAAACGGTTGTCGATTATGTGGAGAGGCTCAACCCGGACTTCGTGCTTGAACGTTTTGCATCACAGTCGCCGAAGGAACTGCTCATTGCACCCGATTGGGGACTGAAAAATCATGAGCTTGTCGATAAGATAAAACGCCGTATGCGTGAGCGTGATACATGGCAAGGAAAAATATATAGAGGATAAAAATCAAATTTTATCCTCTATATATTTTATTATATCTTCAATGTTGTCAGGGTGGAACCATGCAATATCTTCGTCTTTACGGTACCATGTAACTTGTTTGCGTGAATATATGCGTGTGTTCTGCTTTATCTTTTCTATTGCAAAGGGTAGTGTCCATTCACCGTCGAGATATTTGAAAATCTCCTTGTAGCCTACCGTGTTGAGTGAGTTGTGGTGCTTGAGGTGCTCAAATTTCTTTACCTCTTCGACAAGCCCTTGCTCAATCATTATATCCACTCGTCTGTTTATACGCTCATACAGCTCTTCGCGGTCACGTTGAAGTCCTATCTTTATTATATTGAACGGCCTTTCCTTTGTCTTGCGCTTACGGAACGAACTGTATGTCTTTCCCGTCATGTAGCATATCTCAAGAGCATGCATTACACGCTTGGGGTTCTTGATATCCGCTTCGTTATAGTATTCCGGGTCGAGCAGGCGCAGTTCCGATGCGAGTTGCTCAAGCCCCTCTTTCTCGTACTTTGCAAGAATCATTCCTCTTGTTTCATCGTCAACGGTGGGAATGTCGTCAATGCCTTTGCAAACGGCATCAATATACATCATGGAACCGCCGGACATCAGCATTACAGGGTTATCCTTGAATTCCTTCTTAAGCAATGCCATTACATCTTCCTCGTACTTGGCCGCACTGTAATAGTCGCCCGGTGCCAATTGGCCTACAAAGTAATGCCTGCATCGTTCAAGCTCCTCCTTTCCCGGCATTGCAGTACCAATCTCCATGCCTCGGTACATCTGCCTTGAGTCGGCCGATATGATAGGGCATGCAAAGTGTTCTGCTATGGCAATGCTTGTGTCGGTCTTTCCTACGGCTGTCGGCCCTATAAGTACAACGAGAGTATTCATTATCTACAGCAATGCTGATAATGATTAATAAAGGTCGTCAGAATAGCTTGAGTCGGCAATGTTGTTGATGTCGTAGCCGTCAAGGTCGATGTCGTCATCGTTGTAGCCCTCGCTTCCATAGAAGTCTTCATTGAAGTCCTCACTATCGCTGATGATGTTTGTTGTTGACTTGCCGAGCAATTCGTCGAAGTTCAATGTCTGTGCCGGAGCTTCGCCGTTTGATTTTGTGCATACAGCCTTTTCGCAGTCCTTACCGAACTCTATCTTGCTCAATTCCATGAAGAATGCACGGTCAGCAAGTGGGTCGAAAACATACATCAATTTCTGTTTCTCTTCCTCAACAATGTCACCGATAACGGTGTCGGCCATAGCGTAATTGTCCTCTTCAGACATTCCGCCCATATCCTCGCGTGTAATCTCTATCTCCTTAATCCATTGGTCTGTGCAGATAAAGAACGATGTCATCTGGTCATCGGGGTAGTTTACCGATTCCAATATAGCATTATGCAACTCAAGGAATGTTGCTTCTGAGTCAATCTCTATATCTCTTCTGAAGTTTTCAACCTCATCTGATAAAAGTCTGAATTTGTATATCATAATAATTGTTTTATGCAATAATACCTCTTTCTGATTCCTTTTCAATGAAGTGGAGGATTTTTTCCACCTCAGGAGTTATATTTCCGCTCTCCTTAATGCGTTCAACAGCTGTTGAAACGATTGTGTTGCTTTCATATATGTGGCGATAAGCATCACGTATGCTCTTTATAGCTTCGTTGCTGAATCCTCTACGACGAAGACCTACAATGTTTAGTCCGCAGTATCTGGCAGGTTCGCGACCGGCAATGATGTATGGCGGAACATCTTTAGTGATACCTGTACCGCCTTGTATCATCACATAGCTGCTGATATGTGTGAACTGGTGCACAAGAACACATGCGCTCAATATCGCAAAATCGGAGATTACAACCTCGCCGGCAATTTTTGTAGAGTTACCAATAATACAACCGCTGCCGATAACGCTGTCGTGACCTATGTGGCAGTTCTCCATGAACAGGTTGTTGCTGCCGATAACAGTCTTGCCCTTTGATGCAGTACCTCTGTTCATTGTAACGTTTTCACGTATGGTATTGTTATCACCAATCTCAAGTGTCGTGTCCTCTCCAACGAATTTTAGGTCCTGAGGGATACCGCCTACGACTGCACCATGAAAAATTCTGTTGTTCTTTCCCATGCGTGTACCGCTCAGTATAGAAGCATGTGCCATGATATGGCAGTTGTCGCCAATTACAACATTGTCCTCGATATATACAAAAGGCTCAATGGTACAGTTTTCGCCAATTTTTGCACCTTGGCTAATATGTGCTAATGGACTAATCATATCTGTGTGTTTTATTCTTTGTTTTTAACAATCTGTCCTGTGAATTGTGCCGAAGCAACCAACTCTTCACCTACAAATACATATCCTTTCATCATGGAAATGCTATGTCGTAGAGGTACTGTCTGTTCAACCTTGAAAATGAGAGTATCTCCAGGAACAACCTTCTTATGGAATTCAACCTTGTCAAGCTTCAGGAAATATGTAGAATATTTGGCAGGATCATCAAGCATGTTCATTGTCAACAATGCACCGCACTGCGACATCGCCTCAATGAGTAACATTCCGGGCATTATAGGCTCTTCCGGGAAGTGGCCGGTAAAGAATGGCTCGTTCATTGTGACATTCTTGATACCTACTATATAGTTTGAACCTATCTCAATAACCTTGTCAACCAGGAGCATCGGGTTACGGTGGGGGAGAAGCTCCTTGATTCTTAAAATATCCATTATCGGTTCACGGTTCGGATCGTATACCGGAGCTTGTATCTGGTGCTCACGGATCACCTTACGCATCGCGCGCGCGAACTTATTATTAATAGTATGTCCAGGACATGTAGCAATGATTCGTCCTTGCAATGGCTTGCCTATCAGAGCCAAGTCACCGATAATGTCGAGTAACTTATGACGTGCCGGTTCATTGTTCCAAACAAGAGGCTTGTGGTTCAAATAACCGAGTTTTTTTGCATCCATTTGGGGCACGCCAAGGATGTCGGTCAATCTGTCGAAGTTTGCCTGTGACATTTCACGTTCGTATATGACGATTGCATTGTCAAGGTCACCTCCCTTGATAAGTCCAAGATTCAACAGTGATTCCAATTCACGCACGAATACGAATGTACGGCTTGATGCGATGTCCTTTTTGAAATCCTTCATATCCTCAAGTGTAGCATACTGGTTGAAGAGGATATTACTGTCGTAGTGGATAAGTACGTTAAGGCTGAACTTCTCGTCGGGGAGAATGATAATGGAATGTCCTGTATTCTCGTCCTTGATTTCAATCTTTGACTTTATTACAAAAACATCCTTTTCTGCATTCTGCTCCTTGATACCTACACGCTCAATGTTTTCGACATACAATATGGCGCTACCGTCAAGAATCGGGAATTCCGGGCCGTTTACCTGCATAAGACAGTTGTCGATGCCGAGTGCAAACAGAGCGGCAAGAGCATGCTCAACAGTGCTTACACGCGCTTCGCCCTTTGTAAGAACGGTACCACGTGTGGTCTCTGTTACATTCTCAGCAATTGCATCAATTATAGGCTCTCCGGGGAGGTCTATACGTTGTATCTTGTAACCATAGTTTTCCGGTGCCGGGTTAAAGGTTACCGTAAGGCTCAAGCCTGTATGCAATCCTTTACCGAAAAGGGAAAAACTTCCGTTAAGTGTTTTTTGTTTGTTCATGAATATATCATTATTTGTTTTTCAAAACCTCAAGCTCCTTGGTGAGTTCTTTTATTCTCTTTTCCATGTCGGGCAATCTCTTAAGGTAAGCTGTTGCCTTAATGTAATCCTTTGCATCCATAGCAGGTGAGCCAAGCAGTCTTTCGCCGCCTTTACGGTTACCGATAGTACCGCATTGTGGTCCAATAGTTGTGCGGTCACCGATAGTGCTGTGACCTGAAATACCTGCTTGTCCGCCACAGATACACCATTCGCCCATCTTTGTCGTTCCTGCAACTGCAACCTGTGCCGCCATTGCTGTATGGCTGCCGATTTCGCAGTTGTGTGCTATCTGGATAAGGTTGTCGAGCTTTACTCCGCTGTGTATTGTTGTAGCTCCCATTGTAGCACGGTCGATACATGTGTTTGCGCCAATCTCAACATTATCTTCAACAACAACTATACCCATCTGAGGAATCTTCTCATAGCCGTCGGCAGTAGGGGCAAAACCAAAACCGTCGGCACCTATGACGCAACCGCTGTGGAGAATACAGTTGTTGCCTATGCGGCAATCGTGATAAATGGAAACATTTGCATAAATAAGACAATCATTTCCTATTTTTGCCCCGTCTCCAACAGAAACTCCGCTGTGTATGTAACAATTATCGCCAACCACACAGCCGTCACCAATTACAGCATAAGGAGCTATATAGCAATTCTTACCGATTTTTGCAGTAGGTGCAATTGATGCAAGTGAACTTATTCCCTGTTTCTTGGGTTTACTTGCCTCATACATAGTCATGAGTTTTGCAAGGCTTTCGTATGCATTGTCAACCTTGATTAGTGTTGCAGTAATCTCTTGTGAGGGCTGGAAGTCGCGGTTTACCAAAACTACCGATGACTGTGTGGTATATATGTAATCGGTATATTTGGGATTGGCAAGAAACGATAACGCACCTTGTACTCCCTCTTCAATTTTAGCGAATGTGTATATCTCGGCATTCTCGTTGCCAACAACCTCTCCGTTGACAAATGAAGCGATTTGTTTTGCTGTGAATATCATGGCTATAATTGTTCTGCATCAATCTATTTGCGAAGATAAACCTTGTATGCAAATAAAAGTTGTTGTTTTATATATTTCTGAATAATTCGGAATTAAATGACACCTTTTGCCTTCAATTCAGCTTCCATCTGCAACTGGTAGTCACGTGCTTTCTCTGCTGCTACTGTTGCAAAGTTCTCACTGCTGTCGGCAAAGATGATTGCACGGCTGGCATTTACAAGCAGACCACAATCGTCGTTCATACCATATTTGCAAACCTCCTCGAGTGAACCGCCCTGTGCGCCAACACCTGGAACAAGCAGGAAGTGGTTGGGAACGATACGACGTACATTCTCGAACGACTTGCCTTGTGTCGCACCTACAACATACATCATGTTCTCGTCGCTTCCCCATTTCTGTGAAGTCTCAAGCACTTTCTCGAAAAGCATGGTGCCGTTTTCGTCTTTTGTCAATTGGAAATCGTGTGAACCGGGGTTCGATGTCAATGCAAGTACAATAACCCAGCTTCCTTCGTAAGCAAGGAACGGCTTTACACTGTCCTCGCCCATATAAGGAGCAACAGTGATGGAATCAACCTTCATCTCCTCAAAGAATGAACGTGCATAGAGTGAAGAGGTGTTGCCGATATCACCACGCTTTGCATCGGCAATGATGAATATCTCGGGATAATTCTCCTTTATATAATTTACAGTCTTCTCAAAGCTTATCCAACCTTTAACACCGCAAGCCTCATAGAATGCAAGGTTAGGCTTGTATGCAACAGTGTAGGGTGCTGTTGCGTCAATGATAGCCTTGTTGAATTCAAAAACTGCGTCTTCGCTGTTCTGTAGGTGAGCAGGCAACTTCTTGATGTCGCTGTCGAGTCCCACACAAAGGAATGAACGCTTCTCCTTGATCTGCTTGATTAGTTCTTGTCTGTTCATAGTGTATGTATTTTTATTATAAATCTTGCTCTTTCATTCTTTCGGCATTTTCGGCAATGATAAGGTGGTCTATACAATCCTGTATGTCGCCGTTCACGAATGCCGAAAGGTTGTATATCGTATAGTTGATACGATGGTCTGTTATACGTCCTTGCGGATAGTTGTATGTGCGAATCTTTGCCGAACGGTCACCTGTCGATACCATTGTCTTGCGTTTGTTGGCAATGTCGTCGGCATATCGCTGGTGTTCGCGGTCATATATGAGTGTGCGTAAGCGTGCAAGTGCACGTTCTTTGTTCTTTGGTTGGTCACGTGTCTCGGTACACTCAATGAGAATCTCTTCCATCTGGTTTGTTTCGGGGTTCAGCCAAGGGTAGCGTAGGCGTACGCCTGATTCAACCTTGTTTACGTTCTGACCTCCCGCACCGCTCGAACGGAATGTATCCCATTTTATGGCGCTCTCGGTAATCTCTACATCAAAAGCTTCTGCCTCGGGCAACACAGCCACCGATGCAGCCGATGTGTGTACGCGTCCTTGTGTCTCAGTAGCCGGCACGCGCTGTACACGGTGCACACCCGATTCGTATTTCAGTGTACCATAAACCTTTTCGCCGGTTACGGTACATATAATCTCTTTGTAACCTCCCGATGTACCTTCGCTGCAACTTGATACCTCCAGACGCCAGCCTTTGCTCTCGCAGTATTTGCTATACATGCGGAAAAGGTCGCCAGCAAAGATAGCCGCCTCGTCGCCACCTGTTCCTCCGCGTATCTCAAGAATCGCGTTCTTGTCATCTTGTGGGTCAGCCGGTATCAGCAGGAGCTTTATCTCTTCTTCCGTTTTTGGTATTTCGGTTTCACACATGTCTATCTCTTCGCGTGCCATTTCGCGCAGTTCGGTATCACTCTCGTTTGCAAGAAGGTCTTTGGCTTCGGATAGCGATGTCAGTAGCTGTATGTAGCGTTTACGCGCATCAAGTATCTGTTCCAACTCGCGATACTCCCTGTTGAGCCTTACATAACGCTTCATGTCGGCAATGACATCCGGGTCGGTTATCAATGTCGAAATCTCCTGGAAGCGTGCTTCAAGGTCGTTCAGTTTGCCGAGTAGCGAGTTGTTCTCCATATACCGTTGTTCTTAGTATTTGAAAGTACCGTATGGGCTTTCGATGATAAGCTCGTTCTTCTCGGCTGCTTCAACGCGTCCGATAATCTGTGCATCGACACCGAAACTCTTGCTGATGGCAATAATCTCTTCTGCGTGTTCAGGCTTTACATAAACCTCCAAACGGTGGCCCATGTTGAATACCTTGTACATCTCGGCCCAGTCTGTACCGCTCTGCTCCTTGATTGTCTTGAACAGCGGTGGGATAGGGAAGAGATTGTCCTTGATGACTCTCTTGTTCTCTACAAAGTGCATAACCTTTGTCTGTGCACCGCCTGAACAGTGTACCATACCGTGAATTTCAGGACGCAAGGCGTCGAGCATCTTCTTTACGATAGGAGCATATGTGCGTGTAGGTGACAATACAAGCTTACCTGCATCGAGTGGAGAATCCTCAACCTTGTCGGTCAGTTTCAAGCCACCCGAATATGTCAGCTCTTCAGGAACTGCGCAGTCATAACTTTCGGGGTATTTCTCTGCAAGGTACTTGCTGAATACGTCGTGACGTGCCGATGTCAAACCGTTGCTGCCCATACCGCCGTTGTATTCTTTTTCGTATGTAGCCTGTCCGTATGATGCCATACCTACAATGACATCACCTGCTGCAATGTTCGCGTTGTCAATAACGTCGCTACGTTTCATGCGGCAAGTAACGGTACTGTCAACGATGATGGTGCGTACAAGGTCGCCTACGTCAGCTGTCTCGCCACCTGTAGCGTAAACGCCTACACCCATTTCGCGCAATTCGGCAAGCAGCTCGTCTGTGCCGTTGATTATTGCCGAAATAACCTCTCCCGGAACAAGCAGTTTGTTGCGGCCGATGGTTGATGAAACAAGAATGTTGTCGGTTGCACCAACGCAGAGAAGGTCATCTATATTCATAATTAAAGCGTCCTGAGCAATGCCTTTCCAAACACTCAAGTCGCCAGTCTCTTTCCAATACAAATATGCCAATGACGATTTTGTTCCTGCACCGTCGGCATGCATTATATTGCAATACTCCGGGTCGCCTCCGAGAATATCGGGGATTATCTTACAGAAAGCTTTTGGGTAAAGTCCCTTGTCAATGTTTTTGATAGCGTTGTGTACGTCCTCTTTTGATGCTGAAACTCCGCGCATCATGTATCTTTGGTCGCTCATTTGTATATATGTTTTTGGGTTTGTTCTTTTATTTTGCGAAGATAATATAAACCTTGTGAAACGGCAAATAAAAGCGGATATATTTACGCCTCATTTACCCCTTTGGGGTATTTTGCTTTTGAAACTTACTTTTCTTTGTTCAAAATTGGGCTGAAAAACGCTTGCGTTTGGCATGTGTTTTCTGACAAAATGTAAGCGTTTTGCGCTTTTTGCGATTGCTGGGTTTTGGGCGTTTTTCTTTCTTTTGTTTTTTGAGTCTTATGAAGGTGTTGAACAACTATTCATACCGAAAAATCCTATAAAAGAGCGATATGTGGCTTTATATTGTATTTTTAACATCAATATTTTCTTTAATCGCTCTTTTTTGCTATATTTGCGGATAATTTTCCGGACAATGCGGTTTTTGCGCGGTTTTTAGAAGTTTTTGTCGTTGAATTTGTTTTGACAAATGACAATAATTTTATGTAAAACGGGTTTTATCGGTGCTGTTCGGTGACTTTTTGACAAACGGCTTTTGCTGTTGTCTTTTGCTTGGCGGTTTTTGCCGTCAGACATGTTTTATGAGCGAAATATTATTAACTTTTAATTTTTAATCTATGTTTGAAGGACATCCTAAAGGTCTTTGGGCTTTGGCCCTTGCCAACACCGGTGAACGCTTCGGTTACTACACTATGTTGGCTGTGTTCGTAATGTTCTTGCAGGCTAATTTCGATTTCTCGTCAGCAGCTGCAGGTTCTATTTATTCAACATTCCTCGGACTTGTTTACTTTATGCCATTGTTCGGTGGTATCGCTGCCGACAAAATGGGTTATGGTAAAATGGTAACAATCGGTATTACCATTATGTTCCTTGGATACGTACTCCTCTCTTTGCCTCTTGGTAAAGGTTCTATTGCTATCGTTGCAATGGCTGGTGCGTTGTTGCTTATTTCTCTTGGTACAGGTCTTTTCAAGGGTAACTTGCAGGTAATGGTAGGTAACCTTTATGACGATCCTGCGTATGCAAACAAACGCGATGCCGGTTTCAGCGTATTCTACATGGCTATCAACATCGGTGCAATGTTTGCTCCTACCGCAGCTATCAAAATTATGGAGTGGGCACAGAGCTCTCTCGGTGTAAGCGAGGCCGATTCTTATCACTTCGCTTTTGCAGTAGCTTGTGCTTCTCTTATTGTTTCAATGGGTATATATTACGCATTCCGTAGTACATTCAGCCACACCGACCGTCGCAAGGCTGACGTTGCAGCAGCAGACAGCAATGTCGATGATTTGACTCCTGCTCAGACTAAGGAGCGCATCGTTTGTCTTTGCCTCGTATTCGCAGTGGTAATCTTCTTCTGGATGGCATTCCACCAGAACGGTTCAACATTGACATTCTTTGCTCGTGACTATACCGCTACAACATCAACAGGTGTGCAGAGCATGGCATTCGATGTAACAAACCTCGTGTTTGCTATATTCATCGTTTACGGTTTGTTCGGTATCTTCCAGAGCAACACTGCAAAGGGTAAGGGTATTGCTGCGGCAGTTATCCTTGCAGCAGTAGCAGGTCTTGTTTACAAGTACAGAACATTGGCTGACATCACAGAAGTTAGCGCTCCTATCTTCCAGCAGTTCAATGCTTGCTTTGTTGTAGCTTTGACTCCTGTTTCAATTGCAATTTTCGGTGCTTTGGCAAAGAGAGGCAAAGAGCCTTCAGCTCCTTTGAAGATTGGTTTGGGTATGTTGGTTGCAGCAGCTGCATACATTCTTTTGACAGTAGGTTCACTTGGCTTGCCTGCTCCTGAAATGGATGCTGCCGGTCAGCCAATGCACATGGCAAACGTATCTCCTAACTGGTTGATTTCAACATATCTCGTTCTTACATTCGCAGAGTTGTTGCTTTCTCCAATCGGTATCTCATTCGTAACAAAGGTTGCTCCTCCAAAGTACAAGGGTATGATGATGGGTGGCTGGTTTGTTGCAACAGCTATCGGTAACTTCCTCGTTGCAATTCCTGCTCTCATGTGGGGTGCTTCTTTGACAGTTGTTTGGGGCGTATTGACAGGTATCTGTCTTCTCGCAGCTCTCTTTGTGTTCGCTATCCTCAAGCGTCTTGAGGCTGTTGCGAAGTAATAAGAAATACAGCTTTGTAAGGGTGGCCTTGACTGGTCACCCTTATTTTTTTTAGAATAATTTTTTGACTGATATTTTTTTGTTGTATCTTCGTGCCGCGTATTTGTCTAATATTTTCGTGCCAGCGAGTGGGAAAACTTTGTTTTCACTCAACGAGCGCAGCCGAAAATGCTTGCTTGCATAAAAAGAACTACGATGCCGAATTTTCGTGCCAGCGAGTGGGAAAACTTTGTTTTCACTCAACGAGCGCAGCCGAAAATGCGGGAATTTATGCAATAAATTGCCGAATTAGCTCAGTTGGTAGAGCAACTCATTCGTCCAAAAATGGATAAGGAGGTCTGGGTAATGTTTTTTTGATAAATGTAATAAATTGCCGAATTAGCTCAGTTGGTAGAGCAACTCATTCGTCCAGAAATAGATAAGGAGGTCTGGGTAATGTTTTTTTGATAGATGAAATAAATTGCCGAATTAGCTCAGTTGGTAGAGCAACTCATTCGTAATGAGTAGGTCTGGGGTTCGAGTCCCCAACTCGGCTCAAAACAGGCTCAGGCCTGTTTTTTTAGTATTATTTTGTCCTTTTCTGTCGGAACGGCAAAACTATTGTCGAGAGGCAATATCGTTACAAAATCATTATCCGCATTGCCTGTGCCGAAGTCGAAATTGTCGGGAGTATCGAATGTTACCGAATACAATCCTTTGAATCCAAAGCGTGAATAGAAACCGACAAGTCCTTTGTCTGCCGGTAATGTTATAACCGCTTTATAACCATCTTTTTCTGCTTTTTCAATGGCCTGTTGCATAAGCGTTGTGGCATATCCTTTACCACGTGCATTGCTGTCTGTTGCTACTGCGTATATGTATGCGACACACATGCCGTTCAGGTGGAATGGAATAAGGTGGAGCATTGAAAACAATTTGCCATTCTGTTCAATGTAAAGCATGTTCTTTTCGTTGTAATGGCTCTCTATAAACGACGCGATGAATTCATCGCTGTCGCCAAAAACAGTTTTCCACAGCCTTGAACATTCGTTTTTTAGTATGTCACCTTTTAGTTTTTCCATTACTACAAAGGTAGTGCTTTATGTCGATGTAACAAACTCTATCAAACTAATCTTCAATGTGGTTGTGAATTTATTTATATAAATTTATGATAATATAAAAATATTTGTATTTTTGTGCCAAACAAAATTTTATAACTAACCTATAAATTAATCATTATGATGAAAAAATTACTTTTTTTATTGGTTTTGATGTTGTCGATGACAGTATCATCGGCCTTTTCTGCACCACAGGTGGCTGTTGTTGAAGATGATGCAGCTGCAATGGAAGGAATTATCATTGACCGTACCAATTGGACGGTAAAAGCATCTACTGAAGAGCCTGCAGAAGGATCGTATGGCGGTCAAGCCGACAGAGCCATTGATAACAATAAGGAATCGTTCTGGCATACTCAATGGCAAAATGCAAAACCCACCGTACCTCACTGGATACAGTTTGATATGGCTGAAACTTACGAGATTACAGCATTTGATTATGTTTCACGTACTGCAAACACAAACGGCTGTAATGGTAATGTGAAGAAATATAAATTGTATATAAGCAACAATGATATTTCTGCTACTATAGATGCTACAAGCAAGGTTCCGGCAGGTTTGGAGCCGGTAATGGAAGGTGAATTTGTTTATAATGGAGAGGATGTAAATCACCTGGTTTCGTTGCCGGAAGTAGTTGAAGGTCGATATGTGTATATGCTGATAACAGAGACATATAATACCGATCCAAATATACAGTTCGCAAACTGTGCAGAATTTAATGTTTATCGTTATGGCGTGGCTGCAAAATATGCTGTAACTGCAGTTGTTTCGCCTGTTGATTGTGGAACAGCAACTGTAAATGATGTACAGTCTGCTGAAGTTGCAGAGAATTCATTTGTAAAACTAAAGGCAGTGGCAAACAATGGTTACGAATTTATCAATTGGACAAAGAATGGACAATTTGTAAGTTTTGAAGCGACTGCAGAAGTTCCTGTGACAGAAGCTGCAGAATACGTAGCTCATTTTGCTGAAATTGTTGAGGAAACGGAGTATGTAACTGTCTCGGGTACTCATAGCAGAACAGACCGTCGTTTGGCATCGTTTGAAATTTCAAATGGTGTGGAGAATGTTAAAGTGAAAGGTGTTGTGAATGGTGGTTCTGCATATGTAAATCGTTCAAAGTATTCTGTACTTAGCGTGCAGCCCGGTGATGTTGTAACATTCCCTGAATTCAATTGGGTAGGAGAGTGGATGCATGCATACGCCTATATCGATTACGACAATGACAAAAAGTTCAATACATCTGTCAATAACGACGGTACTACAGCGGGTGAATTGGTAACATATAACTGCTATAACGCTAAGGATATCAATGGCAATACAGCCAGCGAGCAATATGCTTGTACAAAAGAATACACCAATAGCTATGGAACAAGTAAAGGTTTGCCTGCATTCAAGTTGCCTGAAATTATAGAGCCGGGTGAATACCGTATGCGTGTCTGTGTGGCATGGAATACACTCTCACCTAATGGATATGATGCCATGATAGAGAATGGTGGTTCTTTGTTGGATATGACATTGCTTGTAGGTGCGTCCGACAAATACTATGTTCGCGTATCTGCGGCAGACAACAATGGTAAAGTCTATATTGGAACAGAAAATACAACAACCACATTTGTTGCCAACGACGGCGAGCAGACTGTTGTCTTGAAGGCAGAAGGTAATGAAAATTACGATTTCCTCAACTGGACTTTGAATGGTGAGGTTGTAAGTACCGATGCTGAATATACAACAACAGCTATTACCGAAAACCGTGATTATGTAGCAAACTTCGTATATAATAAATATGTCGTTACTGTATCTGCGGCTAACAATAACGGTAAGGTTTATATTGATAATGAAAATATATCAACCAAGAATGTTGCCAATGACGGTGAGCAGACTGTTGTCTTGAAGGCAGTAGGTAATGAAAATTACGATTTCCTCAACTGGACTTTGAATGGTGAGGTTGTAAGTACTGATGCTGAATATACAACAACAGCTATTACCGAAAACCGTAACTATATAGCAAACTTTATTTACGCGGGCAAATGCTATCTGGATTCAGACGTTGCTGATGGCGAAGGTTCTATCGTTTTCTATGACGAGAATGGTAATGTAATTGAAGATAAAGTTTCTTCAGGCACCAAGGTTCGTGTTGTTGTAACTCCTGCCGAGGGCTATCTCTTGGACGCAGTTTATTACAATGATGAGGAGATGGAGATTACCGATCCTGCATCATGGACATTGGAGGTTGTTGTTACTGATGATATTATTGTAGAGGTTTATTTCGAGGAAAATGCCGAGGCAAGTGTTGAAGAGACCGTGGTTGATGCAGCTCAGGTAAGCGTAGCAGGTAGAACAATCGTTGTGAATGGATACACAGGCGCTGTACGCGTTGTAAATGTTTGCGGTCAGACAGTAGCTGAGGTGGCTGCAAACGGCAAGGCCGAAATCAACGTGGCACGTGGTATCTATATTGTAGTTGCCGGTTCACAGGCAAACAAGGTTCTTGTAAAGTAAAAAACTGATATCTATTATAATACGGTGTGTGCAAAATTTGCACACACCGTATTTGTTTTAATGTATATTTCATTATCTTCGCGGTAAGTTAATCGATAAAAGAAATGTTATGGAAGTAAGAAAGTATATACAGGAGAATGAACAGCGCTTTCTTGATGAATTGGCATCGTTGATACGTATCCCGAGCATCAGTGCAAAGGCTGAGCATAAAGCCGACATCGTAGCATGTGCCAACCGTTGGAAAGAGCTCTTGCTCGAAGCCGGTGTCGATAGGGCTGAGGTGATGCCTTCGACAGGTAATCCGCTTGTCTATGCCGAGAAAATTGTTGACGAATCGGCACCTACAGTGCTTGTCTATTCGCATTATGACGTTATGCCTGTTGAGCCTCTTGAATTGTGGAATACCAACCCCTTTGAGCTTGTTGTTAAGGACGGCCGTATGTGGGCGCGTGGTGCCGATGATGACAAAGGTCAGGCAATGATTCAGGCAAAGGCATTCGAATATGTGGTAAGGAACGGCTTGCTGAAACACAATGTCAAATTCATTTTTGAGGGTGAAGAGGAGATTGGCTCGCCAAGCCTCAATGCCTTTTTGAAAGAAAACAAGGAACTGCTGAAGGCCGACGTTATTCTTGTCAGCGATACAAGTATGCTCGGTGCAGAACTGCCGTCGCTCACAACTGGCTTGCGTGGCCTTGCATATTGGGAAGTAGAGGTTACAGGCCCTAATCGCGACCTGCATTCGGGACACTTCGGCGGTGCTGTGGCAAACCCAATAACAGTGCTTTGCGAAATGATAGCAAAAATGACCGACGCTGACGGACGCATAACAATCCCCGGCTTCTACGACGATGTTGAAGAACTCTCAAAAGAGGAACGTGACATGCTTGCCTCAATACCTTTTGACGAAGAGAAATATAAGGCTGCAATTGATGTGAACGGCTTGCGTGGCGAAAAGGGATATTCGACATTGGAGCGCAACAGTTGTCGTCCTGCATTTGATGTGTGCGGTATCTGGGGTGGATATACAGGCGAGGGTAGTAAGACCGTATTGCCTTCAAAGGCATACGCAAAGCTGTCGTGTCGTCTTGTGGCGCACCAGGACCATGAGAAGATTTCGCAAATGTTCGTCGATTATTTTGCATCACTTGCCCCCGACAGCGTAAAGGTGAAGATAACACCTATGCATGGCGGACAGGGTTATGTCTGTCCAATAACATTGCCGGCGTATAAGGCTGCCGAAAAAGGTTTCGAGAAGGCATTCGGAAAGAAACCTCTTGCAGTGCGTCGTGGTGGAAGTATTCCAATTATAAGCGATTTTGAAAAGATTCTTGGCATAAAGACCGTTCTCATGGGATTTGGTCTTGAGAGTGATGCAATACACTCACCAAACGAGAATTTCAATCTTGACATATTCCGCAAGGGAATAGAAGCGGTAGTCGAGTTCTACAAGAATCTCTGATATAACAATTCTGCTTTTGTCTTGTATATGGTTACCCGCCTATATGGTGTGGTAGCCATATATTATTATACATATAATTATACTAAGTGGTATTTGTTTATAAAATTAAATTAAAACGTTTTATTATTCATTTAATTTTCAGTAATTTTGCAAATTATTTCAGAATTGTGCATAACAAACTGAAAGTGTAAATGCTGAAATTGTATAAAAACGATAATATCGAGTATATGAAAAACAGATTTTTCTTATCCTTTGTAGCTGTGCTTTCCATTTTTGGAATGTCGGAAGGCGTTGCTGCCGTAAAATCGCAGAACGATACTTTGCAGGTTGCAAAGACAAAGAGTGATTCAATATATACCAAGATAACAGGTAAAGAGAGTTTTGAGTGTAAATCCCTTATGAATGTTATATGTAAGGGAGATACATTCTATTTGGAAATGCCTGTAGAGCTGATGGGTCGCGAGTTTCTTGTGACAAACCGTTTACAGAAGGTTCAGCGCGAACTTAACGATGCGGGAGTAAACAAGGGTATCGTTTATCAGAACCAATCTCTTACCTTTGCGGTCGATACTCTTTTTAAGAATGTGACCATACGTCAGCAGAGAGTAACACCCGAAGTGCCTTCAGAAGATGCAATAAGGGCTTCTGTTGAGGATAATTATGTGAACCCTATTCTCGCACGCATAAAAATTGATGCCGTATCACCCGAAAAACAGTCTGTCGTTTTTCAAGTGAACGATTTGTTTAACGGTTCAAACAGTTGTGTGAACGACCTGTTCTACAATATCAATTTAGGAACAAATGCCATCTCTAATCTTTCACGTATCATTGATATAAAGGCTTTTGAAAACAATTTGACAGCAACGGCAGAACTTACAACCAAAGTGGTTGAAGGCCGTTCAAGCGTTAATGTAACCTCTGTTGTCAGTTCGACATTGACATTGTTGCCCGAAACTCCGATGATGGCCCGTGAGGAGAGCAACAGGGTTGGTTATTTTACTGTTTCAAACCTTAGATATACCGACGAACAGCAATCGGTACAGCACAAACGCTATGTAACCCGTTGGCGCTTGGAACCGAGCGACAAGGAAGCATATATGAGAGGTGAACTTGTAGAGCCTGTAAAACCAATAGTATTCTATGTCGATAAGGCTATGCCTGCCAAGCTTATGCCATATATCGAAAAGGGTATTCTTGAATGGAATGTTGCTTTTGAGAGAGCCGGATTCAAGAATGCTATTCAGGTTGCAGAATACACCGACAGCATAGCCGCTGAGGGCGATGATATGAAGTATTCTGTTCTCACTCATGCCGCTTCGACAAAGTCGAATGCAATGGGTCCTTCGACAATTGACCTTCGTTCGGGAGAAATCCTCGAGGCCGATATTATATGGTGGCATAATGTACAAATGCTTTTGAAAGAGTGGATTGTTGTACAGACAGCCGCAGTGAACCCTGCTGCACGTTCTCACCATTTACCCGACAGCCTTATGGGTGATGCTGCGCGCTTTGTGGCTTGCCATGAGGTTGGTCACTCATTGGGATTACGTCATAATATGAGAGCTTCAGCCGCTTATTCTGTCGATTCGTTGCGTTCAGCAACCTTTACATCAAGAATCGGTGGTACATCTTCTTCTATTATGGATTATGCCCGTTTCAACTATATAGCTCAGCCTGAAGATAATGTCAGTGTCTTGTCACCTCATATAGGCCCCTACGACATGATGGCAATAGAGTGGGGCTATCGCTGGTATCCAAATGAAGAGGTCGCAAAGGTTGAGCTTGAGAAATTGTTGAAAAAGCACAATGAACCGTTATACCGATACAGCGAAACGCAATCGGCACGAACAGCTATAGACCCTCGTGCCATGAGTGAGGATTTGGGAGATAACGCCATGGAGGCAGCCCGTTTGGGTATAGAGAATCTGAAGAGAGTTGTTCCGAATATTGTAGAGTGGACAACAACCGGCGAGCCGTCACAGACATACGATGCTGCTGCGAAATTGTATTCAGGTGTGCTTTTCCAATGGAGCCTGTATCACTATCATGTAATGGCGAATGTCGGTGGCATATACCTGGAGAATACAATTGTCGGTGATACCCTGAAGACCTATCAGTTTGTCGAGAAAGCGCGTCAGAAAGATGCTGTACAATTCTTGCTTGACGATGTCCTTTCATATCCTGAATGGTTGTTTGAGGCAGAGGTGACCGATTATACCTATTTCCTCCGTAACACTCCTATCGGTGTGATAGAGGAGCATCCAAATCTCTTCTTGCGCAACCAGCAGAATTATGTATTGTGGGATTTGTTGCACAACGAGCGCATAATGCGCATGCTTGAGAATGAGCAGAAGAACGGTGATGATGCATTTACCGTGTATGAAATGATGGATATGTTGCATAACCACATTTTTGCACCGACCAAAAAAGGCAAGAAACTCGATGTCATGCAACGTAGTCTGCAAAAGAGCTATGTCGATGCCCTTATAACCGCAGCTGCCGAAGGACAGGGCTTGAAACTCAATAAGAACCTGTCGGACATGTATAATGAACATCATTTGTTAAACGAGGCCGAAAACAGATGTTTCTGTTGCGAAGAATCAATGATACAACGTGGCTTGTCGTCAGCACCGCGTACATTGAAACTCAGTTCGGGGCAGGTTGAGCGCACAAGCGATGCAATAAGCGTAAAACGAGGTGAATTGATGAGAATCCTGAAACTGTTGAAGAGAAAAGAAAACACAGCAAGCAAAGAGAACAAGTTGCACTATCAGGACATGATTAATCGCATACACGATGCTCTTGATTTACCTAAATAACGATTGGAAAGAATGATTAGACACATATACATATTTATATTACTTGTTTTGCCTCTTTCATTGTTCGCTCAAGAGTGGACAATAAAAGGTACTGTCCTTGACGGAGAGTTTGACAAAGCGCCTCTTGTGGGTGCTACAGTAAAGGTTGAGTTAAAGGACGATGACAATTCCGTAAATGGAACAGCTACGGATTTTGATGGTAAATTCGTTCTTGACGTACCAGGTGATGCCGAAGAGATTTCTGTCAGCTTTATCGGCTATGAAACAGAAATTGTCAAGATAAGCAAAGAGCAGGATGAATACGAAATTGTGCTCCGTTCAAATTCAAACAAGATAAACGAGGTTGTTGTAACCGGTTATCAGAACATCGAGCGCAGACGTTTGACATCGGCAGTAGCAACGGTTAATATAGCCGAAGGTAAAATAGGCGCAATAACAAATATCGACCAGGCACTTGCCGGACAGGTGGCCGGTCTTTCCACAGTTGTTTCCAATGGTGCTCCCGGCGCCCCTGTTAAGATAAGAATCCGCGGTACGGCATCGTTGTGCGGTACTCAAGACCCGTTGTGGGTACTTGACGGTATGCCTTTGGAGGGTACTGACATTCCGGCAATGGAAGAGTTGAAGGATATTGACAATATATATCAGACATCAATCGCAGGTATAAACCCGTCGGACATTGAGAATATCACAGTTCTAAAGGACGCTGCTGCAACAGCCATTTATGGAGCGCGTGCGGCAAATGGTGTAATCATCATTACAACCAAGAAGGGTAAAGTGGGCAAGGCACAGATCAACGTGTCAACAAAACTGACCGTAAACCCGAATGTGAATCTTGACCGTCTGAATATGCTCAATTCTGCCGAGAAGGTAGGGCTGGAGCTTGATCTCTTGACTTCCGCATTCTCATATCGCGACAGCAAAGGTTCTGTAGCCCAATTGCTTAACGAATACGGCGAATTGGACGCATATAAGACTGGTGGCTGGAATGCTTTGTCGCAGAAAGCCCAAAAGGCAATAAATGCACTGAAGACAATAGACACCGACTGGAACGATATTCTCATGCGTGACGCATTCAGTCAGGAGTATAATGTGAGCATATCGGGCGGTACAGAAAAGGTAAACTATTATACATCGGTCGGTTATAACAACGAGCAGGGTAATGTAAAGGGTGTTGGAAACAACCGTTTTAATATCACATTGAAAACCGATTATCGTATTAACAGTTTCTTGAAACTCGGTGCTTCGGCCTATGCAAACCAACGTAAGCAGAATACCTATCTTACCGACTACAACAGCTTTACCAATCCTATATATTATTCGCGTATAGCCAACCCGTACCAGACAGTGTATGATGCTGACGGAAATTATGCATACGACAAGAATGTTGAAGGACGTGCCGATACCGACCTCGATTTCAATATAATGGAAGAGCGTGTCAACACATCAAATGTGCGTACAGACCATTCGATGATGGCGCTTTTTGATGCTGTATTCAATTACGAAGATATCTTCAAGGTTACTTCGCAATTGGGATTACAGTACGACAATTACAAACTCGACCGCTATGCAGGAGAGGATAGCTATGCCATGCGATACGAAAAGTATGACAAACGCTATAATAAGGTGACCTATCTCCCTGAGGGCGGTATGCATAAACTTAACCACAGCAACTCCTTCCAGTGGACGTGGAAAACAATGGCGGAGTATCGTCAAACATTTGATGAAGACCATGAGTTTGAGGTTATGCTTGGTAGTGAATTGCGTCGTGTGAAGGCCGAAACAAACTATTCAGTAGCTTATGGCTATGACCCGCGTACATTGACTACATTGCCGGTTATATTCCCTACACAGGATATTGCCGAATCGCACCCGTTGAGCTCGGAAACATTTACCGAAAATGCATTCGCGTCGTTCTTTGCTACAACCTCATATACATTCAAGGAAAGATATACCATTGGAGGAAGTATCCGTTTTGACGGTTCAGACGTGTTTGGTGTTGCAAAGCAATATCGTTTCTTGCCCTTGTATTCTGTAAGCGGACTATGGAGAGTAACGGAAGAGGAGTGGATGAAGAATGCCGACGCAATCGATAACCTCGGAGTGCGATTGTCGTACGGTATCCAAGGAAACATCGACAAGAATACATCGCCTTATCTTATAGGAAAACTCGATAAGACACAGATACTTCCGGGTTATACCGAGGATATCATAATTGCCGAGACTGCTCCAAACCCGAACCTTCGTTGGGAAAAGACTAAGAATGTGAATGCCGGTATAGACATTGCGCTGTTGAACAGAGCGATAAGCATTACTGCCGATTATTATTACCGCAGAAGTACCGACCTTATAGGTATGCGTATGTTGCCTCTTGAAACAGGATTCTCTTCTACCACAATAAACTGGGCAAGTATGGAGAACCAGGGTGTTGAGGTGAGCCTTGCCACACGCAATATATACACTCGTAATTTCATTTGGACAACCAATATAAATGTTGGTTACAACAGCAATAAGGTGCTTCAGGAGAGTGTTGCCGAAAATGCAACATATCCATCGCGCGAGGGCTACCCTGTAGGTGCCATATTTGCTTACAAGACTGCTGGGCTCGATGCTTCAGGTTATCCTCTTTATAAGACAAAGGACGGACGTGCCGTGTCGGCAAAAGAATTCTTTAATTTGAATGAGAATGGTGCTTCGCAGATGAATGCAGCCGAGCAACGCGACCTTTATACCTATATGGGAAGTAGCGACCCTCTTGTTTCGGGTGGTTTCATAAACACTTTTGAATACAAGAATATCTCGCTGAACATAAACCTTGCATTCAACCTGGGTGCGACAGTAAGAGTGCAGCCTACTTACAGTCCGTTGTACTATGACCGTGGATTGAATACAAACAGGGATATACTCAACCGTTGGACCGACAGCAACAAAGACGCAGTCTTACCTGCACTTATGTATAAAGACGGGGTGCATGATTCCGAGATAAATTTCTATGAGAACTATTCATCATACGGTATGCTTGATATATGGGTGAAGAAATGTAATTATCTGCGTTGTCAGAGTATCCGTTTGGCATACAGCTTTGAGGGCAGTTGGATGAAAAAGGTCGGCTTGCGTACAGCCTCTGTCGCTTTGGAAGGCCGCAACCTCTTTGTTATTGCAAGCGATTATACAAACTATCTTGACCCGGAGACTATGGGTAACCCGTATGCTACACCATTGCCGAAAAGTGCGATATTCAGCTTGAATTTAGGATTTTAAGAAATTAAAGGTAAACAATGAAGAAATATATAACAATAATACTTGCAGCGTTGCTGTTTATGGGTTGTGATGACTTTCTCGATATTCATCCGACCGGTAAAATTATTGCAGAAACAGGTGAAGAATACAGAGCCTTGTTGACCGATGTATATTCAAGATTTCCTGAAGACCGTGGTTTGACAATTCTGCGCGGTGACGAAATGGCTGCCGATTACAAGTCGTTGGAAGGCCTTGATTATGATTCATATTTCGATGTATGGAACTGGACCGACTATAACCGTAACGAGTCGTCGTATTATTTCAATTGGCGTTCGTACTACCATTCGTGCTATATAGCGAATTATATAATTGAACATAAAAACGATATAACAAAGGCTACCCAAAAGGAGATAAACCAGTTGGTGGGCGAGAGCTATATGATGCGTGCTTATGTGCATTTCCTTTTGGTAAACCTCTATGCACCGGCATACACCCATTGCGAACCCGAAACCACACGTGGCATTCCGTTGCAGATGAAGGCCGACGTGAATGCAGTGCTGAAATGTAGCAGTGTGGAGCAGGTTTATAGACAGATATTGCTTGATGTCGATTCTGCTGCGCTCTATTTGAATGTAGAACGTTGGGATAATGGTTTGAATTACCGTTTCAACACGACAACGGCAAACGCTTTACGTGCACGTACTGCATTGTATATGGGAGATTGGGAACTCGCTTTGGCCGAAGCAAAGAAAGTTGTTGCAAAGTATCCCGACCTTGAAGACTTGAACAATACAAGATCGGTGCTTCCGACCAACTACAATTCGGTCGAGTCCATTATGGCACTTGAACAGGTTGTTACAGCAAAGCTGTTGAACATTATTGTTCCCGATTCAAACCTTATAAAGATACACGACGACAACGATAAAAGACTCGGAAAATACTATACCAGCAAGTTGAATGCAGATTTTGTAAGAGTATGGAGCTTCCGTAGCAGAACACCGAATAACGAACGTTGCACTTTCCGCGCCGGAGAATTCTATCTTATAGCAGCTGAGTCGGCAAACGAATTGGATAAAAAAGACGAGGCATTGGCTTACATCAAGCCTTTGATACAGAAACGCTATACCGTTGAAGGAGCCAATGAGTATTCGTCACTATTGGAAACTTTGGGGCAGGACGAACTGAGGGAAGAGATTGCCAAAGAGCGTCAAAGAGAACTTGCTTTCCAAGGACTTCGCTGGTTCGACCTACGTCGTACTACACAGCCCGAATTGGTAAAGGTATATCCTGTTAGTGAAACCGAATCACAGACTTTTATTTTAGAGCAGGGCGATGAACGATACACACTGCATTTCCCCTCGGATGCGGTTGCGGCCAACCCAGGCTTGGAGAATTGGAAAGAATGAGATTTTATTACTAAATATTATTAACCCTAAATTTTAATTTATGAGAAAATTTTTACTTTTGATTGCTGTTGCGTTGTTCTCAACCGCAACTTATGCTCAATTGTGGAGCAAATCAATCTCTGCAGTTGCTGAAGGTGATGCTGTATCTCTGAACTCTCCTGCAGCAATGGACAAAGATGGTAACCTTTATGTTACCGGTACAAAAACTTTGCCTATCGAATTTGCAGGCAATGAAGTTGGTGGTGAGGATACAGGTGCTTACATTGCCAAGTACAATGCAGAAGGCGTAGAGCAGTATGCTATCGAACTTATCGGTTCTATCGATATCACTGCTATTACAACCGATGCTGAAAACAACCTCTACGTAGCAGGTTCTTTTGCAGGTGGTGCAATGATTCAGGGTGTTACCGGTGATCCTAAGACAATCTCTAACACAGAAATGGATTCAAAAACTGCTGC
This sequence comes from Bacteroidaceae bacterium, assembly GCA_017647225.1. Lineage (GTDB taxonomy): Bacteria > Bacteroidota > Bacteroidia > Bacteroidales > Bacteroidaceae > HGM04593. The sequence continues at coordinate 2,803 of JAGCLA010000013.1, read as the reverse complement.
ATTTATCGCAAAGTATAGTGCAGAAGGTGAACTGTTGGCTGTAAAATCATACGTAGCCGCACTTCCAAGTGAGGATATTTGGGATCTTGTTAGTGTGTCTATTGAAAAAATTGTAGCAGACGGCTCAAAGGTTTATGTGGAATTTGATTATACAGGTAATGTTGCTGTTGAAGAGAATTTGTCACTTTCTGCAAAATACATAAGCGTTGATTTCGGATTTATGATTTATTGCATGGTGGTAAACAATGTTTCAGTAATATCTTTTGATTCTGATTTTACAAATCCAACAGAAATTGCAACTCTCACTGTAGCTGATAACGCAGGCCAGGCTACAAAATTGTTTTCAACCAACTTTACTGTAGAGAACGGAAATGTATATGTAGCAGCATTAGCAACAGGTGACATAGTTATGACTACTTCTGCTGGTACAGAAGCATTAAACTTTACAACAACAGATGATGGAACCGGTAATATGGAAGAAGGTGCAATTCTTGCCAAAGTTGGTGAAAAAACTGTAAAACTCTCAAATGAACTTTTTGCCGGTTACGGATACTATAATGTAATTTCAGGAATGGAATTGAAGAATGGCAAGCTTTATATCGCTGGTACATTTGAAGGCTCTTTGGCTTTTGCAAATGAAACAGTAGCTGTTGGTGCAAGCGATGCTTTTGTTGCTTCTGTTGATGCAAACGAATTGACAGTTGATTGGGCTGTTGCTAACGCAAACGACGAGGGTGCAACAAACCAGTACTATGAGGCTGTATCAGCTGTTGTGCTTGGTAACGAGTCTGTAACAGTTTTTGATGCTGTTGTTGACATGAACAACAATGAGGCTCCTGTGGCTAAGAATTATACAGTTTCATACGAAGGTGTTATTACAGAAACAGAAGAGGCTATTGCAGCAACAGCTGTTGCTTACAATGCTAACAACATTGCTGTAATCAACTACACTAACGAAACTATTGTTACAATGTACGATTCTGCACTAACAACAACAGCAATCGAGTCTGTTGTAGCAGAGGCTGAGAACAATGTAATCTATGACATTACAGGTCGTCGTGTTGAGAAGATTACAAACGCTGGTATCTATATCATTAATGGTAACAAGGTGTTGGTTAAGTGATTTTCATTAACAAAGAGTTATATAATAACCGAATTGTAGAAAGAGAGAGTGGCTACAAGGTAGCTGCTCTCTTGTTTTTTTTGTTTCTGTCGTTGTGGAATGTAAAATATGCAAAACTTGCTTTGTTATTTTACGACTACTGCTGTATATTTGCAAAAAACGAACTAAAAAGATTTTATTATGGCTTTACATGTGATAGACCACCCGTTGGTGCAACATAAACTGAGTATTATGCGTGACAAGGAAACTTCAACTATGAAGTTTCGCGAATTGTTGAAGGAGATTTCGATGTTGATGGGGTATGAGGTTACTCGTGACATGCCTCTGATGTATGAAGAAATTGAAACTCCGTTGATGAAAATGAATGCGCCAAAGATTGCTGGTAAAAAGGTTGTTATCGTACCTATATTGAGAGCAGGGCTTGGCATGGTTGACGGGTTGATGCAGCTTATTCCTTCTGCACGTGTGGGTCACATAGGCCTGTATCGTGATGAAAACACTTGTTTGCCGGTGTTCTATTACTACAAGATGCCTGCGAATAAGGAACGTGCTGTTATTTTGACTGATCCAATGCTGGCTACAGGAGGTAGCGCTTGTGATGCCATTGCGCGTTTGAAAGCAGACGGTTTCAAACATATCCGTTTTATGTGCTTAGTGGCAGCTCCTCATGGTGTCAGAACTGTTATGGAACAGCATCCCGATGTTGATATATATGCGGCTTCGCTTGACGAGGGACTGAACGAGAAGAATTATATTCTTCCGGGATTGGGCGATGCCGGTGACAGAATCTTCGGTACAAAGTAAAGATATATGAAGCGGAATGGACAAACAGACATTCCGTTTCATTGTTTTAATAGAATTATTGTGTCGGTTGGTTGATTTTATTTGGCTGTTTTCTTCTTTTACTTTTTATTTGCGTGTAAATAAACAAAGAAATGTCATGAGAAAATTTACTTTTTTGTGTTTGTTTTTTGTAGGACTGTTTACTGCATATGCCGAGAACACCTACTCGTATCTGACTTTTGAAACGACGGATGGTGCAAAATTTTCTGTGCAGGCATCATCGCTTTCTCTAACTGTCAAAGGAAATGTCCTGACGGTAGGAGAATACGAATTTGTTGTTTCCAATCTGAGTAAAATGTATTTTTCCGCAGTTAATGAAACGACAACGACCAATGTTGATGCTGTAGCGGATGCTGTGTTTGACGACGCTGTGGAAATCTATAATTTAAAAGGGATAAAAGTTGGTAAAAAGAAACTCGCCAGAGGGGTGTATATTGTGAAAACGAAGGACGGGCTTAATAAAATAGTTGTAAGATGAAAAAGATATGTATTTGTTTTATGGCCTTTTTGTTAGCAGTTACAGCCGTTGGCCAAACATTTAATGTGCAAGTTGGCAATGTTGTTTACAGATTTCCGGCTTCTCGCACAGGTGATATGGAATTTGTTGACGGCAACACGTTTGTGGTCATGGGTAAGAGTTTTGCTTTGGCTGATGTAGATGCAATGAGCGTTAATGAGGTCTCTGTCCAAGATAATAATGTTGTCATAAGTTATAATGGAGGAGTTGCTATGGTTGAGGTGCCTGGTAATGTGGCACGGTTTGTTGATGTTGTAGTGGATGGTGCGCATGTAAACATAACCCAATCCAATACCGATGCTGTTGATGGAGATGAAATT
>JAGCLA010000012.1 GCA_017647225.1 Bacteroidaceae bacterium | reverse complement strand
CGCTCGTTGCGTGTGAAAATAAATTTTCACCCACTCGCTTGCACAAGCTCTCACTTCGTGCAACCTTGGCTACGCTCGTTGCGTGTGAAAATAAATTTTCACCCACTCGCTTGCACAAGCTCTCACTTCGTGCAACCTTGGCTACGCTCGTTGCGTGTGAAAATAAATTTTCACCCACTCGCTTGCACAAGCTTTCAGTTTTCCGTTTTCAGCTCTCAGTTCTCAGTTCTCAGTTCTCCGTTTTCACTTAAAATTATCCGGCAGGTCATTTTCGTACAGCACTACGTCGCCTACCTTTAATATCTGTGCCAGGTGGGCGTGAGCGTTGTTCAGTGAGTCTGCCAAATAATATCTGTCTGTTGCAAGTCCTGCTTCGTCAATACCTTCTTTTATCGCTTCGCGGTTGGTGGCGTTGACCACTATGGCATAGTCACAGCTTGTGGCTATGGTGCGGCCAAGCTCCCTGTTGGCTTCGTATTGTCTTGCACCCATCTCGACAAATCCGGGGGTGATGACAATGCGTCTGTTGCTCTCGCCTACGGCAAAGTTCTTCAACACCTCAAGTGCCATCTTCGCTCCTTGTGGGTTGGAGTTATATGCGTCGTCGAGTACGGTGATGCCGTTGGCTACCTTCATCGACAAACGATGCTCAACAGGCTGCAGACGTGCTATGGCGTTACGCTGTCGGTTGACGGGTACGCCAAGGTGGTCGGCAACGGCTATCGAGGCGAGTATGTTAAGCAGGTTGCCTGCTCCCAACAATCGGCTGTTTAACGCCTCGCCATCGTTGAGGGTGAAGGATACTCCGCTTGCACCATACTGTACGTTGGTGGCGCGGTAGTCGGCATCGGCTTCCACTGCGTAGCGCAGTATCTTGCATGGGCTGGTGATGCCTGTATAGTTGTTTATGTATTTGCTGTCGTTGTTGATGATACCCAAGCCGTTTGCCGGCAATGAGTTGATAAGCTCGAACTTGGTGTCCTGTATGTTCTCTATGCTCTTGAATGTCTCAAGGTGCATCTCGCCCACAGCGGTGACGATACCTATCGTGGGGTGTACGAGGTCGCATATCTCTTTGATGTCGTTCTTCTGCTTTGCGCCCATCTCAACAATGAATACCTGGTGGTAAGGGCGCAGCTGTTCGCGTATGGTGCGTATGACACCCAGCAGGGTATTGAAGTTGCCGGGGGTTACAAGAACGTTGTACTTCTCGGCAAGCACGCCGGCAAGGTAGTTCTTGGTGCTTGTCTTGCCGAAGCTTCCTGTCACGCCAATGATGATAAGCCCTTTATGGCTCTCGATGATGCGTCTGGCGTCGTTGTAGTAGTGGCGGTTGATGCCTTTCTCTACAGGGGTGTTTACTATGTTGGCAAGTAACATTATTACATTTGACAATGCAAGTGCTACGCCTGTGATTACCGTTGCCCACTCGCCGGCAAAGAGTAACGTCGGAACGGCTATGGCAAGGAACAGTATTATATCGGTTGTGAAAAGCCTCTTGACGCGCATGGTATATACCAACGGGGTCTTGAACTTCTCTCTGAAGCAATGCACGTAGCTTGCTATGGTGATACATGCGGCAAGGGCAATGCCGTAGTATCCGGGAATGAACGCCGCCGCAAGCATCAGCATTGCGAAGAGGCGTTTCAGTGATATGATGTTACCGGGGATAAGCCAACGGAAATAGCGGTTGTTGCGGTACGAACTCAACTGGAACATGTGAATGTCGTACTTGGCTATTACAAGAAAGAATAATGTTGCCGCTATGGCATATCCAACAGCTAATGTATTCATGTCATTTTATACTAAAAAAGTTCTTCATTACGGCAGTGAACAGTCCGGCGTTCTCAAGGAATGAGAAATGTCCTGTGCCGTGTGCCACTACCAGGCCCGCATCGGGGATAAGGCGTTCCATAGTCTTGGCGTCGCTCAACGGTGTGGCTGTGTCCATGTTACCCCAGAACAGCAGGGTGGGGGCTTTAATCTTTGGCAAAAGGTGGGTGAGGTCCTCATTGACCACCTTTGACAATATGGCACGCATCATAGGTGATGCGTTGTTGTAGTCGCTGGAGCCTGAGCCCTTGCGACGTTTGTCGATGATGGCTTGTGCAGTCTTCTTGGGTAGGAAGGTGTTGCATAGCCATTTGAGGGTTTTGAAGGTATATACCTTCCAGTAGTATTTGAATGGTCGCTTGGGCTTGATGCCTGCTGCGTCAACAAGAACAACACGGCTCACTGCGTTACGCGATGCGTAGATGATGCTTATTCTGCCACCAAAGGAGTGACCTATGAGTGCCGGGTTGTCGATGTTGTTGTCTTTGGTAAATTGCTCTACCATAGCTGTGTATTCTTCGGTTCCCCAAACGGTTTCGGGCTCGTCGGAAGCACCAAAACCAGGGAAATCGAAATTGTAGGTTGTATAGCTCTGCGACAGGACTTCCTGTATATTACGGAATATCTCGTTACTACAGCCCCAACCATGCAACAACAACACGGGAGCTCCTGCTCCCATGATGTTGATGTTTACTTTTATGTTTTTATAAGTGTAAGTCATTCTTGTGTTGAACGATTTACGTTTAATGTTTAACGATGAACGAACAACGATTAACGTTTAACGATTAGCGATTAACGATTAGCGATGAACGAACAACGAACTGAAATAGAGATCCTTCACATCCGTTCAGGATGACAATTTCGCGTAGTTGTCATATCGACCGCATGGGAGATATCTCGAAGGCAAAGCCTTTCCACGCTCCACGCTAAATCTGTTGACAAAACTCGCTTATCGCAACCCACGCGGTGCGAACTACATCCGCACAACGCGTGACCTATTGCTGCTCGTGTTGTCGAAGTTTTGGCGAATTACTTCACCAAAACTTTCTTGCCGTTGATGATGTAGATACCGGCTTTTGTGATTTCGTTTACACGACGACCTGTGAGGTCGTAGATTACCTGTGATGTCTCAACTTCAACGTCGTTGATGCTTGTTTCGCCTTCGCCTTCGTTGCCGTCGCCACCTTCTACTTCACCACCTTCTACTTCACCACCTTCGCCTTCACCTTCGTTGCCGCCTTCGTTGCCGCCTTCATTGCCGCCTTCATTGCCACCTTCATTGCCACCTTCGTTGCCGCCTTCATTGCCGCCTTCGTTGCCGCCTTCATTGCCGCCTTCGTTGCCACCTTCATTGCCGCCTTCGTTGCCGCCTTCATTGCCGCCTTCGTTGCCGCCTTCGTTGCCGCCTTCGTTGCCGCCTTCGTTGCCGCCTTCGTTGCCACCTTCGTTGCCACCTTCATTGCCGCCTTCGTTGCCGCCTTCACCTTCGTTACCGCCTTCGCCTTCACCACCTTCTGTCTGGTTGCTCTTTACAGTAATTTTAATCTCCTTGATGTTAATACCCTGGTAAAGCTGAGTAGAAACCAATGAGAATACAACTGAGTTTGCAGGATTTGAACTGAAATCACCGCTTAATGTTACCGGAGTTCCGGTCTGGCTGTTTGATTCAACTGTGTTTCCAAAGCTTACAGTTGCAGTAGCTCCCTTTCTTGTAGATACAAACGAAAGTGAGCAAGCTGTGATTTCGTAACCTTCGGGTGCTGCAATTGTGATATCCTTGTAAACGTTGTCGCCGTCTGTTACAATTTTGATATCGTTTACATAAGAAATCAGACGATCCTGCATTGAGAATCTGAACTCCAAATTTGAGTTTTCTGTAGCATTCAAGGTATAACTGCTACCACGACCTCCGATTTCGTCTATTAGTTTGCCGCCTGCCATGTCCAAAGTGTACTCGGTCTGTGCAAAAGCTGATGCTATTGTCGCAACCAAAAATGAAAGAATAAGTGTAAATTTTCTCATAGTGTTTTGTTTTTAATTGTTTGTATGTTTTAATTGTTTTCTGCCAACTAAGGTATAACTATGCAAATTTATGAAAATAATTATATTTATAATTATAAGTGTCGAGGTTTTTTGGAAAAAATGGCAAATACTTCTCTTTAAGCCGAAATTGATGTATCTTCGCACTCCGAAATAGTGAAAGCAATGATATATCCTCAGAATTTTGAAACAAGAATAGAATTCGATGCGGTGCGCAGGATGCTTAAAGAAAAATGTTTGAGCAATCTGGGCAGGGAACGTGTCGATGATATGTATTTTATGACCGATTTCGTGGCTGTAAGCACACGACTCGACGAGGTGGTGGAGTTCGTGCGTATTCTTCAGCTTGAGGATACTTTTCCAAATGACTACTATTTCGATGTACGTGAGCCACTGTTACGCATACGCATAGAGGGTATGTATATGAGCGCCGACGAGCTTCATTCGCTACGACGCTCGCTTGACACTATAGGACGCATGCTTTCGTTGCTGCGTAAGCAGGGTGAGGGTAACAGCGACGAAGACAACTCGCTCTATCCGTCGTTGCGCCGTCTTGCCGGTGAGGTTGAGGCGTTCCCGCGTGTGATACGTGACATTGATGCCATAATAGACAAGTTCGGGTCTGTAAAGGACAGTGCGTCGCCGGCTCTGGCACGCATACGCAGTGAACTTGTGCGTACGTCAAGCGGTATATCACGCACCCTCAACAATATATTGCGTCGCGCACAGGCCGACGGCCTCGTGGAAAAAGATGCTTCGCCGACAATGCGCGACGGTCGTCTTGTAATTCCTGTAGCTCCTGCCCTTAAACGTAAGATGGGTGGTATTGTGCACGACGAGTCGGCAAGTGGTAAAACAGTGTTCATTGAACCGGCAGAGGTGGTCGAGGCCAATAACAGAATACGTGAACTCGAAGCGGAAGAGAAACGCGAGATAATTGCTATTCTTTCGGCCTTCTCGCAGGAACTGCGTCCACAGGTGCCGCAGTTGTTGCAGGCATACGATTTCCTCGGCGAAATGGACTTTATTCGCGCAAAAGCGGAGCTTGCAATCGATTTCAATGCCTTGAAGCCGGCTCTCTGTGACCGCCCTATGATTGACTGGGGGGTGGCGTATCATCCTCTGCTCGAAAAGTCGCTGCGCCGACATGGCCGCAGAATGTCGCCGCTTGATATCGCTCTCGATGGCGAACGTCGCCTTCTTATAATATCCGGCCCTAATGCGGGTGGTAAATCGGTGTGTCTGAAGACTGCCGGCTTGTTGCAGTATATGTTGCAGTGCGGTATGCTTATACCTGTTCATGAACGTAGCCGTGCCGGTCTTTTCAAGAGTCTATTCATTGATATAGGTGACCAGCAGAGCATCGAAGATGACCTCAGTACATATTCGAGCCACTTGCTTAACATGAAGCATACGCTGAAAAACTGCGACAAGGCTTCGCTGATACTTATCGATGAGTTCGGTGGTGGTACAGAGCCTCTTATAGGTGCGGCAATAGCAGAGGCGTTGCTTAAACGATTTAATGAGCGCAAGGCGTTCGGAATAATCACGACACACTACCAGAATCTGAAACATTTTGCCGACTCCACACCGGGAATTGTCAATGGCGCAATGCTCTATGACAGAGGGGAGATGCGTCCTCTCTTTCAGCTGCAGATAGGTAACCCCGGCAGCTCCTTCGCGGTGGAGATTGCACGAAAAATAGGCTTGCCCGAAGAGGTGATAAACGACGCTTCGCAGATTGTCGGCAGTGACTATATACAGTCGGACAAATATCTGCAGGACATAGTGCGTGACAAACGCTATTGGGAGAGCAAGCGAAAGAGCGTTCATCAAAAGGAAAAGGAACTCGATGAAATGCTCGGTAAGGTGCAGGAATCGAACGATGACCTTAAGAAGACGCGCAAGCAGATAATCAAGGAGGCACGCGATGAGGCTGAACGCCTGTTGCGCGAAGCTAACGCAAAGATAGAGAATACAATACGCGCTATTGTCGAGGCAAAAGCAGAGAAGGAAAAGACACGTCAGGCGCGTCAGGAACTGAGCGATTTCAGCAAGCAGATAGAGGAACTTGCACGCCAGAAACAGCAGATGAAGACCGACCGCGAAATGGCCAAAATTCTGGCACGTCAGGAACGTAAAAAGAACGGTAAAAAGGATAAAAACAGCGTGTCGCAAAATGCCGACGGCGCAGCCCGTAAAGAGCCTGCAAAGAGAGGATATGACATTGAAACGGGTATGTTTGTCCGCATAGTCGGTCAGCAGGCTGTGGGTAAGGTTATGGATATTAAAAAGGCTGGCGCGATAGTCAGCTTCGGCGCGATAAAATCAACGGTCGCACTCGACAGGCTGCAACCTGCCGAGGCTCCTAAAGAGGAGGTGCGTAAGGTTTCGTTCCTGACATCGGAAACGCAGGAACAACTGCATCAGAAGCGTCTGAATTTCAGTGCCGACCTCGATATTCGCGGTATGCGTGGCGAGGAGGCTGTGCAGGCTGTAGGCTATTTCATTGATGATGCCGTGGTGTGCAATGCACATCAGTTGCGTGTGCTGCACGGTACGGGTAACGGTATTCTGCGTACTCTTGTCCGTCAGTATTTGAGTACTCTGCCTTTTGTGAAGAATTTCCACGACGAGCATGTTCAGTTCGGTGGCGCCGGAATAACGGTGATAGAGTTGGAGTGATGCTGGGAGGTGAGAAGTGAAAACTGAAATCTGAGAACTGAAATCTGAGAACTGAGAACGATTAACGTTTAGCGAATTTGAGATATGATGCCTTCGGCGATGTTGCTAATGCTCGTTGTGAAATCAAAACAAGTTTTATTTCACTCACTCTATCGCAACATTCCCATACGGTCGATATGACATCCTCCGCGTCTTTGTCATTTTTCGAGCAAGCTCTCAACAACACGTCTGAACGGATGTGAACCGAAGGTCGACGCCCGCAGGGGTTAAAGTCAACTTTGATTTTCGACGCCCGCAGGGGCTAAAGCCAATGGATCTCTATTTCAGTTTTCCGTTTTCACTTCGTGCAACCTTGGCTACGCTCGTTGCGTGTGAAAATGATTTTCACTCACTCGCTTGCACAAGCTTTCAGTTTTCCGTTTTCAGTTCTCAGTTCGTTAATCGTTAATCGTTTAATTATTTTATTATTTATTATGGCATTTTTGCCATAAATTTTTATATTTGCTGCATATTCCCAAAGTATGGGCAAATATTAACTAAAATATACTTTTATATGAAAAAACTTTTACTATCTATGCTTGCACTTTTTACAGTTGCGATAGCATGGGCACAGGAGACCAATACATCTTGGTCGGTAGGTTCAGGTGCAAATGATAAAGCCAATGTCACCTGGATTGGTTTCCAGGTACCAACTACTGACGACGAGGGTAAAACCGTAGCCGAAGTTGTTCTGAATAACATACACCTGTGTACCAATAAAAATAATTCAGGAGAGAAAACAGCCTACATGGTCATCTCTTCAACGAAGGAAATAACAGGAAAGGTTGCAGTATCTACAAATAAACCGGAGCCTCAGAACAATGCTTTTGTAGAGTACAAGTTCGAGAATGTAAAACTCCAGGCAGGTGCTGTATATTACATGTTCTTCTCGACTTCAAATACTGAAATTTCTTCTTGCGGTCAGCGTATAGCCATTTCCGATCCGAATGGAAACTATGCACCACAGGTAAGCGGTAACAGTTGGCTTCCATATTTCAAGGTTAATGTTGCTGACCCTCTTGCTGCACCAGCGGTGTTCTCTGCTTCGTATGGTGAAAAATGGTTACGCTTGGCTAACTGTAGTAATTCGGGATATGCGTGGAGTGCTCCTTCTGCAGACAAAGCCGGTACTGCGGCTCTTGATATGAGCCAGGAGAGCCAGCTCTTCTGCTTCGTTGGTAACAATACTGACGGTTTTGTCATCTATAGCAAAGTGTTGGGCGAACAGTATAAGCTTACAGCCAGCACAAATCCTGGCAATGGAACAGCTGCGTCATGGACAACTGGTGATGCGGCAAAGTGGTATCTCAATATGAGCCAGAATGGAGCTGAAACCAAACCCGGTATAGGTGTTACTACAAACGTTGCAGGTGGACAATCATTGAATATGTATAACGGCAATGGTGGTGACTTGAAATTCTATGGTGTGACTGATGCCGGTTCACGTTGGACAATTTCACGCGTGAATCCTGAACCTGTCAAGGTGGTTATAAAAGTTGAGGGCGAAACAAAATATCCCGAAACCAATACCCGTATCGGTGATTTCAAGCTTGCTTATGGTAGCACAACCTCTACAACAACAGTTACAAAGGAATTGAATGGTAAGGAAATGAAACTTTATTTGCCTTTTGCTCAAAAGGTAAGCATGAGCACATTTACTTATCATGGCTGGAATGCAACCATAGAAGAGGGTGAACAGACTGTTGTTACATTCAGCGGTGATATGGAAAGCGAATACCAGTATTTGTGGTATCACAACAATCCTCCTTATCGTATTCCTGCAATTGCAACACGTAAGGACGGCAAGTTGCTTGCTATTAACGATTATCGTCCTTGTGGTGGTGATATCGGCTTCGGTCGTGTCGATTTGGTACAGCGTATAGGCTCTGCCGATGGTTCAAAGTGGGAGAAAGGAACAACAATTATCGAGGGTAATGAAAAAGACTCTTGGAACGGTAACGACGGTTTTGGTGACCCTGCTGTTTGTATTGACCGTGAAACAGGCCGTGTTCTGCTCATTTGTGTAACAGGACACACAGTGTGTGGTAGTGCAACCCGTGAAAATCCTAACCGTGTGGCTCGTTTCTACAGCGAGGATGGTGGTGAAACATATCATAGTGCAGTAGAAGGTCGTGACTCTATCTATGACGATATAACAGAGGAAATCTATGGCTTGTGGGATACCGAAGCATACAAGGCAGGTGACAAGACAAGCACTGACCAATATACAGCACAGAGCTTCTTCTTCGGCTCAGGCCGTATCTTCCAGAGCTCAAAAATCAAGGTTGGTGAATACTATCGTATATATGCTGCTTTGTGGAGCAAGGATATGCATAACCGCGTTGCATACTCTGACGACTTCGGTATGACATGGCACATCCTGGGTACACGTGAAGATATGCCGTTCCCTAACTTTGGAAATGCCAACGAACCAAAGTGTGAAGAACTCCCTAACGGCGATGTAATAATGTCTTCACGTAAACCTCATGGCAGATACTATAATATCTTTACATATTCAAATGTAGAAAAGGGTGAAGGTTCTTGGGGCGTTGGTGCAAACAGCGATATTCCTGCACCGAGTGACTGGAATGGTACGAACGGCGAGATTACAACATTCCTCGTTGAGGATACCGAAGGTGAATTGCATAATATAGTATTGCAGTCATTGCCTCTTGGCTTGAATGAATACAGCGGTGATGTGCGTCGAAATGTAGGTTTCTACTTCAAGGATATCACAAGCAAGTACAGCTATCAGAAAAACGGTAAGAACGATGTCGCTACTTTTGCTACAGGTTGGGAAAGAGGTATGCTTGTAAGTACAGCACAGGGCTCTGCATACAGCACATTTACATTGCAGACAGATGGTCGCATCGGTTTCTTCTATGAGGAGACTCCTGGCGGTTACTCAATGGTATATGCTGCTTTGACAATCGAGGAAATTACAAACGGCAAATATGTACGTATTGTAGGCAATGCGGTTGAGCAGGAATCTACTCCTGTGAATATCACCTATACATATAAGTGTGGTGATGTAGAATGGCTTAAAACAGACGAGGTTGCGTATATCGGTGATGTGTTCCCGCCTGCGATTAGTGCAGCTTATGTAAATGTTGGTGCAGTTCCTCAAGGAAAGGTAACAGCAAACGATAAAGGTAAGAACTTTGTTATCCAATGCGAATTGGGCGATGATCTGCCTTTCATTCCTTCAAAATCATATGATGAGGCTACATGGTATTCGCTTGTAATACGTGGTAATAAGAATATTTACTATGATGCTTCCAATGGCAAATTCCCATGTTCTACATCTGCTGTTGATGGTGATAAGACTTTGTTTGCATTTATCGGTAATCCAATTACAGGTTATAAAATCCAAAATAAACAGCTTGGTGCAGACAAGGCTGTAGGTGGTACTGTTACCAATAATGGACATGTTTCTGCTGTAGCAGTTGCTGATGCTCCTCTGTTTGTTGTTGAGAATAACAGCGGTAAGTCTGTGCTCCGCAATGTTGCAGAATCTTTGGGATACCTCAATGATATTCAGGGAAATTGGGGCTATTGGTTGACAGGTGATGCATCAACAGACGACGGCTCAAAACTGACTTTTAAGAAAGAGATAGATGCTCCTACTGCAATCGAAGAGGTAAGTGTTGAAAATGCTGACGTGGAAGGAATCTACGATCTGCAAGGCAGAAAAGTCGAAAACCCAGTCAAAGGAATCTATATTGTTAACGGTAAAAAGATGTTGATCGATTGATAAGAATTACTTGATGATTCAATGAGTGAAATGTGGTGGTAGCTTCGGCTGTCGCCACATTTTCTATATTCGTTATGATTAAATCATGAAATATTGATATATTCGCAAGCGGAACTTGTATTGTATAATGTAAACTTAAAAATATTCTTATGAAAAAACTTTTACTATCTATGCTCTCGCTTTTTGCTGTTGCAACAGTGTGGGCACAAGTGCCATTCAAGGTTACAACCATTGTGAATGGAGAATTTGCTCCTGGTACCACTTGGTACACTATGGGCATTGGTGAAGGATTGAAACTTATCAAGGACAATGCCGGTGCTGACCATATAGCTCTTGGCACATCTTTGGCGACCGGTGAAGACGACGAATTGTGGTGCTTTGTGGGTAATGATACCAATGGCTATGCTATCTATAACAAGCAGGCAGGTACAAGCAAAGTGCTTGCGTCAAAAACAACAATGACTGCACTTAGCGGATATAACGGCACAGGTGGTGGTACATATCCTACAATGCAGGATAAAAACGCTCTTCCTACAGGCTATGTGGGCACATGGGATTTTGCGACATCTGATAAAATCCAGGGTGTTAACGGCTATTTTATGAAATTGCATGGTACAAACTATGCTGTTAATAACTTTGGCGGTATAGGTAAGCTCGCTTTTTGGGCAGAAGGTGCTGATGTCGGTTCTACAATTGCCATTACTCCTGCTGAAGCTACTGCTGAGGTTCTTGTTTCAAAGGGTAACTTTACAGCAAGCAACGCCAATGGTACATGGCATTCAAAATGGGAGAGCAATGAGGTAGCCGGTTTCTCTTTGTCGCTTAATGCGAATAATATGCAGTCTTCAGGCGACTATATTTCGGGCTTTTCAGGTACGTCAGAAAGTTGTACATACACTTTGACAGCTCCCGAAGGTTTGGCTGTTGCAGGTTATAGTTTTGACTTTGTGAACAGTGCCAATGAAAACTACCAACTGACATTGAGCGTTGATGGTAAAACATACACCTCTTCAAATACAAAGCAGAGCGTGAATGTCGAAATTGAAGACCCTGCGCGCACTGCTTCATTTACACAGTCTGGCGCAAACAAGGGTATTACATTCTCTAACTTCAAGGTGTATTTTAAACTTGACGTCCGCGTACCGGAGCCTGCGTTTGATGTGTTCCCAACTCTTACAACAGGCGCTATCCCTTACCGTATCCCTGCCATTGCAACAGCAAAGAACGGTAATATAATCGCTGTTGCCGACTATCGTCACAGCCGCGCTGATATCGGTATGGCTACAAATGGCCGTATTGACTTGCGTGCACGCATAAGTACGGATAACGGTGAAACATGGGGCGATATTTTCGACATCATCCAGGGTAAAGGCGCTGCAGGCATTAATGCTGCAAACAACGATATGTATGTAGGTTTCGGTGACCCTTGTATCGTGGCCGACCGCGAGAGTGACAGAATCCTTGTAATCAGTTGTTCGGGTAATGTTTCTTTCCCTAACGGACAGCGCAATAACCACCAGGGTATTGCTCATTTCTACAGTACCGACGGTGAAAATTGGACAGAGCCTGTTGACCGTTCTGAAAGTATCTATTCGCAGTTCGATGATACACAGTACGGCCCTGTACGTGCTATGTTCGTCGGCTCAGGTAAAATTTCACAGAGTAAATATATCAAGGTAAAGGATTATTATCGTATTTACTGCGCGGTTCTTGTTAAGGACGTTAACGGAACTAATGTGAACTTTGTTCTTTACAGTGATGACTTCGGAGAGACATGGACTGTACTTGGCGGTGGAGGTGTATCTCCAATCCCAAGCGGTGGTGACGAGCCAAAGGCTGACGAACTTCCTGACGGTTCTGTAATCATCAGCTCGCGTACAAGTGGAGGTCGTATCTATAATATTTTCTCTTACACCGACAGCAAGAAAGCTGAAGGTTCATGGGGTACAGCAAAATACTCTAACGCTTCAAACAACGGTACAATTGCTGTGAGCAACTCTACCAACGGCGAAATTATGTGTGTGCCTGTACGACGTAAGGCTGACGATAAGAAGATGTTCCTTGCTCTCCAGTCTGTACCTCTCGGCTCGGGTCGTGCTAATGTTGGTATATACTATAAGGAACTTGAAACACTTGCCGACTTTGTATCTCCTGAGGCTATCGCAGCTGATTGGGACGGCCGTCACCAGGCGAGTTATCTTGGTGGAGCATATTCTACAATGACATTGCAAAAGGATAACAACATAGGTTTCCTTTATGAGGAGGAAACAAATTGTGGTACCGGTGGCGGTGGTTATACCATCGTTTATAAGAACTACAGCATTGAGTATATTACAGACAGTGCATATGTATATGATGCGACAGCTAATCACGAGGATATTGTTAAAGCGGGTATTGACTCAAAGGTTGAAGGCTTGGCAGGTGGTAGCTATGTAGGCTGTACTACTGAACAGGCTGTAGAGGAACTCACCGGATATCTCGATGATTATAAGACTACTCCTTCGTATGAAAAGTACGAAACAATCAATGCGGCTATCGCAAATCTCCCTGTCTTGGAGGTTGAGGCTGGTAAATGGTATCGTTTGCGCAACAAGGAACGTAGCAACGCCACATTGTATCTGAATCCTGAGGCGAACCGTGTTTCAACAGCTGTGTCAAAGGTTGATAATGCAAACCAGTTGTTTACTTTCTTGCCGACAGGTAACGACAAAGAGTATTATCTCTATAATGGCAACTATCAGTACATGCTTGGTCCTCTTGGTGATAATGAGACAGAACCGATTGTTACAACTGATAAATCGGCTGCCGGTAAGTGGAAAATAAGCAGTACAAATGCTGGCTTGAGCTCAATCATCTGCCAGAACAAGACCGGTAGTAATACAGGCTTGCACCTTGCCGGTGACAATCTTCGTCTTGTGCCCTGGACTAATACTGAAGCAGCTTCGTTGTGGTATATTGAGCCTGTTGATGAATTCCCATTGTCAATAGATGAATATGTGGCTGTGTGTATGCCGTTTGCTATGACATTGCCTGAGGGTGTGGTTGCATACGTGGCTGGCGAGGCTACTGTAAGTGAGGATAAGGCTGTTGTTGAGCTTACAGAGTATGGTAGCGATGTAGTTGCTGAAAAGACTCCTGTAATTCTTGCTGCAGAAAATGGCACATATATGATTGGTGTTGGCGGTGAGGCTACAGCCTTTAACGGTGAGAATAACTTGAAAGGTGTGCTGAATAGCAGAAACGTGACTGGACCTCTTTATATCTTAAATGGTGGCAAGCTTGTAAAACGTCCCTCTGATTCAGGTACAATTGATGCAAATAAGCCTTATTATTTTACATTGAATTGCGATGCTGCAGAAATTATATTGAAGGTTAATGTTGAAACTTCTGTTAATGATGTTGTTACCAATGCAGAGCCTGTCAAATACTACGATTTGAAGGGTAATCTGGTTGAAAAACCTGTACGTGGTATATATGTGACTTCTGAGGGAAAAAAGGTTCTTGTATATTAAGAATCCAATAGTTGAAAAAACTCTCCAAAGCCAACATGCTTTGGAGAGTTTTTTATTTTATAATCCTGCGCAGGATTTCATCTACTGAGAATCGTCCGGGACCGCTGAAGAACATCAGTACAAAAATCGTCAGGTACATCAGTGCAAGTTCTTTTATGGCGAGAGGGTCGCCGGCATGTATGATGAGCAGCGCGACACACATCGTAAAAATCATAGGTATAAGGCACAGACGATAGAGCGCACCAAGTATAAAGCCGAAACTGCACGCTACTTCGGCGAACACAGCAAGCCAGAACGACAGCGTGCTTCCCATGCCCAAAGGGTCGGGGAAATTCTCTGTCATCTCGTTGAAGGCTACCCATTTGGCTATGCCGTGACTCATGAATAGTGTTCCAAAAACAATTCTTACGGCAAGGAGTATCACTGAATACACTATTGGCAACGGTGGCTCCTTGAACAGGAAATTCTTTACTTTCTGCATTGACATGATTATATTCTTTTAAGGAGAAACAGCTCTTTGTGCATAAAAGTTTCTCTTGTGCTGTTTTTTTTATTCATTCCCATAATATCATTTGCGAGAACATTCTCTGCTCTTGTCTGTTTTTCCTTGTGTGAAACTATAAAAAATGGTATTATGAACAGAATTTCAAAAATGTTGTCGTTGTCGGCACTATTGTTGTCGGCACTACAGACTGCTACAGCACAGCGATGGGTTGAAATAGCCGAAGATGCTACGCCTGTAATCTGTATCAGTGAAACCGTAAATGAGGCTCCCGATGTGGTGGAGATTTTCCAGAACACTCAAAGCAGTTATTATCACGATGCGCGCGCTCCACGCTTTGTCCTTGTTGACC
Source organism: Bacteroidaceae bacterium (assembly GCA_017647225.1). Lineage (GTDB taxonomy): Bacteria > Bacteroidota > Bacteroidia > Bacteroidales > Bacteroidaceae > HGM04593. Next base: position 15,632 of record JAGCLA010000012.1, on the reverse strand, counting down.
AGGAAGGCAAATGGGGCTTGGGTATCGGTGGTTATCTGCAGGCTAAAGTCGAGTACGATTTTGACAGGGCTGTCAATAATGTCGATTTCTTGCCGTCGGCAATATATGGCAAAGGTGGCCCGACAAGTCAAATCAGAATGGATGTGACAAACTCTACCTTGTTCTTGAAATTGGTCGGTAATAGTCGAATTCTTGGTGACTTCGTCGTTTATACATCGGGAAACTGGCGCGGTAGCGGACTCGGTTTTCAGTTGCTAAATGCCTATATGAGTACAAAGTATCTGAAATTCGGTTATGGTACAGGTACGTTCATGGATATTGAGGCTGTGCCTAATACAATTGACTACGGCGGTCCTTGCGGTATGACATTCTATCGTACCACGCAGGTTATGCTGCAGTATGGCTTCGACTGGGGATTGTCTATGGGTATAGCGTTGGAGAATCCGAGTATCAATATGGAAAATAATGAGTATATAGCTGTCGATGCACAACGTGTACCTAATGTGCCGTTGTTTATCCAATATAACCTCAAAGGTGACAAAAATAATCACATACGCCTTGGTGCTGTAATGAGGGATATGTATTACACCGACAAGGTGTCGGGCAAGAATTCTGACAAGGTCGGTTGGGGTGCACAGGCGAGCTTACTCGCTACTATGGGCGGTTTCCAGCTTACAGGACAGTTTACGATTGGAGAGGGTATAGGCTCTTTTGTGAACAACATATCCAATGTGGGTGTGGATCTTGTTCCTGACCCTGAAAAGCCGGGGAAGGCCATGCTGCTCATGAGCGAAAGCTGGTATGCCGGTTTGCAGTATAATTTTACAAAGAATTTTATGGTGTCGGCAACATATAGCCAGACAGGACTCCATTCGCGTAATGGCTATTCGGCATATAATCCAGGCGCTTCGCGTAAAGGACAGTATGTTGTAGCGAATGCATTGTATAACCTGACTTCAAATTTGCAGATAGGTATCGAGTATCTGCATGGTTGGAGAACAAACTTTGATGACAAGGTTTATAATGCCAACCGCATAAACTTGTCGGCAAGGTACGATTTCTGATAATGGATTTGACTTCTTTTTTCGGGCGCACTTTTTTTTGTGTGCCCGAATTTTTATATGGTAAGATATTTTTCATTTTAAAATGTTTGTTTATTTTTGTAACAATTTCGTAACATCGCGTAATGTTGCTAAATTTTAGAATGTAAAATAACAATATAATATTTATGGATTTCTTAAATGGCATAGTTTCCTATGTGTCGGCACTGAGTTCTATAGAACTCTGCTATCTGTTTGTGGTAATATTCATGTTTACATTGGCTATAATTGACTTGACTGTCGGTGTGAGCAATGATGCTGTAAACTTTTTGAGCTCGGCAGTCGGTTCTAAGGCTGCAAAAATCAAGCATGTGCTTATTGTGGCTGCGGTCGGAGTCTTTGTCGGTGCTTCGTTCAGCAGCGGTATGATGGATGTTGCGCGTCATGGTATCTTTGACCCGAGTGCTTTCAGTTTTGCCAATGTGATGTGCATATTCCTTGCGGTGGTGATAAGTGACGTCTTCTTGCTCGACCTTTTCAACTCGCTTGGCTTGCCAACATCGACCACTGTGTCAATGGTGTTTGAATTGCTCGGTGCTTCGTTCGTTACGGCACTTATAAGCTCAGGCGGCAGCGGATTGGCTATGCTCAACACTGACAGAGCCTTGACAATCATTATCTCGATATTCCTTTCGGTTGCCATAGCCTTTGTGTTCGGTCTTATCGTCCAGTGGATTTCACGCTTGATATTTACATTCCACTTCCGTAAGAATCTTGGCCGTAAGATAGGTATATATGGCGGTGTCGCTTCTACTGCAATAATATACTTCATGCTTATCAAGGGCTTGAAAGGCAGTGCGTTGATTGGCTTTATGCCCGATGCTCTTAAGCATCTTATTTTTGAGGAAACAACGCTCTTTCTGCTTATTGCATTTGTTGTGCTTACCTTGTTTATGCAAATTCTCCATTGGTGCAAGGTCAATGTGCTGAAGATTGTGGTTCTTATGGGTACATTCTCTCTTGCCATGGCTTTTGCTGGAAACGACCTTGTAAACTTCATCGGTGTTACACTCGCCGGACTGGAGTCGTTCAGAGATTTGGTTGCCAATGGTAACGGTGCGGTAGATACATTCATGATGGATTCGCTTAACGGCCCTTCAAAGACACATGTGTTGTTCCTTATCGGTGCCGGTGCTGTCATGGTATATGCACTCTTTACAAGCAAGAAGGCTCGTAAGGTGCTCCAGACATCAATCGACCTTTCAAGTCAGCAGGACGAGGGTAACGAAATGTTCGGTACATCGTCAATTGCGCGTAATATGGTACGTGCGGTGACAAAGCTTGTGGACGCTGTTCAGCGTAATACTCCGCAGAGTGTCAAGAACTGGGTCTCAAAGCGTTTCGCTCCGCTTGAAGAACGTGAAGATGTAGCATTCGACCTTATACGCGCATCGGTAAATCTTGTGCTTGCCGGCTTGCTCATTGCTGTGGGTACATCGTTGAAGTTGCCTTTGTCAACAACATACGTTACATTCATGGTTGGTATGGGTTCTTCGCTTGCCGACCGTGCTTGGGGACGTGAGAGCGCCGTATATCGTGTGACAGGTGTCGTTTCGGTTGTCGGTGGCTGGTTCATCACTGCCGGTGCGGCGTTCATCATTGCGGCTCTTGTGTCAACAATTATGAACTATGGCGGTATCGTTGCCATGTATATAATGATTGCTCTTGTCATTTACCTGCTTGTGCGTAGTCATATTGCATACAACAAGAAAAAGAGCGAAGAGAAAGTCGATGAGAAGATGGTTGTTATCCTGAAATCGGAAAATCAGGAGGAGGTATGGGAAAACCTTGTCTCTCATGCTGCCGACACATTGACACATACACTTACATTCTCTGCCGATACATACAAGAAACTGTTTGACTCATTCTCTAAAGATTCATTGCGTCCATTGAAGAGCTCTTTGATAAAAATTGTTGAGGAAAAGGCTTTCATGAAGAAGGAACGTCGTGCCGAAACACGCGGTTTGCAACGTCTTGAGCAGAACATGGCTTTTGAACGCAGTACTTGGTATCACTTGTGCTCTAACAGTTGCCAGCAGATGCTCAATACTTTGACACGTATTGCAGAGCCTATGAAGGAACATGCAGAGAACAGCTTCAACCCATTGTCGAAATTGTATGTTGACGAGTTCTCGCCATATTGCCGTAATATCTATAATGTCCTGAAGGATATTAACGAGATTATAGCATCAGGCGATTATAAGACATCGGAAGAGGTTTCGGCTCGTGCAAAGGATCTTAAGCACGAACTTGCTACATTGCGTAAGACACAGACCATGCGTCTGCACCAGAGCCAGGGTAGTCTTCGCGTTGATTTTGTATATCTGAACCTGATTCAGGAGTCACACGAGTTGCTCAGTGAGGTGCGTAACTTGTTGCGTGGTAGCAAGAAACTTTTTGCTCCGGTAGCAAATGACCAGGTGATGGTTAAGGAGGATTGAATATCGTAAACGATAAAGCAAAAATGTCGGCATGGTGTTGGTTCTTCAAATTGACCTTGTGCCGACATTTCTGTTTGTATAACTTATAGAACTTTTTTAATATGAAATATATTGGTGCTCATGTGTCGGCAAGCGGTGGTGTGGAGAATGCACCGCTTAATGCCAAAGAGATTGGAGCAAATGCCTTTGCTCTGTTTACAAAAAACCAGCGTCAGTGGGTCTCTGCGCCTTTGACTGCAAAGAGCGTGGAACTGTTTAAGGAACATTGTGCGAATGGTGGCTTCGATGCGTCATACATAATGCCGCACGACAGCTATCTTATCAACCTCGGCAACCCCGATGAAGAGGCTATACAGAAGTCGCGTGCTGCGTTCATCGACGAAATGCAACGCTGCGAGCAACTTGGTCTTAAGATGCTTAATTTCCACCCCGGTAGCCATTTGAACAAGGTTAGCGTGGAAGAGTGTCTTGACGAAATAGCGGCAAACATTAACCTTGCCCTTTCAAAGACTAAAGGTGTTACAGCTGTTATAGAGAATACCGCAGGGCAGGGCAGTAATGTGGGTAACCGCTTCGAGGAATTGTGCTATATAATTGACCGTATCGATGATAAGAGCAGGGTGGGAGTGTGTATAGATACTTGCCACACCTATTCAGCAGGCTATGATATCGTTGGCGATTACGATGGCGTCTTCGAGGAGTTTGACCGTGTTGTGGGTTTTGAGTATTTGAAAGGTATCCACCTGAACGATACAAAAAAGCCTCTCGGCTCACGCGTCGATAGGCACGAAAGTATTGGTCTGGGTTTGCTTGGCATGGATTTCTTCAAACGTTTCATGAAAGACCCGCGCTTCGATAACATGCCTATAGTTCTTGAGACACCCGACGAAAGCCGTTGGGCTGAGGAAATAGCGCTGTTGCGTAGCTTTGAGTAATATAAATATCGGCTTTGCAAATATTTGCAAAGCCGATATTTATATTATACTTTTGTAGCAGAATAAAACTAATCTTATGAATAAGGTATCGGAAAACCCTTTCAAAAACCGAACTGACGGCGATATGTCGTTAATGGTCGTTTCATCTCTCTTTGTGACGCTTTACCTTGTGTCGAATGTTATGGCTGTAAAGATTATCGGCCTTTTTGACATCTTCTGTTTCGATGCAGGAACAATTACTTTCCCTTTTGCATATATGCTTGGCGATGTGCTTACCGAAATATGGGGATATCGTACTGCGCGAAAGGTGATCTGGATGACATTCCTCTGTAATGTGATAATGGTTGTATGCACACAGCTTGGTGTGTGGATGCCGTCGCCCGACTATCTCGACGAAATAGCCGGAGCTTATGATGCCATATTTACATACGTTCCCCGCATTGTGCTCGGCTCGTTGGTGGGTTTTCTCTTGGGAGAACTTTCAAATGCGTGGTTCATGCAACGTATAAAAGAAAAAACAAAAGGACGCTTCCTATGGGTAAGAACCATCGGCAGTTCTGTAATCGGCTATCTGCTCGATACACTGCCATTTGTGCTTATTGCTTTTGCCGGTGTGTTGAGTACAAGGGATATCCTGCTCATGATTGCTTTGCAGTATGTCATGAAACTTTCAATAGAGGTTCTTTTTGGAACACCTATGGCCTATGCGGTGATAGTCTTTCTTAAAAAGAAGGTGTTGGGTACACGCCATTGCAATGGATAGGTATTCTGTCATACATACAAAACTGCCTCGTGAATTCGTCTTGTTGCAAGGCGAAGGCTGCCGTTGGGGAAAGTGCACTTTCTGCAACTACCATTTGGACGTGAGCGCCACACCTTTTGAAGTGAATAAGGCTGTCCTTGAACGTGTGACAGGTGAATATGGTGTGCTCGATATAATAAATTCGGGCTCGGCCATGGAACTTGACGGGCAGACTGTTGAACTTATAAAGGAGGTTGTCCGTGAAAAGAATATCCATACCCTTTGGTTCGAGGCGCATTTTATGTATCGTAATAAACTCGAAGAGTTTGCCAAGCAATTTTTCCCTGCTGTCGTCAAATTTCGTTGTGGGGTAGAGAGCTTCTCGCCCGAACAACGCAACCGTTGGAACAAGGGCGTCCCTTCGTGGGTGACTCCCGAAGATGTGGCACGTCATTTCAAGGGGATTTGTCTTTTGTGCTGTACTGACGACGATTCTTTTGAACGCATCGTTGCCGACATAAGAACCGCGAAGGAGTGTTTTGAGTATTTCAGCGTAAACCTCTTTTGTAATAACGGAACAGCAGTTTTGCGTAATGATGAACTTGTGGAGAGGTTTATGAAAGAGATATATCCGTTGATAAAAGATGACCCTGCCATAGAAATTCTTGTCGATAATACTGATTTGGGTGTCGGGTAGCTGTTTTTTTATTAAATTTAGTTAATAAATGAAATGTTTTTAAGACAAAAATTACGTTTTGTCAAAATAAATATTTTACTTTGGAAATAGCTGTTGGCGTAATCGGTTCTTTGGCGTTTGCAATTGTTTGACGAACATTCTGCTGTTTCGGAGTGTTGTTTCTTAAGAATGTCTTATTGTAAACTAAAGGATTATGGCAACAAAATTTTATAAGTGCGCTCATTGTGGCAATGTGATAGTGAAGATGGTCGATTCGGGTGTGCCGGTCGTGTGCTGTGGAGAAAAAATGCAGGAACTTGTGGCTAACACCGTCGATGCCGCTACCGAAAAACATCTCCCCTGTGTGACCCGTTGTGGTGAAGGCCTGCTGAAAATAGAAATCGGCAGTGAACATCACCCAATGACCAAGGAACATAGAATTGTTTTAATATATGTCGAGACCGAGAATGGCGGTATTCATGTGAATTTGAAGAATGAACCGTTGGCCGAGGTCTGCGTATGTAAGGAAAAGCCGGTTGCGGTGTATGAGTATTGCAACCTACACGGATTGTGGAAAAAGGATTTATAATTAAATAACTGACTAAAAAATATTATTATGGAAAAGAGTATTAAAGGAACAAAGACTGAAAAGAACTTGCTTACTTCATTTGCAGGTGAGTCACAGGCAAGAATGCGTTATACATACTTTGCAAGCGTTGCAAAGAAAGAGGGTTATGAGCAGGTAGCTGCAATTTTCCAGGAAACAGCCGACCAGGAGAAAGAGCATGCAAAGCGTATGTTCAAATGGCTTGAGGGCGGTATGGTTGAAATCACTGCTTGCTATCCTGCAGGTGTTATCGGTACAACAGCCGAGAACCTCAAGGCTGCAGCAGCCGGCGAGAACGAGGAGTGGACAGCCGACTACCCACGTTTTGCAGACATCGCTGACGCTGAGGGTTTCCCTGCAATAGCTGTCATGTATCGTAACATTGCAATTGCTGAAAAGGGACACGAGGAGCGTTATCTTGCTCTTCTTAAGAATATCGAGAACGGTACAGTGTTTAAGAAGACTGAAGTTACAACATGGCAGTGCCGTAACTGTGGCTTCATTTACACAGCAACCGATGCTCCTGAGCTTTGCCCTGCTTGCTTGCATCCACAGGCTCATTTTGAGGTTAAGAAAAACAACTATTAATAAACGCTTATGTAAGAACACTCCGAGAAAAATCTCGGAGTGTTCTTTTTTATTGTGCTATTATATTAAATTTGTAGCATTGATATAATATGAATGAATTTTCTGTATGAAAGGTAGAGTAATCTCTTTTTTGTTTTTGATATCTCTTGTCATAAGTGCATACGCCGATATACCGCCGGGGTATTATAACAGAGCGGTCGGAAAGAAAAATGCCGAACTGAAGACGGTTATGCATGAGATAATAAGACCGCATACCCGAATTGACTATGGCTCAAGCGGTACATGGGTTGTCTTTCGTACAAGCGACGTGCGTGCCGATGCCTCTATATGGGATATGTATTCGAATGTGGTGCGTTATTTTCCCGAAACGGGTTCGCACTCCGAGATGCATATAGAACATAGTGTACCCAAGAGCTGGTGGGGAGAAGAGACATCATTCATATACGAGGCTTCGTTCGATTTGCATCATCTTGTTCCCTCTGATGCCTCTGCCAATATGTCCAAGAGTAACCGTATATTGGGTGAAGTGGATGCGAGCATTGAAGAGCCGAGCTTGGATAACGGTGTGTCAAAGAGCGGAAAGGCTATGATTGGCGAGGTGGTTCACCCTGTTTTTGAGCCGCACGATGATTACAAAGGGGATTTCGCACGTATGTATATGTATGTGGCTACATGCTATCAGGACTATACTTGGGAATCAAATGGTGTCAATATGTTCAAGTCAGAGCCATATCCGACTCTGAATGATTACTCCGTGGAGTTGCTTATGGGCTGGCACAGACAAGACCCTGTCAGTGCAAAGGAAATTAACCGCAACGAAGCGGTTTATCTTGCCCAGAACAACCGTAACCCGTTCATCGATTTCCCTCTGCTTGCTGAATATCTGTGGGGTGACAGTATTGATCGTGAATTTGTCATTGATATTACAGAAAGACCATATCTTATTACTCCGTCGCAGGGCGATAAGGTGAATATGGGAACGGTAATGTGCGGCTCTTCTCTTATATACAGACTTGCTGTCAAGGGAGAGCATATAGATGGCAATATCCTATTGTCGTGGAAACAGAATGCAGGTATTGCTTTGAGTGAAAATTCGCTTGCTGCCGCGAATGTGATGGAAGGAACAGAAGTGATATTGGGCTATGCGAATACCGACCATACAGGGGTGTTGCGTGATACTCTTGTTTTCTCCGGCGGTGGCCTGCAACGAGAGGTACTTATACCTGTTGAGCTCTATGGAACGTCGTCGTTCATTCCTCTTGAGCCTGTTGATGTAACCTCTGTAGGTGCTGAGTTGCGTTGGGTGCCAATGCCGGGTGCCGATTCGTATGGTGTGAAACTTTATGAGGGTGCGAGCGAGGCTACCGATGTCTTCATATCGGCGTATGTCGAGGGTAGCAGCTACAATAAGGCTATAGCATTGTATAATGGTACGTCACATAGTGTGAACATCGCAGACTATGCTTTGGGTGTGCAACGTAACGGAGTGGGTGAGTTCGTGAATTATTGGCAGCTACCGAAGAAAACGCTTGCACCGGGAGGTACATTCGTTATCGTGAGCAATAGCTGTGCCGATGATTCGGAACTGCGCGGGTATGCCGATTATTTCATACCGCAGCTGGAGAACTCTCCAATAAATTTCAACGGAAATGATGCTGTTGCTCTCTATCATAACCATATTCTGATAGATGTTGTAGGTGATTACGGCTCGGTGAATAAATGGGGTGAGGATGTGACTCTTTACCGTTCATACACGACTCTCGGCCCAACGACAGAGTATAATGCCTCGATGTGGACTGTGGCTGAGAAGGACGATTTCAGCTTGTTGCGCTCACACAAGATGTCCGGCATTTCGGCAAATCCGGTTCTGATTGTTGATAAAAAGAGTACAAAAACATATCTTTCTGTCGATGGTCTGACCCCTGCGACAACCTATACGTTCTATGTAACCGCTTATGACGGGGATAGAGAACAGGCTGGACTTTATGGCTGTTCTTTCACGACAGATGTGCTTGCAACACCGGTTGACCTGTATGCCGAAGAAATTTTTGGCAATAGCGTTAATATGTGTTGGAGCGAGGTGGTTGAGGCCGAAGGGTATGAGGTGGAGTGCTTTATATTAAAAGGTACTGACCCGGTTGCTGTAAGCGAGGGCTTCGATAATGTAGGCTCTAACGGCAAGCCGTTGCCTGAGGGCTGGAGCGGAACGGCTTCGGGTAGCTATACGTCTGACGCGAGTAGCGGTGCTTCGGCTCCGTCGGTAAGCTTGAAGAATAGCGGCGAATATATCCAGACTCCCGAATATACATATCCTGTTCTTGCGATGTCGTTCATGCATCGTTTTGCATCAACGGCAACAGGGTCGTCATTGCTGGTGGAGTATCTGAAGGACGGCTCTTGGCAGGAATTGCAGAAGATTGAGTTTGCTGATACAAAGAAAACGACGCTCGAATATACTTTTGAGGCTTCGGATAACGTGCGCTCTTTCCGCTATACCTATTATAAGGAAAAGGGTAATATGGCTATCGATGACGTGACGGTGATGTATGGTGGTCGTGATACGGTGCTTGTAGGCGAAAGGCTCTGTGTCGATAAGCCTCTGGCAACAGTACGCGGCTTGGAACAGATGACAACTTACGCAGTGAGGGTACGCTCTGTGCTGGGTGACAGCTATTCGGCATGGTCGGACATTGTCAATGTGACGACAAATGACAAGGAACCGACATCGGTGTCGCAGATAAATGAGGGCACTTTGCAATATGTGATAAGCGAGGGCACTGTTGCTTTGCGTAATATCCCTGTTGGCTCACGGGTGTCGTTGTACGATATGCAGGGTGTCCGCTGTTATGAGAGCCTTGTGCAAAATAGTGGCATCGCCATAGAGAATGACCGTAGTGGTATATATATTCTTGAAATAACCGACAATGGGAGTACGTGTCACATTAAAGTGAAATTGTGAGGGTTATACATCGAGCGGAGCATTTATTAAAAATGCTCCGCTCGATGTATATAAGGATTTTTTGAGTAGGGATTGGCTTCGCTTCGCTCGCCCATCCCTGTTTGGTGTTCCTTTGCAAGAAATCAGCAACTACCTGGCGGCGGTTATTCTTATTTTCACCTTCTCAATCTTCTCATACTATTCTATCGGTCCCACATCGGTGCAACTTTTTTATAGCAAAAATGCACCAAAAACGCCCTTATTTAGACCATCATATATCACTGACTACCAATAAAATAATTATTATTTGACAAATGCTCGTTTTACTAACTTGAACGTTTCTTTTCAATTTCTCATTTTGCCCTCTTTATCTCCTCCATCACACGCTAGCGCAATAGAGTCTAAGAATCATAAGGAAGATTTGGAAAAACTTATGAGTATTATTGAAGAATAAGGAAAGGTGTTTATATTTGCATTACTTCAATATTTATATAATCCAATAGGTGTATTAAATATCTTCAAGCAAGGTCTAAATTACATCTTAGTGAGTGTTGTTTATTCGAAAATACTTTTTAATTTTGCAAGCATAAGCAACTGCTGTTGCTTGTGTTGCATATTGTGAAAGTGTTTTTCGCAAGTCCTTAAATGAAAATGTGGTAGTTTTCTTATCGGAAGGACGGCACGAACAACACTCACTTTCGTATAGATACTAGTGGTAGGATACTTTTGGAAGGTGTCCAAACATCCATATCTATTCGAGTGTGGGGTTTGAGTCGTTTATTTCCGATAGGTCTTACCACAACCTTCATTTAGATAAACGAAAGTCGGCTCCACACTTTCTTTATTTTTAAAATGTCGTCTCGGGGCTTTGCGACTTAAAGAACTTTTGTTATGAAAAAGTTTGCTTTGTTTTTTTTAAGTTGTTTCTGTTTATTGCAGTCTTGTGAGAAGTACGATGATTCAGAACTGAGGGATAACATTAGTGATTTGCAAGACCGTGTGTCTAAATTGGAAGCAGTCTGTAAGGAGTTGAATACAAATGTATCGGCATTGCAGACCATCGTACAAGCATTAAATTCGCGAGATTATGTTGTAAATGTTTCTTCAATTTATAGAGAAGGAACTGTTGTTGGTTATTCTATAACATTGTTCTATGGTGGAACTTTTACAATATATAATGGTGAGGATGGTGTTGATGGATATGTTCCAAATATTGGAGTTGCGAAGGATGTGGATGGAGTATATTATTGGACATTAGATGGTAAATGGTTATTGGATGTAAATGGAGATAAAATAAAAGCATCGGGAACCGATGGTAAAGACGGCGTTGATGGAACTGATGGTAAAGACGGCGTTGATGGAACCGATGGCAAAGACGGTGTTGATGGAACCGATGGCAAAGATGGTTCCGATGGAAATGATGGAATAACTCCACGCTTGAAAATTGAAAACAACTATTGGTATATTTCTTACAATAATGGAGTTGATTGGGAAATATTAGGTAAAGCAACAGGAAATGATGGTATCAATGGTGATAACCTTTTTGATAGTGTGACACAAGATGATACTTATGTGTATTTTAATCTTTCGGATGGAACTGTAATTACATTGCCAAAACAAGATAAAAAAAATATCCAATTTGAAGACTTATATGCAAAGATGTTGTGTTGCAACCAATGGGATGAAGATGGTGATGGAGAATTGTCGTATGCGGAAGCAGCAAAAGTAACTGAGGTGCATTTAAATAATGATGATAAAATAATTGCTTTTACAGAACTTAAGTATTTTACGAACCTTTCAAGTTTGTATATGGCTGCGTGTGCATCTCTTTGGAAGGTTGAACTTCCAGAACATTTGACAAAGTTGGACGGTGGAACATTCCGCGCCTGTTCTAAATTAAAAAGAATTAGTGTTCCAAACAATGTAACTGTAATAGGAGGTGCATGTTTTTATGATTGTGGTAGTTTGGAAGTTGTCACTTTGGGTGAAAATATTAAAGAGATTGGAAATCAAGCATTCTCCACATACTACAATCGTAATATTCTTGAAATTTATCTTAAAGCAAAAACGCCTCCCGCTATATTCGCAAGTATAAACGCTGGTCAGCACGCTTTTTATGCGCCAGGGGCTGATTGTCCGAAAATTAAAATTTATGTACCTCGTGAGTCTTATGATTTATACACTTCTTATGAAAATATTGTAAATGGCGAAACGAATGTAACAAATTGGGCATATTATACAAATACCCAATATGGTAAAAGTAAATATGTTGAGATAATAGCGTATGATTATTGATCGTTTAATAGTAATTTAAAAAGTTATGTTTGCAAAGGGTAGGAACGAAATACAAGCAAGTATTGATGATATGGCATTGGGAATAAAGAATCTTGCTTATGAAATAGATAGTTTTTATTCAAGTAAAATCCAAGGCATAGAGTCTGAAATAAATGATATGAAAGAACACGATGTGGATGCAGAGAATGCTGGATGCTGTCTTTGCAACTCCACTTCTTATCAACTATTAGATATTTACAATGGTTTGCATATAGAAGCGATGGAGGCAATTGTCTCAAAAGTGTATTCTTATGCAGAGAAGCATATGCAAATGATGGTTGAAAGTATAGGTTATGATTTAAAACATATACATAAAGAGTATAAGGCTGATGCTCAACCTTGCAGTGGCGTTTCAGATATTGAAAAGATGTTTTATATAATAAATAAACATTACTGTTTGCCATTTTCTGAAATATCAGATGTTTGGAGTAATTATTATGATATTCATATGTTAAGAAAAAATATAGAACATCGATATGATTACGAAAAGCGATTGATAAAAATTGAGTATATTATTCAAAACATTGAACAAATTGAAGAAATGCTTAAAGCAATAGAGATTTCAATTAGAACTGTTAATGATAAGCGAGGGACTAATTTGTGATGGGTGTTGATATACCCTTTTAATGTTTGTATGAACTGTGATATTGTTGCTCACGGCTTTGAAGTGAGCAACAATATTTTTTAGTTGCTTTATTTTAGATAACATAAGTGCTATATTCAAATCCTGTTTTTCTCATTTACACAAAATATTGGATACTGCCTATTGGACACTGTCGCCTCCAAAAACAGCCACCGAAAATCTCGGTGGCTGCATAATGAAGATAGTTTTATGTATGTATTGAAGGTGGTTATTCTTCTTCGTCGGGTTCGTGGCCTTTTAAGATAAGGAGTAGGGATTGGCTTCGCTTTGCTCGCCCATCCCTGTTTGGGACTCCTGTGCAAGAAATTAGCAACCACCTGGCGGTGTTTGTGCTGATTTTGTTTTTTTTGTATGGTCGGCAGTCCTTTTGTTATGGTCGGGATTGACTTCGCTTCGCTCGTCCATCCCTGTTTGGGGCTCCTGTGCAAGAAATCAGCAACCACCTGGCGGTGTTTGTGCTGATTTTCGTTTCCTTGTTATTGGGGTAGGGATTGGCTTCGCTTTGCTCGCCCATCCCTGTTTGGGACTCCTGTGCAATAAATCAGCAACCACCTGGCGGTGTTTGTGCTGATTTTGTTTTATATGTCTACTGGTAAGTAAACTTCCCGTATCTACATAAAACAAAACCAGGAGCAACTTTCGTTGTTCCTGATTTCTTGCGGAGAGAGAGGGATTCGAACCCCCGGTACCTTTCAGTACGTCGGTTTTCAAGACCGGTGCAATCGACCACTCTGCCACCTCTCCAAAAAGTTTTTTTGTTTGTCTAAAATGTGGTCGTTTTCTTTAGACGTTGCAAAGGTATATCAAAAAAAAATGCTGTGCAAGAAAAAGCGGTAAAAAATGAAAAATATTTTTATTCCTCTTCCTCTTCTCTTTGTTTTCGGGTGTACCTTTTTTATTAAGTTGTTTTTCGTGTCTTTGTTTGCTACTATTGCGCTTTGTCCCATGTGAGCAATATGTTAGTGTTTTTGTTTCTATTCTGATATTTTGCACATTATTTTATTTCTTTTCTTCCACAAGGTTATTATGCTGCTGTTTTTTCTTTCTTTTGCATATTTTATTGTGTCTGGCGGCTTTCTGAGCAATGAATGAAATGATTGTAAAAATAAAGCGATTGTTGAAAAATAACTCTAAAATGTTTTTTTAGTATATATCTTTTTTATTATCTTCGCAGAGAAATCATAAGATTTCTGTTTTTAACACACTGATTGAATCAATACTATATAGTAAAATTTTTAACTATGGAAAAGAAATTGAACTTCAAGGATGGCTTGTGGAGCAAGGAAATCAATGTTGGTAACTTTGTACGCGAGAACATCACTCCTTATGAGGGAGATGCTTCTTTCTTGGTTGGTCCAACTGAAAGAACAAAGAAAGTTTGGGATGTTTGCCTTAAAGCTCTCGAAGAGGAGCGTGCAAACAATGGTGTACGTGCTTTGGATAACAAGACAGTATCTACAATCTCTTCACACAAGGCCGGTTATATCGACCGTGAGAATGAGCTTATAGTAGGTCTTCAGACAGACGAACTTTTGAAGCGTGCCATCAAGCCTTTTGGTGGTATCAAGGTTGTTGAGAAGGCTTGCCATGAGAATGGTGTTGAGGTTGATGAGAAGGTTAAGGATATCTTCTATCACTATCGTAAGACTCACAACGACGGTGTATTCGATGCATATACAGAGGAGATTCGTATGTACCGTTCTTTGGGATTCCTTACCGGTCTGCCCGATAACTATGCACGTGGTCGTATAATCGGTGACTACCGTCGTCTTGCTCTCTATGGTCTTGATCGTCTTATCGAGGCTAAGAAAGAGGATTTGAAAGGTTTGGTAAGCCCAATGACTGAGCACACTATCCGTCTTCGTGAGGAGGTTTCAGAGCAGATCAAGGCTCTCAACGAGATTAAGATATTGGGTGAGTACTATGGTCTTGACCTCTCTCGTCCTGCAACTTCTGCTCAGGAGGCTGTTCAGTGGACATATATGGCATATCTTGCTGCTGTTAAGGAGCAGGACGGTGCTGCGATGTCACTCGGTAACGTTTCTTCATTCCTTGATATCTATATCCAGTACGATCTTGACAACGGCAACATTGACGAGACATTCGCTCAGGAACTTATCGACCAGTTCGTAATCAAATTGCGTATGGTTCGTCACTTGCGTATGCAGTCATACAATGACCTCTTTGCTGGTGACCCAACATGGGTAACTGAGGCTATCGGTGGTCGTTTCAACGACGGTCGTACAAAGGTTACAAAGACTTCGTTCCGCTTCTTGCAGACTCTTTACAACCTCGGTCCTTCACCAGAACCTAACATGACTGTTCTTTGGAGCAATGAGCTTCCTAACGGTTTCAAAGAGTTCTGTGCAAAGGTTTCAATTGACACATCTTCAGTTCAGTACGAGAACGATACTTTGATGCGTGAGGTTCGCGAGTGTGATGACTACGGTATCGCATGTTGCGTATCTTACCAGGCTGTAGGTAAGCAGATCCAGTTCTTCGGTGCACGTTGTAACCTTGCTAAGGCTCTCTTGCTTGCTATCAACGGTGGTCGTTGCGAGAATACAGGTACTGTTGTTGTTAAGGGTATTCCTGTATTGTCAGTCGACCTCTTGAACTACGAGGAGG
>JAGCLA010000011.1 GCA_017647225.1 Bacteroidaceae bacterium | reverse complement strand
GCCGGAACATTGACGAAAAGGCTTGAACGACAAGCGATGTTCGGCTGAGTACTCACCATAGGTGGTACGAACAGAAGAACAGAGCGACTATTTTTTACGAGTGCCAAGCCCTTTGGTTCTTTGGGGCGACCAAAGAACAGAAAGAAAGACTACAAAAACAATAAACGACAACATCCTAAAGGCTAAAAACTGCAGTGGAATAACGATTAGCGAGGAGCGGAGAACGGAAAACGGAAAACGGAGAACGGAAAACTGAGAACGGAGAACGTTAATCGTTAATCGCTAAACGTTAATCGTTAATCGTTACACTAAAACAAAAACTCCAGGCGGGGCCTGGAGTTTTTGTTATTTCTTCTTATAGAACATCTTTACCGCTTGGTAACTTATATTCTTATACTCTTCGAGTGCCGGTCCTTTCTCGTCGGAATGGAACACCGCCAGGCTTCCGTTCAAGCCTTGCTGCTTAGGCTCGTAGTATGATACATACAACTTTTCGTGGTCGTCGCTAAGCTCAAAGCCTGTGATAATAGCGTCATCACTACCTACAGAGCAGAACTCCTTGGGGCTGAGCAAGCCCGACATATCTGTCGGCACCGATGCATAATCCCAGGCATACACTTTGTTGCCTTTGGCAAAATGCAGTGTCGTATATGTCTTGTTGGCTATACATGGTGTCTCAGCGGTCAACGGAGGGTTTGTCTTATCCCAGTCGCCGTCGTGGTAGCTCTCGACTGCCATGGGGTATCTCTTCGACTCCTCTTCTTCCATAGCGTTATATCCCCAGAAGTCGGAGTATATTACTCTGCTCTCGGCATACTTGCCACTTCTATAGCTTGTAATGACAAGCAACTCGCTACGATTGCCGGTCTTGGCCAACTGTGCAGCATTCATTCTTATGTTTGTCATGGTAACGAAGTCGCTTCCTGCAAAGAAATTATTTTTATCGAAGCCCTCTTCGCCCAGCATCAGGTGATATTTCTTCTCGCTGCAGTAATATGGGCCATAGCCATTATATATAAGTGACAGGCCTTGGTTTATCTTATCCCATAACAAAATCTCATAGCTTGTTGAGGTGCGGGTGACAACGCAAGACGGTGAGTAGGTCGATTGCAACTTACGTGGCTGAATGATGTCGGCCTCACCTGTAGAGAAGTCATATACTTTTCCGTTCTCGCAGAGTATGGGGTACGATGTCTGCTGATACACCACAGGTGTCAAGCCCATCTTCACAGGCTTGAAGTCGTCATATTCTGTTACCCTGATGCTGTTCTCTATCTCGAAGGTCTTTTCGTTAAGGTAATAGATTGTCGGTGCATCGCCGTCCGCTCCACCACCCTGGCATGCGATGATTACCCAGCCACCGCTACCTACTGCGTCGCGGCACTGTACCATATCGACTGCACCTGCGGCAAACTTATCATCGGGGTTGTTCACGGCAAAGCAGTCATAGTCAAAGAACTTGCCTTTTTCTTCGCCATAGGGCTTTTGCATGAACGAGAGCATTGAGTTGCCGTTGGCATCCTTGCTCAGGATTGTTATACCCTCCTCATAAGGTGAGTTGACAAAGACGGTAAAGGGGAAGAATGTCTTTCCGTCCTCGTTCTCCACTATAAGACGGCAGTTGTACTTACCCAAAGCCTTTCCTTCAAATGTATATTCCTTGTCATAGGAAACCTCTTTAAGGTCAACCTCCCACACATAGTGCAGTTCCTTCTCCTTGTTCTCCTGCGAGATAACAGGCTGTATGAGGATACTCTCGTTCTTTCCTATGTTATATATACTATCGATACCCGACTCTATCACAATTGTAGATAGCGGCTTGGTAGCATCGGTCGATTCGTCGCTGAAGCATGCTGCCATAAGAGGCAACAGCAACAGTATCAAATAGTTTTTAAGTTTTATCATATATTTCAAGTCTTATATTCAACAATCATTATTTCCCAAAACAATATAGCAATTGACCTGCGACTTATTTTCTTCGCGAACTTGTAATTACTAAATTGCGTTTAAAAGAGATGCTTCGACTTCGCTCAGCATGACATTTGAACATTGGATCAACATCTATATTATTGCTTTATTTCCCATATGGGTCAGGAAAATCGAATGGGAAGTTAGGGAATTCGCTTAGTATAAAATCCTTGTTCGCCGGGTCGCTGAAATAGTCGTACATAGGTTTGTAGATATACTTGTCGAAAGTTCCTTTGTAGAGTTCTGGGTCGCCATAAGGTATATGCTCGAGGTTCTCGCCATACGCTGCCGCAATTTTCTTGTATGTCTCAGGGCGGATAGCTTCCAATGCGTGGAAGTACTCAACCATCTTTATGAGCTTCAACGGGTGCCACACACCTAACTTGGAAACGTCCCATGCCTTTGTGCCGTCAGGCTTGAGCCATTCGGGTTGGTTGACTGCATTGTCGAAACGGAACATATGCACCTGATGCAACGAGTCGAGTGTGGGAACGAAATTATCATTCGCCACAAGACGCAAGCATAGCTCATAGCGTGTATAATCGGGGTATGTTCCTTCGAGATTGTCGCGGTTTATTGTTACAGGAATGTAACCTGTTGTCGAGTCGGGCAAGATATACACCTCGCCTATGGTGAACTGCACGCCCTCTTCGGCCTTTGTCAGGTCATCGCAAATCTCATAGCTCACAGCACGTTTCTCATTGCTCAGGACACCCATTATGGCAATAGGTATTCTGTATTCATGCGTTTTCTGCTCAACGGGTGTAACGCTGAACGAATAGCTTGTCGAGTCCTTGGTAAAATAGACACCGCAATACGATGCATCGTATTTGAGGTAGTGCTCTTCGCACGAAGCCAGCCCCAACGACAGCACAAGGAGCATCAAGGCACTGTTTATATATTTTCTTATATCCATATCAGTATCAATTACGGTTTTCTATTTCGATATCAGGTATCGGCACTACATATATGCCTTCGGCAGGAGTGTGATACTTTGATGCATCGGTAGCTAAGGGGATATTCAAATTCAGACGTTTCATGTTGAAGAATGTCTGTCCCTCGCCTATCATCTCTCTGAAACGCTCGTCGTTTATAAGTTCCTGAGTCAATGTCTTGCCTTCCAACGGCTCAAGGCCACGGCTCACGCGCACCGCGTCGTAGTGCGACAACGCTGTGTCGTAATCGCTCGCGAGGAGTGTCTCAGCAAGGATATAGTGCATCTCGGGGATACGTATCATGTTTATTCCGAGGATAAGATTTGCAGGACGGTTTGCCACTGTGTTGTTCTTCTCATATACGTCGGTGAACTTGCACAGACGATAGATGATGTCATCGCCGTTCTTGTCCTCGGAGAAGTATGCGGCAAAGCGGCTGTCGCTGCCCGACGCATCTCTCTCGTATATCTCCTGGAAATTCTTACGCAGATAGAGCGATGAACGTGGGTTCAACTGTTGCAGCACAGTGCTTACCGTTGTGTACCACCCCGAATAATATACACCGAAAAGACACTCTTTCTCGGAGAGCACGCCGGCAAGGTCGTCCTTGACCTTTGTCTTTTCCTTCAGGGTGTATTTGCCGTTGTTCTCTATTGCCTTTTTGGCATATTTGGTCGCAAGCTCGTTGTTACCCATTGTCAGATATACGCGCGCGAGTGTAGCACACACGGCATAGCGATTGAAGTGTATCTGACGGTCGAGCATATATGCGCGTTCGTCGGCATATTCATCTTCGTCGGCAAGCAATGAGTCGGCTTCGAGCAGGTCGGCAAGGATATGCTCGTAGTTTTTCTTCAGGCTCTCGAACGGCGGTGTCTTCAACGAGAACTCTGTTGCGTAGGGAATACCGTTGGCATCGGGGTTTACGGTATATTGCTCGGCAAACAGACGTACAAGGTCGAAATGCATGAAAGCACGCAAGCCGAGTGCCTCACCACGGTAAATGGTAAAGGGATACTTTTCGGCATCAGCCACAAGAGGCGAGTTAAGCACGCTGTTCACATTGGAGATGTTCTTATACATTGCTGTCCATATACCCTCGAACAACGATTTGACGTAGGTATTGTCGTACTCGAAGTTTGCCAATGACTTGATATCGTCGTTGTCGGTGCTATAAAGGTTATGCGCCATAACCTCAAGTGTCTTGAAATAAAGTTCCTGACCATAGAGCGAGAGTGAACGCATCTGCGAATAGACACCATACATTGCATCTTCGATGCCCTGCTCTGTGCTCAGCTGGTCATCACGCTTCGACTGGCCGTCGGGGGTGATATTCAAGAAATCTTCGCATGATGTTGTTGCAAGAAGCGCAACGAACATATATATTATATATCTTATCTTTTTCATAATGCACAAATTCTTAGAATGTCAAATTCAAAAACATCTCGAAGCCCTGGCTGTAGAGGTATTCTGTACCACGTTCTATCTTCACTGTAGAGAGTCGCAGGATATCGGTAAAGTTGATACCTGTGCGCATGTTACGCAATCTCAGCTTTTTGCATACGTTGTCGCTGAACTCATAGCTCAGGTTGAGCGAGCCTAACGAGAGGGTGTTTTCAAGTTCGGCAAAACGTGTTGTCTGTTCGGGACGTGAACTGTCGGCGATATCCTTGTATATGGCGTAGTCGCCCGGGCCCTTCCAGCGGTCGTCGAACACACGCTTGTCGGCATTGTAACGTGGGTCGGAACCCTCGACCTTGCTCACACGTGTGGTGTTATACACCCATGCTCCCAAACGGAAATTGAACAGTGCATACACGCTGAATCCCTTCCAGAACAGGTTGGTGCTGAATGTACCTGTATATACAGGCTCGGTGTCACCGATAAGCACCTTGTCAGTTGGGTCATACTCGAAGGTATATTCTCCGTTGCGCTTGATGTATATTTCTTTACCTGTCGCGGGGTCGATACCGGCTGAACGGACAAGCTTGAGCGCAGTGACGCTCTCGCCCTCGGCATACTGTGGGAG
The DNA here is from genome assembly GCA_017647225.1 of Bacteroidaceae bacterium. Taxonomy (GTDB): domain Bacteria; phylum Bacteroidota; class Bacteroidia; order Bacteroidales; family Bacteroidaceae; genus HGM04593. The sequence continues at coordinate 2,824 of JAGCLA010000011.1, read as the reverse complement.
GGGTGCGAGGCTTGAATATGAGTTCGCAGCGTTCTGCTTGTTGATTTCCTCAAGAGCCTTGTTGATTTTTGTTATCTTGTTACGGTTTGAATAACCTGTTGTTGCCAAACGCCAATAGAAGTCGTTGTTACGGATTACATAACCGTCGAGCTGGAACTCGATACCTTTGTTCTGCAACTCGCCGAGGTTGGCCTTTGCAGTTGTCACACCGGTAGAGGGTGCATAGGCTTTGTCAAGCAAGAGATCGGTGGTGTTACGTATGTAAGCATCGACGGTAAAGTTAAGACGGCGGTCGAACATACTGAGGTCGATACCGACGTTGTAGTTCATTGTACGCTCCCATGTGAGGTCGATATTACCGATTGTCACAGGCAATGCACCTATACCGTTCTTATATTCGTAGTCGTTGCTGTACTGGTACATTGTCATCGCTTGGAAGGGGCTGAAGCTTACCTTACCTGTGTAACCGACACTACCACGTACCTTGAACACGTCGAAATTCTTCTTCACACGACGCATGAACTTCTCGTTCATCACGTTCCAACCAAGACCACTTGACCAGAAATGACCGAAGCGGTTGTTCTCGCCGAACTGCGAAGAACCTGTCGTACGCCATGTGGCATCGACGAAGTAACGGTTACGGAACGATGCGTTGCCTGTCACAAAGAAACCGACGTCGGCTGTTTCGGCCTGTGAGCCGTAAGGCTTGTCACTCGCAGGGTAGCTCACCGCGTTACCTATGTACGAGAGGTGGTCGTTGAAGAATCCTATCGCCTGTGTCGTTTCGCTGCTGCTCTTGGCATAGTTGATTTCCCAACCGGCAGAGAGGCTTACAAGCGACTCGTCCTTGAAGAACTTGTTGAAAGTACCCACAAGGTTACCGTTGTAGCTTATGCCCTTGGCTGTACCCTTGGTGTATTGTCCTTTCTTTGCAAGCTCGGTGACATTCTTGTATATCAATGACTGTGGCGATGTAAAGATGTCGCTTGAACCCATATCGCTTGACACGTTGAAGTGACCGGTGATGAGGAACATCTTGTTTATATCCCAACGAAGGTCGGTGCTGTTGCTGAGGGTTCTTGTTCCGTTTGTAGAGAAGCTACCCAATGTTGCCTCATAGAGAGGGTTGTCGTTCTCCCATGCGAGGTTGGTGTTCAGCGTACCGTCGGGGTTGTATATTCTGTCGTATGGGTTCATCTGCACATATTCCGAGAATGAGCCGTAAGGGGTGTTCTTTACGCTTACCTCCTGATATGTGGTGCGGTTAGAGATTGTGAATGAACCGATATAGTAGTCGAGCTTGAAGCCGAGGCTGTAACGCTTGCGGTAGTCGTCTTTCATCACACCGCGTGTATCACCGAAACGGCCTGTCAACTCATAGCGCAGGTTCGACGCACCACCATACACGCGCAACGAGTGGTCGTGCGAGAAGGCTGTACGTGCAGGCTGTGAGAGCCAGTCACTGTTAAGACCTGCCGCAACAAGCTTGTAACGCTGATTGTAGAGCTCGTCATATTCGTACTGCAATGGAAGACCTGTAGCTGTGTTTATCTCGCCGTTGGCGTCGTAAAGACCGGCAAGATACTCATATTCGAGCTTCTCCTTTGCATTGAGCACATTATAGTCGCTCAACATAGGGAACTGAAGGTTGCCTGTGAAGTTGTACTGCACGCGCACGGTGCTTTCGAGGATTGGCTTACGCGAAATGACGATGACGCCGTTTGCTGCCTTTGAACCGTAGAGCGCAGTAGCCGAAGCGTCTTTAAGCACTGTAATTTTCTCGACCTCGTTGATGTCAAGGTCATACAGCTCCTGCATTGAGATTTCTGTTCCGTCGAGGATAATTGTAGGCTGGTTGACCTGCTGACCGCTGTTCGAGAACGAACTCATACCACGCAACACAAGCTCGGGGGTGTGGTTGGGGTTTGAGCCCTGTGCCGAGTTCTGCACCATTGCCATACCAGGGGTAAGGGCTGAGATTGCACCAATGAGGTTTGTTCCCGACACCTGACGCAACTCCATTCCGGACACCTCGGTGACAGAACCGGTAAATGTTTCCTTATTCTTTGACACGAAACCGGTGATGACAACATCGTTGAGAGTGTTGGAATCTTCATCAAGCTCAACGCGCATGGCTGTGAGCTTACGTGAGCCCGACTTGATAATCTGTTCCTTATATCCGATGTAAGATATACGCAACTCAAAATCATCGACCTCTGACACAAGGCGGAATGCACCCTCAATGTCGGTAGAAACACCGGAAACCATCTTGTCACCGACCCATATTGCAACAGATGCACCAATCAATGGCTCGTCTGTCTTTTTGTCAATGACAACGCCATAGATAGTCACGCCTCTCTTGACTATTTCGTCATCAACTGTATTACCATCAGCCGATTCCGATGCATGAGCAGGCACTGTCAACAGCAACAATAGCAGAAATGCTAACATTTTGCCAGCAAAGATTGTTGTTTGTTTCAATTTATTCATTTGCATTCTTTTTTTACTTTTCAAATTACGGATTTTCATCCACTTTCAAAGAAGAGTGCAAAATTAGCAAAAAATGCGCTTACTGCAAAGAAGAAAAAGGAGTTTAATAGTTTTATGTAAATAATTACTAAAGAATTAGTGTAGAGTGTAGAGTGTAAAGTTTAACGATGAACGTGGAACGGAGAACTGAAAACGGAGAACTGAGAACGGAGAGCGGAGAACGGAGAGCGGAGAACGGAGAGCGGAGAGCGGAGAACGGAGAGCGGAGAACGGAGAGCGGAGAGCGGAGAGCGGAGAACGGAGAGCGGAGAACGGAGAGCTGAGAACGTAGATC
>JAGCLA010000010.1 GCA_017647225.1 Bacteroidaceae bacterium | reverse complement strand
GCGGTTTAGATACTAAACGTATATTTCGAGACCGAATATTAACGTTTACTGAACTGGAATCTACGACGTGCCTTTGGCTGACCTGGTTTCTTACGCTCAACCTCACGAGCATCGCGAGTAAGGAAGCCTTCAACACGCAAAGCCTTCTTGTCGTCAGCGTTGATCTTAACCAAAGCACGAGCAATTGCAAGACGCAAAGCCTGTGACTGGCCAGTGTAACCGCCACCGTCCAAGTTTACCTTGATGTCATATTTCTCAGCAACATTCAAAGTTGTAAGCGGCTGCTTAACAACGTACTGAAGAATGCTTGATGGGAAATAATCCTGCAGATCCTTCTTGTTGATAGTAATTTTACCGGTACCCTCTGTTACGTAGATACGGGCAACAGCGCTCTTGCGGCGACCTAATGCATTTACCATTTCCATCTGCTAATTATTTATAAGAGTTAATATCAATTGTTTTAGGAGTCTGAGCTGCGTGATTGTGCTCAGGACCATCATAAATGTAGAGGTTGTTCAAAAGGTGATCACCAAGACGGTTCTTTGGGAGCATACCTCTTACAACGTGCTTAACAAGGCGCTCGTAACCTTTGTAACCTGCAGCAACATCAGCTGGAGTGAACTGTTTCTGACCACCGGGATAACCTGAGAATCTCAAGTAAATGCGGTCTGTCCACTTGTTACCTGTCATTCTAACCTTGCTTGCATTGATGATGATTACGTTATCACCACAGTCCACATTAGGAGTGAAGCTTGGTTTGTACTTACCTCTCAACAACTTGGCTACCTTTGTGCCAAGACGACCAAGTACCTGGTCTGTAGCATCTACAACAACCCACTCTTTCTGAGCAGTTGCCTTGTTTGCTGAAATTGTTTTGTAGCTTAAAGTATCCACTTTAATTTGTTTAAAAAGTTAATAATTCCATCATTTTCAATACTTCTCCTCCGCCCCTTACGGAATTTAGAGCTTTGGAAACCCTCTTCGCGCCATACCCGACAAATTGGCTAGATTTGCTCATTGAGCAGGCTCAGAGACCTAAAGCATTGTGCACCCATAGTATGGGTTGATAATAATCGGCTCGCAAAATTACTATTTTCAGGTGGAATAGACAAGTAAATAAAACTTTTTTTCAAAAAAAAGCTATTTTTCTTTGCACAGATAAAAAATTACACTACCTTTGCACTCGCAATCAAGAGTTGCCCAGATGGCGGAATCGGTAGACGCGCTGGTCTCAAACACCAGTGGGGCAACCCATCCCGGTTCGATCCCGGGTCTGGGTACAACGGAGAAAGTTTTTCAACTTTCTCCGTTTACTTTTTATCACCACCCCACCGCGACTTGCATATACACAAGACAATACCTTATTATATTATAAAGAAAGGTTTGGTAATAATACAGCTGTTGACCCAGAACACTTTTTGCTTAGTGTCATCCCGACAGAGCGAAGTATCTCTCTTTAACTCGGTTTTGAGATCCTTCACATTCGTTCAGGATGACAAGTACGCGAAAAAACAAGTCACGGGTCAAGTTCTATATTATTACCAAATAAAAGCGACAGCAGAATTGCTGTCGCTTTATGTTATACAATTATTATTTGCCTCTTACTTCAAATTCTTTGCAACTTCAGCTGCGCGCTGCAAAGCAAGGTGTATGTTCGAGCAAACATTGTCTTTACCTACAAGCATCACTATACCGGCCTTAAGCAAAGATTTCTCAACATTGTCGTGCACACCCGAGAGGATAATAGTTCTACCTTCCTTGTGCGAAGCCTTGATGAATATCTCGAGGTTATGCAACGCTGTCGCATCAACGAAAGTAACCTTCCTCATTCGCACCACACGGATTGGCATAGCATCGGTATCGCGTGTAAGTTCGTCGAACTTGTTGGCAACGCCAAAGAAGAAAGGACCTTCAATCTCAAACACCTCGGTATTTTCAGGGATAGCAAGCACTTCATCTTTCTCGCCATCGTGGTGTACCTCCATTTCGTTACGTACAACCGAGATATGAGCGCTCTCCATAGCACGCTTCATAAACAACACGATAGCCATTACAAGACCAACCTCGATAGCAAGTGTAAGGTCAAAGAATACTGTAAGCAACAAGGTTACAAAGAGAACACTTGTACCCGACATGCTGCTCTTACACATTGAAACTATCGTTCTCCAACCGCTCATATTGTACGATACCATTACAAGTACACCTGCAAGACATGGCATTGGGATATACTCTACAAGACCACCGAGGAACAGCAACACGAGCAAAAGAACAAGCGTATGCACAATTCCGGCAACAGGAGTACGGCCACCGTTGTTGATGTTTGCCATTGTACGCGCAATAGCACCTGTAGCAGGAATACCACCGAAGAAAGGAACAACGATATTTGCGACACCCTGACCAACAAGTTCGGTATTTGAATTGTGGCGGTCACCAATAACACCGTCGGCAACCATAGCCGAGAGCAACGACTCGATAGCGCCAAGCATTGCAATTGTAAATGCCACCGGTGCAAGGTTCTGCAATGTAGCAAAGAACGATTCACCCTCAGGCAACGCAGGCACAACCGGTGCAGGAAGCCCCTTTGGCAAGGTATATAAATCGCCAATAGTCTTTATAGATGTCACACCGGCATACTCCTTAAGCAACAGAGCCACAACTGTCATAACCACGATAGCCAACAACGAGCCCGGTATCTTCTTTGAGAACTTTGGTGTAACAGCTATCAATGCCACGCTGAGTATTCCCATTCCGGCACTCCAGGCATCGATATTTCCGATGTTCGAGAAATAGCACACCCACTTGTCGATAAAGTTGGCAGGCACATTCTCTATACCCATACCGAAGAGGTCGTTTATCTGTGTAGAGAAAATTGTTATTGCTATACCGCCTGTAAAACCTATTATGATAGGATAAGGCATAAACTTAATAATTGTTCCAAGACGGCAGAGTCCCATAACCACAAGCATCACACCCGCCATAATGGTCGCTATAGCCAGACCACCAAGACCATATTGCTGTATAACACCGTAGATAATGATGATAAACGCACCTGTTGGGCCACCTATCTGCACTCTTGAACCACCGAACATCGATATCAGCAGACCTGCAATAACAGCAGTCATAAGACCCTCGGCAGGGCCTACACCACTTGCGATACCAAAAGCGATAGCCAAAGGAATGGCCACAATACCGACAATAATTCCCGCCATGACATCTGACGCGAACTTATCACGCGAATAGCCCTTCAATGTCTCGAAGAACTTCGGATGAAAATCAATCAAATTCTTTACTTTCATGATTATTTTGTGTTTTTAATTACTCTTTTGTCACATTAACAGTAAATGTCTGATAAGGGAAGTTCAGTCCCTCTTTAGGGAATGTTTCATAAACCTTTTTATTCATATCAAACATCACACCCCAATAATCTTCCTGCTTACTCCACACCTTAACAGATATATCGATAGAGCTTGCAGCCAAAGAGCTGAGAGCTATTGCAGGAGCCGGATTGCCAAGAATACGTGCATCTTCGCTTATAAGACGCATCAAGACCTCTTTAGCCTTTTCAAAATCGTCGCCATAGCTGATTGAATACACCAAATCAACACGACGTACAGTTTCACGGGAATAGTTGTTTATTATGCCTGTTGAAACAGGGCCGTTAGGCAAAAGAATGATTTTGTTGTCGCCTGTAGCAACAAGTGTATTGAACATCTGTATTTCTCTTACAGTACCTGCAACGCCCTGCGCCTCGATAAAGTCACCGACCTTGAACGGACGGAACAGAAGGATTATCACACCACCTGCAAAGTTCTGCAATGTGCCGCTCAACGCCATACCGACAGCAACACCGGCCGAAGCAAAAAGAGCGATAAACGAAGATGTATCTATACCAAGAACGCTTATTATCATTATTATGATGATAGCCATAGTAACGACATCGAGCAGACTTGACACGAACGAGCGGATAGAAAGATTCACATCGCGTCTTTCCATCACCACCTTTATTACCTTTATCAGACGTCTTGACAACCAACGTCCTATATACCATATAAGAAGCAGCTTGATGATTTTGCCGACTATAGAAACGGCTAAATCGGTTGTTGCATGCAACACTTCACCAAGTGTAAGACCAGAGAGTGTTTCAATAGCCTCTGAAACATTCATCGACTTCGACACCGTTGCAACAGAATCAGCAACAGCCGTCGCGGTCATCATAACAAAATCCCAAATCATAGTAATAGAATTATCTATATTGTACTTTTACGAAAGTATTTGATGAGCGGCATTCTTTGTATCCACCTTTGTTATAACACGTTCTACAACACCGTCTGATATAACGAATGTCGAACGGATTATACCCATATAGGTTCTTCCTGCCATTTTCTTTTCTCCCCACGCACCAAATGCCATTATCACGGTTTTGTCAACATCTGCCACAAGAGGAAAATTAAGCTGCTGTTTCTCCTTGAAACGCATATGCGACGCTGCACTGTCGGCACTCACACCCACAACGGCATAACCTGCCTCCACAAGTTCGTCCATGCCGTCACGCAAAGAGCAGGCCTCGGCCGTACAGCCGGGCGTGCTGTCTTTGGGATAGAAATATACCACAAGCTTACGACCGCAATAGTCACTTACACGAATTTCATTTCCGGCCTCGTCTGTTCCAAGAAAATCCGGAACCTTGTCACCAACCTTCAACATTTTTCTTAAATCATTAAAAAGGTGCACTGCCTTGCAATGCACCTTTTTATAATATACTTGTCTATCAATCTCTCAATCTGAAGCCCAAAGCCTTTGCTATTATCTTTGCCTCCTGACGACGTACAAGAGCAAAAGTCATTGCTCCGGCTGCAAGAGCCAACAAAGGCATGAACATTGGCCATAGCATAACGACCGCCGCACCATCTGTAAGTATCAACAGATACACGAGCAAGAGGATATAATATCCTGCAATAAGCAACATTGACAGTATTGTGCTTCTCTTCTGCAACGCAAAATTACTGAACAGCGACACAAACAGGGCAAAGACATTTACAGCCACAGCCGCTATCAGCACTACGCCAAGTGCCACCACTGCACGCGAAACGGCACCGTCAACTGTCGCGTAACCGAAGTTGCTCATTATCGATGTTGCGCCATTGGGCTCAACGATGTTGATTACAGGCTTTACAAGCGCAATAACCAGAAGAGCTATCGTTACTGCATAGAGCAATTGGTAGAAACGGAATTTCATACTCTTAAATCAGATTTTAAGCCTCCTCTTCTACATCCTTGGCAGGATCGCGGAAGTAAACCTTATCCTCAAGAAACTCCTGTGCAGCAATCAATGTAGGCTTTGGCAATCTCTCGTAGTAACGTGAAATCTCAATCTGCTCATGATTTTCGAACTGTTCCTCGAGATTGTCTGTTGATGAAGAGAACTCGTTCAACTTCTTGAGAAGTTCCTCTTTCATTTCAGCTGCAATCTGATTTGAACGCTTGCCGATGATGGCAACCGATTCATAAACATTACCTGTCTCATTTACAAAGTCTGCCATATCACGTGTGACAGTGTTTGTTGGAGCATTTGTCTTTTTGTAATCCATTTTATCTTAAAATTTAATTTCGTCAATCCTTAACAATTTTCATCGCCTCTTTATAATATTTGTCGGCCTCCTTCAGATATTGGCTTTCTGGAAACTCGGTCTTGAAGGCATAGTATTCATCAATAGTTGCGCGATAGCGTTCCATTTTCTTGCTTTCCACGCTATGTAAAGCCATCTTATAACGCGCTCTGAGAATAAGTATCGAAAGGTCTTCGCGGAACGCTGTATAAGGATAATCGTTCATCACGTTCTGGGCTGTTATTATACATGCCTGATAGTTGTTACCCATATAAGCCATGTAATCGCCAAGCTCATAGTAGAGTTTCGCCGAAAGATACTCTTTCTCAACGAGCAGTTCATGCATTCTCAGAATCATATCCTGCGATTCGTTACGATAATCGCTATATGGATAGTACTCCAAAAAGAGCTGCAACTCGTTTATTGCCTGATAAGTATTCGTCTGGTCAAGTTCCGGCTCGGTAATTCCCTCAAAAAGTGACTTTCCCGAATAGAAACGTGCATATTCGGCAAACTCGCCTCTCGGATAATTTGTGTAATACACCTTGAAATACTGCGATGCAGTTTCAAAATCCTTGGAATTGTAATAACAACGCGCAAGCAGTATCAAAGACTCCTCGGCCTTGTCACCACCCTTCAGCATTGTAACCATTGTTTCGAGCAAGTCCGATGCTTTGGAATAATCGCCTTCGAAATAATAAGCTTTTGCGGCTTCATACTTATACTCGATGTCAGAAGACTTGTACACCTTGTTGAACGAATCACAAGATGTAAAAGCCACCATGGCAAGCAACAGTATGTAAGCTACTTTTCTCATTCTTCCACCAAAACCAAGTTTACATTGGCTTTACCCGACAAGCGAACCTTATTCTCGCAAAATAAAACTTTGCAAAGATAGTGCATTTCAACCGAAAATACAACCCATAAAGAGGCATTATTATATCAAGAAAAGAAAAATAAACTTAAAATCGGCAGTCAGGGGATTACCCGACTGCCGATTTTCATATAATCCTTTACTGCTTAATGCGGTTTCACATATAACAGACATGCCGATTCACTTGACAAGAACAGTCTTGCCACATACGACATATACACCCTGCTGCAAAGCGATACAAGCCGAATCCACGACATCTTTTTCCACGATGACACGTCCTGCAAGGTCATATACGAGAACGGCTTCGGGCGCTACGACAGACACCTTTACGCCACCATCGACGACCTCAACAAGCGGCTCGTTTTCCTCAACAATGGCATCAACGGCTGTAACAGTACCCTGCGTATTCTTCATACCTGGTTTCTGATACACACGCACCCAGTCAAAACGTGTTTCATAAGTATGTGTTATATCGGCATTGGCAGCCCACGCATTGTTTCCCACACTCTGGTTGAGTATCAAATGGAAATGCTTGTCAAAAGGCCACTGTCCCTGGTCAAGATGTGATGCATCGGTTGATTTTACATATTCAGCGACCTTCTTGCCATCAACATACCACACCAATGATGTTTCGTCCCATTCCAACCCATATGTATGGTAACGGTCATGAGGTGTATAAACATTAAAGCTTGATTGCGGATTATTGGTTTTTCCAAGGTCGTATGTCCAATTGCTGTGTACGGTATGCCAAGAACGCTCCTGTGCGTCAATGGTTTCCCATATATCGATTTCGCCGCAGTCAGGCCAACCGGCACTCTGATCTTCGGGCATCATCCAGAAAGCAGGGAAGTTTCCAGTCCAAGGATTTGACTTTATACGCGCCTCGACATAGCCGTAAGTAAATCCGAAACGTTTGTTGCTCTTGATACCGCCTGTAATCATGTCAACAGGGTCATTGACCTTGTCGGGATTAGGTATGGCACGTGCCACCAAATCGCCGCCTTGCAGATAAATGACCTCTTCGCTGTCGCTCAACCAGCGGTTCCATGTAGCACCATAGCGCTGACAACGCATCCACTTCTCGTCCACAGGCTGTGAATAGTCTTCGGCATTGAACTCGTCACTGAACACAAGCTGCCATTCAGAGTTTGCCTCGGGTGCAAATTTTGCCGATAGCACGACATCGCCATCGACAAGCGAAGCATCAACAACAGCCTTGCCTTCAACAACAGGCAAGACATCCTCGCGCCATTGAGCATTCCCGTTCACCATCTGTTCGCCATCGATATTAAAACCATGACGTACAACAAGTTCACTACATGCATAGCCCGGAGCGCCGCGTAATACAACCGCAAAGCCCTTGCCCGGAGTTACCACCATTGGCAGAGCCGAATAGTTTTCGCCATCAATACTACCATCAACAGTATGCAACGACAACTTACCCTCATCACCTACAAGGCTGAGCAAGAAATCGACAACAGCGCCATTTTCAGCAACTATATTGTCCGAACCTGCCGGATTTATGTTGTTGTTATCCAATATCAGACGTACACGATACACACCATTAGGCAACACCTTGTCAAGCCTATATACAGGCACAGATTCAAGCACGCCCGACTCAGCGGTTTCACCCTCACTGTTCTTTCCATTATAGCATGAGAAAGCAACCAGCTCGCTTGAAAGGGCAGGTGTTCCGTCATTGTTCAGCATCACGCTGAAACGGCCGTCATTGTTCAAGTCGATATACATATAAGCGTCCTTACCCTCAACACCGTCGATATTCAAGAGGATATTTCTTGTGCTGTAAAGAGGTACACTCTTTGTGGTGAAATCATTATATACCGAATTACCATTTATTTCAATAACCTCACTGTTTATGCCTATGGTTATATTGCGATTCTCGCCTACAGTTGCATTCTTATCGAAAGACACGGCATACCCTTCGCCCGATTCACCGCCCTGCACTTGCACAAAATGAGCTGTCAATTTCACATCGCCATCGATGTATTCTGCCGGGAGAGTAATTACATCTCCATTCAGCATATAGGCAGGGAACTGCAATTCGCGGTATTGCGCTACACCGCAAATGCTCTCTTCGCCGTCGAGGTTGTGGCCGTGCAACACTCTTACATAATCAAGGCAATAGCCATTGTCGGGAACAACCTTTACAGCCAAAGGAGTTCCAAAATGCACAGTTGAAGGCAGTTGCGAACCATTTTCGGCAAGCAACGCACCATTTTCGGCAACAACAGCAAGAGCGCCATTATCTTCGTGTACATTAAGAAGGACATCACATATTGCACCACCGTTGTTTATAATACCATTACCGTCCTCGGCACGACCGGCAGGGTCTATCGAAGCCCAATCGACCTTATATCGCATCTGGTAAAAACCGGGAGCAAGGTCGGCAGGCAATGTAAATGCCGGAGGATTAAGCACATTAGAATTTGAAACACTTACTCCGTTGCTGTTATAGCCCTTACCCGAATTCAATTCCGGCTCCGCGTAAGAGAAAGCCACAGCATCGCATCCTTCGCCTAAAGAGCCATCAGAGTTCTGTTCAACGTCAAACACGCCGTCCTGTCCATAATCGATATACACAAAACCGTTCATCCATGTACCTGAAAAATCGAATGCAGGCGCAAGGGTTTCACCAGCTTTTGCATTAAAACAGGGCTCGTCAATCTTACTATACATTTTCAACGGTGTAGGCAACTGCAACTGCTGTCCGCCAAGCGACACGCTCTTCAAGCGACGGCTTGAATGAGTATAATCCTGCGCCTTATCAAATACTATAGGGTAATATTCGACTTCATCTGCCACATTCTTATTGACAAGCACCAACTTGTCGATATCACCCATATATCCGTTGTCATTGAAAAGACGAACAACATTTTCACCCTTTTCAAGAACAACATCAAATTCAGCATAACCGACAGTGCTCCAGCCTCCCGAATTACCGGTGTAAGAAATGGCATTGCCATTATTGACGCTCAATTTCATTGTACGGTCCTCGCCTGTCACAAAATAGACACGCAAAGCATATTCACCGCCATTTTCGCTATATACATTACGCCATTGCAAATCATTTTCGGCCTTACCGCCAAGCCAGCCTACTTTCACGCCGCCCGAGCAGAACGAACTTTCAAGATAGGTGGCAGTACCCTCTGTTTCATGGTTTTTCAGCTCCTGATAGCATGACAACCAAGCTGTTTCAGCCTCATACACAGTACGTTCAAGACGCTCCTGGGCTTCGAGTCTGTATATTCTTGTTCCATGCGCAGGCACAGTAACGACAAGAGAGCCTTCGTAGATTCCCACATTCTTTTTCTCAAAAAGGTCGCGTACAAGTACCTCTCCGGCAAGGTCGAGTTGAGAGAAGTCAATACTCATTGAGAGTTCCGCGTCTGTAGGGTTATAGAATGCCACAGCACGGTTCAGACCATATTTCTCATCAACGTCCTTTACAAGAACATAACCGCCATTCTCCCTTTTTGCCACATAAGCCTGCAAACCGAGAGTATTCTGATTCAAAGCAATAAGTTCCTTGTTCTGCATAAGTTCAAGAGCATTGCCCTTGATATCGTTCATATCACAGCCTATAAGCAACGGAGAGCTCATTATACACCACATACCGAAGTGGGTCTTATCTTCCTCTTCGGTCAAGCCGCGACCAACCTCAAGCATATCCATGTCGTTGTAGTGGCCATAGCTTGTATATGCCGACAAATAAAGGCTTTGGTTTATTATGCTCTTTACCGACTCCCAACCAAGATAGATATCTTCGGTAGTACGCCATGAATCGACAATGTCGCAAACCCATGTACCGGGGAATGCCCAACGGCAGATATTCCATGTAATGTCGTCACGACCGACTTTTGCAATAGCCTCGGCAATCTCCTTATAACGCTGTTCCACATTAAGGTCAAGACCTTCGTCATTATTGTTTGCGTCAGCACCACAATAATCAATCTTGATAAAATCAAAATTCAATTTTTCAGGATTGAAATAGAGGTCAAGGTCGGCTTCATCGTGGCCATACAGACCTACACCACGACCAATCTCGTCCTTTGGCTTACCCCAATAAGAGGCGCAGGTGTTACGGCCTGCATCGCTATAGATACCAGCCTTCAAGCCCTTGCCATGGATATAATCGACAAGACCACGCAAGCCGTTAGGGAAACGTTCCTCGTGTATCAAAAGGTTACCATCTTTGTCACGACCGCCGAAGAAACCGTCGTCGATATTGATATGGTTGTAACCACAATCCTTAAAACCAAGGTTTACCATAAAATCGGCTTGTGCCTGTATCACAGAGTCGTTTATCTGAAAACCATATGTATTCCAAGAACTCCAACCCATAAGCGGTGGATTCTCTGCTGATGCGACAAACGGCAAAGCCAACGCCACAAACAGTGAAGTTATAAATTTTCTCATATAAAAGTTTTTTAATTCATTTTAGCAAAGATATTAACTCATTTACTATTTATGAAGTATTATAATAATTATTTGATAGAATTCGTTGAAGTAGTTCAACATTTATGGCATATTCCATTTTTATAATTATATTCGCGATTCATTAAAACAAGACTGCAAATGAAATTTGAACTCGTATCGGATTATGCGCCTATGGGCGACCAGCCCGAAGCCATAGCACAACTTGTCGAAGGCATAAAGGCAGGGGCACCGGCACAGACACTGCTCGGTGTAACAGGCTCGGGAAAAACCTTTACCATGGCTAACGTGATAAAGGAGATAAACCGCCCCACCCTCATACTAAGCCACAACAAGACTCTTGCAGCACAGCTATACAACGAGTTCAAAGGTTTTTTCCCTAACAATGCCGTCGAATACTACGTTTCGTACTACGACTATTACCAGCCCGAAGCATACATTCCTTCGAGCGACACCTACATAGAAAAAGACCTCGCCATAAACGACGAGATAGACAAGCTACGCCTTGCCGCGACGTCGGCTCTGCTGTCGGGCAGAAAAGACGTTGTCGTAATATCCTCCGTTTCATGCATATACGGTATGGGTAACCCGAGCGACTTTTACAACAATGTCATTGAGATAAGAGTAGGCGACAAGATTGACCGCAATGTATTTCTCCGCAAGCTTGTCGGCAGCCTATACACACGTAACGACATAAACCTTGAACGTGGCAACTTCCGCGTCAAAGGCGACACAGTCGAGGTGAGCCTTGCCTACAGCGACCATGTGCTGCGAATAACATTCTGGGACGACGACATCGACGGCATCGAAGAGATTGACAATGTCACAGGGGTACGCATTGCCACTTTCGACGATTACAGGATTTACCCCGCAAACCTTTTCATGACCACAAAGGAAAGCACAGAACGTGCCATTGCCGAAATAGAGAAAGACCTCGCCGACCGCGAAGAGTATTTCAGCGAGATTGGCAGGCCGCTTGAAGCCAAGCGACTGCACGAACGCGTGACATACGACATTGAGATGTTGCGCGAATTGGGACATTGCTCAGGAATAGAGAACTACTCACGTTACTTTGACGGACGCGAGGCCGGCACACGCCCCTATTGCCTTCTCGACTTTTTCCCGAAGGACTTTTTGCTTATCATCGACGAAAGCCACGTAAGCGTTCCGCAGATACACGCCATGTACGGTGGCGACCGCGCACGAAAGAAAAACCTTGTAGAGTTCGGATTCCGCCTGCCTGCAGCATTTGACAACCGCCCATTGCGGTTTGAAGAATTCGAAGCACTTACACCGCAGACCATTTATGTAAGTGCAACGCCTGCCGACTACGAACTTGACAAGAGCGAAGGCGTTGTTGTAGAGCAGGTAATACGCCCCACAGGACTTCTTGACCCGGTAATAGAGATACGCCCCCTTGCCAACCAGGTCGATGACCTCATGGAAGAGATACAGCTACGCGTGGAACGTGAAGAACGCGTACTTGTCACTACACTCACCAAGCGAATGGCCGAAGAGCTTACCGACTACCTGCAAAGGAACGGCGTGCGATGCAATTATATCCACAGCGATGTCGATACGCTTGAACGCATACAGATAATGACCGACCTGCGCGAGGGGTTATACGATGTGCTCATAGGTGTGAACCTTCTCCGCGAAGGACTTGACCTTCCCGAAGTGTCATTGGTAGCAATACTTGATGCCGACAAGGAAGGATTCCTGCGCAGCCACCGTTCACTGACCCAGACCGCAGGACGTGCCGCACGAAATGTGAACGGCCTTGTGATATTCTATGCCGACAACATCACCGAAAGCATGAAGCGCACCATAGACGAAACAACACGTCGCAGAGAGAAGCAGATGCGCTACAACGAAGAGAACGGCATTACGCCGACACAGATAAAGAAAGAGATAACCAACGCTCTTGCTTTGGAAAGAAAAGACAAAGAGGAGAGAAAGGGCGCAAAGAGATACTACGAAGAGGATATGCAGAACGCCATTGCTTGCGACCCTATCGTGGAATACATGAGTGCCGAACAACTCAAGAAGAGTATAGAACGCACCCGTCGCCAGATGCAGGAAGCTGCAGAAAAAATGGAATTTATCGAAGCCGCACAATATCGTGACGAGATGTTCAAGCTGCAGGAGATATTAAAGAGCAAAGAGGCATAAGACCGACATACGGACTATGCCTTACTCCATAAGTTACCCCATTGGCGACGGTCGGCTGCAGCATCATACCTGTCGGCCCAGTCATTATTGCCACTACCCGTGTTAGGCTTACCATTTATAGAAAGAGCCAACATTCCCTCGGAGGCCATATCAATTACCTCAATTTCCGGTGTAATATATATCTTTTTCATAGTAGCCTCAATTTTAGCGCAACAGAACTTTCTTACCGTTTTTAATAAACAAGCCTTTTTGTGGTTCATCAACACGAATACCATTAAGGTTGTAATAAACTCCAAGCCCCTCAATCTCACTTAAATCGACCTCGATAGAGCCCACCGATGTTACATTCTCATGGGTCGCAAACTGGAAACCGACACTTTTACTCGAAATTTCCGACGTTGCTGAACCCGGAGTCACTTCGAGCCACCAACGGAATGCTCCGAGAGGCACACCTGCAACATTGGCAGGATTAGGACGCTTCAACACTCCGCCCGTCATAGCATAACAGTATGGCTGAACAGGGTCGCCGTTTGCGTCGCGTGGCTCCACGATATTCGTTGCCTTATATTGTCCTCTGAAAGTATATACATTACCACTACCTTCGGCAACAAATTCCTGCACATCGTCAGCGACAGAATTACCATCTATAACATTTGTATAAACTCTATAAAGATAATCACCGTCATCATCGGTTTGGGAATATTTCGACACAATTATTGTATCACCGCCTTCGGGCGACTCATTCAACGCTCTGATAAGATAGAGTTTGTGTGGCAGCACCGAATCGCCCTCTGCCATAATTGTCGCTTGGGCATAGAAATGGTCATACACTCCATTGCGGTCGGCATCCTGTTCTACAATTCCGTCAATACGTGCTACTTCGAATTTATCTTTCCAATCGTCGTAACGCAACTCCAACGGCACATACAACGCCTGCCAATTGGTATTTCGGAATGTACGCTTATAAGACACTGCATTGTACTCGTTGAATGCAGAATTATAGCTCTCATAATGCCAATTAATGGTATCACCATTAGAATTAATTTCATAATGAATTTTTGCTTTCTCTTCAAAAGCAGCCAACCCGTCGTCAAGCACATAATTGGTTCTTACGACAACATGACTTTCCGTATCAGTTCGTGTCGGGTCGTACATAAACATTCCCCAAACCGGATCATCCACATATAAGTCAATATTTTGTGCCGGCACAACCAGTACCATATTTTCAACCGCACTATCCATAGCCTGGAATGCCTGTTTTGCCATTTTAGGAGGAACTGCAGCATTACAAATTATAAGTTTCAATGATTTGCAATTCATAATACCCTTGATTCCAAAAGCCTCCACCGTTGCAGGTATTGACAAAGAAGTAAGTCCGGTGTTAAAAAAAGCATTATTACCAATAGATGTAACAGTATAGACATTTTCATTATATGTGATTGTTTCAGGAATAACAATGTCACCAGAATAATTACCAGAAACAACCATTGCTTCGCCAGGCGCATCAATTTCCTGAGCATTGACAGAGCCTACAGCAATATAAACTTTCTTGTTAAGTTCATATTTAATGCCATCAACTGTAACCTCCTGAGCAAAGCCGGGTATAGCAAACAAGCTAAACAGAATTCCAACTAATATACAAACCTTTGTTTTCATAGTAAAAAAAAGCAAACGCAAAAACAGGTTTCAAGAATATCCCCATACACAGCCAAAAGAGAAGTGCTGTTCATAGCGGAAAACCCGTTTTTTAACGATTTGACAACGATTTTTAATTTTGGAGTGCAAAATTACAAAATTTTTCAAAAAGAGAAGAAAAACAACAAAGCTTTTTTTTAGAAAACATTCTAATTTTCAAAGCATTATATAAAACAACGGCATTCCATACTGCAGCAGGGAATGCCGTTATTGATTAAGCAGAAACACACAATCTGCTTAACAAACCGCTATTCGAATATCACTTTTTAAAGTAATAATATATCTGTTGACCCAATGTTGATATTATTCGCGAGATTGTCATTTTTCGAGCAAGCTCTCAACAACACGTCTGAACGTAAGTAAAGAATCTCAAATCCACCAAAACAGAGATACTTCACTTTGCTCAGTACGACATAACCTTTTGGGTAAACTGCTATATTATTGCCTAAAATACTATATATCCCCTATTACTTATACAATAAAAAGATACAAGGTATCTTAGACAAATCGGGAACGTGGCCTTTCCACTCTTTTACCGTACGTGTCTGCACATATTCGTCCGCACATGTAAGATTTGCAGCAATGCAGAGCTTTGTTTGCGGACGACAATTGGCAAGGATATCTTCAAGCATCTTACCGTTACGGTATGGTGTTTCTATGAACAATTGCGTCTGGTCCTCATTGTATATACGCTGTTCAAGCGCGCGCAACTTCTTCGCTCTCTCATCAGGCTTTATCGGCAGGTAGCCGTTGAAGGCAAAGCTCTGACCATTGAACCCTGAAGCCATGACAGAAAGGATTATGCTCGAAGGGCCAACCAAAGGAACAACCTTCAGCCCCTTGCGTTGCGCTATCGCAACGACATCGGCTCCCGGGTCGGCAACAGCAGGACAGCCCGCCTCTGATATAACTCCCATCGGTTTACCTGCCTGCAACGGTTTCAAGTATCCGGCAACAGCCTCGGGCGATGTATGCTTGTTCAATTCGTAGAATGTAGAGCCGTCGATATCGAACTGCGAATCGACCTTACGCAAAAAACGACGTGCCGAGCGCACATCCTCAACAATAAAATGACGTATTCCGGCAATCACCTCACTATTATACTGTGGCAATACATTGCTCAAAGGGGTTTCGCCCAAAGTAACAGGCAAAAGATATAATGCAACCTCCATATTCTTATTCTTTCAACTCATTAAAATGTTTCTTGCCACGAACATAATACTGCCAAAGCAACATAAACGGGGCTCTGCCGTAAGGTTTACCCACTACCGTGTGCAAAAGGTTTTCTTCGCGCACAGCCTTATAACTGCCACGCATGCGCTTATACTCCTTTCGGGCTTTTATCACAGCCTTAAAATCTCCTATACTACCCGACAACAAGAATTTCAATGCCGCGACATAATCAAGCACAGAGCGCGTGCGCATAACAGAGCGCAGTTCCTGTTCAGGTAGATTCTTGTATAGCATCAACAAATTGTTACGGAAATTAAGGAAAGTCTTTCGTGGGTTGCTCTTGTCGAGCGTTGCACCGCCCACATGATAGACTACACTTTCAGGCACACAATACAGTTCTCCGCCACGCGATTGCAGACGCCAGCAGAAATCAACCTCTTCCATATGGGCAAAGAAGTTACCGTCAAGACCTCCTGCAGCCCAATAATCCTTGCTTCGCACCATCATTGCCGCGCCTGTGGTCCAGAACACACGATAAATATCATTGTACTGCCCACAATCCTTTTCAACAGTGCCGAAAAGTCGGCCTCTGCAATAGGGGTAGCCATAACGGTCGATAAATCCACCGGCTGCACCAGCATATTCAAAACACTCTCTGTTCTTATAATCGAGTAGTTTCGGCTGACACGCGACAGCTGCCGCATTGCCGTCCATAAACGAGAGCATGGGAGCTATCCAGCCCGCAGCAACCTCAACGTCGGAATTCAGCAATATATAATACTCAGAATCGACTTGTGCCAGCGCTTTGTTATACCCTTCGGCAAAACCGTAGTTCTTGTCGAGGGATATTGTTCGCAGTGCCGGATAATTCGCCCTCAAAAATTCCAAAGAAGCATCAGACGATGCATTGTCAGCGACAATGACCTCTGCTTCGGGCGAGAATGCAACAACCGACGGCAAGAATTTCTCAAGCATCGGCGCTCCGTTATAGTTAAGTATGACAACTGCGACTCTTTTCATGACATTATTCGACAAAGCCTATTATCTGTTCGGCAACCAAAGCCGACTTATCTTCATTGAACCCACCAAGCTTGACGCGCACCAATCTATTCACAAGCGACGCATCAGAGGCTGTTTCAACTCTTATATAGTTTTCGGTAAAGCCACCCATAGGCATACCTGTACGTGGTTTTTCAAACAGCACAACAGCCTCCTTGCCTATATGACGTTCATAAAAGGCAAGACGTTTTTCTTCGCTCAGGGCTATCAGTAACTGACTACGACGATGTTTCTCGGCAGGTGGCACAGCGCCGTCAATCTTCAGCGCCTGTGTTCCAGGACGTTCGGAATAGCTGAAGACATGCAATTGCGAAATATCAAGTCCCTTAATGAAGTTATATGCCTGTTCAAACAGTTCATCACTCTCACCACGAGTACCTACAATGACATCGACTCCGATAAACGCGTCGGGCATCACCTCCTTCACTTTGGCTATCTTGGTTGCAAAAAGCGCTGTATCGTAACGGCGATGCATCAGCTTGAGCACCTCGTCGCTTCCTGCCTGCAACGGAATATGGAAATGAGGCATGAAGGCACGGGATTCAGACACGTATTCGATTATCTCGTCAGTCAGCAAGTTCGGCTCGATTGACGAGATACGATAACGCGATATACCCTCAACTGTATCGAGAGCCTTTACAAGCGAAACAAAACTTTCGCCTGTCGATTTTCCGAAGTCACCTATATTGACTCCCGTAATAACGATTTCCTTTCCACCCTCGCCGGCTGCCATCTGCGCTTGAGCAACAAGTTCTTCAACTTTTGGATTACGGCTACGGCCGCGCGCAAACGGAATTGTGCAGTAGGTACAGAAATAATCACAACCGTCCTGCACTTTCAGGAAATAGCGGGTACGGTCACCACGCGAGCATGAGGGAACAAAGTTACGCACGTCCTTTGTAGGACACGCATACCACTCGCCGCCATCGTTGTGTTTTTCCAGATTTCCGAGATATTCGAGTATATCGCCTTTCTTTTCAACACCAAGCACAACATCAACGCCAAACTCCTTTGAGAGCTTTTCGGCTGACAGCTGGGCATAACAGCCTGTAACGACAACATACGCTCCGGGGTGCTGACGCACCAATTTATGAATAGCCTGACGACACTTCTTTTCGGCCTCCTGTGTAACGGCGCAACTGTTCACGATGCATATATCGGCTTTTTCACCACGTTTTGCGGTACGTATGCCGGCATTTTGAAGCTGACGTTCTATCGTTGCCGTTTCCGAGAAATTAAGTTTACATCCAAGGGTGTAATATACAGCCTTTTTATCTTTGAATACTGTTTTATCAATCATTTGCAGAGTTGTCTGGGATTTATCGCCAAACTTACGCGAAAATAGTATCTTTTTCTGAAATAGAGAAACAGAAAAATCAAAAAAATAAGAGCTATACGTAGTATAGCCCTTATATCAACTGTTATATTTTATTACTCCAAAACCTCTTCGCCGTTCAAATAGAGTTTTGCGCTACCCAATTCAAGTGGATTTGCCATTTCGCCCCATGCTATAGCGTCCCAGCTTGCCTTATCGCTTATATGCACCTCGGCAAGGTTCGAACAACCCAAGAATGCATAATCTCCAACGCTCTTGACACTTTTGGGAATTGTTATGCTCACCAGATTCTCACAAACACTGAAAGCAAAACCATCAATACTCTCAACACCCTCGGGAATTACAACATCTGAAAGCGAAGTACAGCTTGAGAACATTGCCTCGCTGACATTTTTAAGCTTTGCGGGAAGTTTGACACTTTCCATTTTTGTGCAACCCGAAAAGGCAAAAATACCAATGCTCTCAACAGCATCAGGAATTACCACATTTGTCAAAGCAGAACACCCTGCAAAAACCTTATCACCGATTTTCTTTACACTGTTTCCTATTGTTACACTCTTAAGAGAGGTGCAGTCGGTAAACACATCGTCTTCGATTGTTTTAACCGAATTGGGAATAACAACCGATTCAAGCTTTTCACATTTTTCAAAAGCCTCATTACCAATGCTCTCCAACTTGTCGGACAGTTTTACCGACAATAGAGAAGAACAACCATAGAAAGCGGCATCACCGATGCTCTTTACCGTGTTTGGTATTTCTATTGTAACAAGCTTTTTATTGCGAACGAAGGCGTTTTGAGCTATAGACACAACATCATCTTCAAAGGTTATAACTCCATAACCGTCTTCACATATATTTGAGATAAAATTTGCACCGAACAGAGCCAATGTATCGACACCTTCAAAAGAAAGAGCCTGGTCATCTGTTGTTGTATAATACATTATACAAGGCAAATGAGGACCGGAGCCTGTTCCGCCACCGGCTCCACCGACATTATCACCCGAATTTTTACACGAAACGAAACTTATCGATACCAATAATGCAAAAAGCAGGAATAGTTTCTTCATAAACATATTTATTAATTTATTAATACTCAACCAAAAACAATCATTGCCATACAATCGCCAACTGCATAACAACTCTGCAAAGTTATATATTTTTTATTTTTGAGCAAATTCGCGAGATATTTGCTTTAATAAAAGCATAAAAATCCTCCAAAAAGAAACATATTATACAAACAGAGAGGTTGCAACCAAATGCAACCTCCCTATTTTTATAGTACAACTCCATGCGGAGTATTAATGTCATAAAAAGAAGTATAGTGTCAATCTCTCTCAAAAGAGTGAGATTGACGAACTTCTAACTTCTTACTTAGTAGCCTCTTTAACAGCACCAGGAACTACCTCAGTAGCTACCTTACCACCGTTCTCAGCGCTAGGAGCTGCAGCTGGAAGAACCTCTGTTGCTGCTGCAGGAACGATATCAGTTGCGTTAACAACTGCGTTCTCCTGAGTTGCTTTGCCACAAGCTGCAAAAGCAAGAGCCATAACTGCTACATAGAAAAATTTCTTCATAACAATATAAATGATTAATTATTAATAAATTACCTACTCCCTTTCTAGCGTTTCGGCAACCTCTTTTTCAAATTTTTTGCAAAGATACTACTTTATATTGATTTTTTATCTTTTTTTTATGTTTTTTTATAAAAATATGTGGTTGTAGAAAAATTTTCACAAAAACCGACACCAAAAAAGGCAATGCACCCACATGAGCGCACTGCCTTTTCATACAAGTTTTACCTTATTGTCAAATCAAAATTTTATATACCTTTTCTCCGGCACCCGATTTCACCACAACAACATATGAACCATGTGGCAAATTCGCTACAGGCATAGCAACATTTCCCGTAGAAGATGTAGCTACAAGGACGCCGCCCATATTATAGAGCGATACAACATCGCCCGGCTCTAAAGCTCCTTCACAAATCAGCACACCGTCAACAACCTTGAAACGCAGCAGATTCTCTGCCACGCCTTCAACAGCAGCAGGTATTTCACTGACCGGAGTAAAGAGCAACGAGCAGCTATATTCTTTATTTTGAGGTATGAGATATTTGTCGAGTGTAAACACATTACCACAACTACCATTACCTATACCCTTCTGAGCGCAATCGAAGTGAGCATACACGTCACCCTTTTGAAGTTCCCATGTATGGTTGGCATTCTTCAATTCAGCATCGCTATGGTGCAACAACGAGAATGCAACATCGCCACGTGTCTGCACCTTTACACCATAACCGCTTTCGGGATTGAACAACAAGAGATCGCGCAAGCCCTCTCGGTTGGCCATACTCTGTGGCATCGGGTAAGGTTCGAACATATCACTGACTGTTGTATAATAACGTCCGAGCATTGAGCCGCCTCTACGGTCAACATAGTTCTCATAAGGACCATAAGCATAGTACTCGACCTGTTCGAAATCGGCAGGGAACACCATTGACAAGCCGACACGACGCACATCGTCGGGCACTGTAACATACCATGCATCGATAACCATGGCACCGTCAGCAGTTATCGTATAGGTAAATTTATAGTTACACATCCAACCCTCGGCATTCACCACAACATTGACATGCTTCTTATCATCGCTTAATGTAAATGTTGCAGATTTAGTTCTGATACCGCTTTGGGCATTATATTCATTGAGGGATTCTGTCGGTTTATCATTTTCAACCCAACGGTAATTGTCATATTCAGGGCCGGTTACAATAAGTTCCTTTCCACTTACAACCCATGACTTCATTGTTCCGTCGGTGGCAAACGACATTTGCATATTGGAACTTTTGACCTCCCAGCCATTCAAGACCTTATTCAGTTCCAACTCCTCACTTGCATCACCCTCAAGAGCCAATATATCACGTTCCACAAGTGTATATTGCTTTGTGGCAATAGCGTAATCCGCATTCACCCAACTCTGCTCATTCTTGTGGCACAGTTCCACATTCAAGAGCATTTCTTCACCAACAACAGGCTCTGTATTATAAGGTATATCCAACGTTGCAGTTTTACCCGGCTTGACAGCAGGCACGTCAACTGTTCCATTCTCAACAACCTTACCGTCGAGAAGCACCGAATACTTCAAATAGAACTTATCGAGCGAGATAAAGTCGTAGTCGTTCTTTATTGTCAATTTCTTGGCAGAAGCATCGAATGACTCGAATTTAATATACTGATATACATATTTCACATTGGTAAGCTCAGGGCTCCAGGCTCTGTCGGCTGCAACAAGACCATTATTGACAAAGTTACCCTGATGAGGACCCGGATAATCAAAACCTGTACGATACTTGTTCAGACCATTAACCTCGAACTCGCCGTTTGCTATATCATCGGCATCATAAATAGACTGGTCAGCCCAATCCCAGACACAACCACCGATACCATATGTACTGTTTTCGATAATATCCCAATACTCCTGAAGATTACCGACCGCATTACCCATTGCATGAGCATACTCACACATAAAATATGGTTGCCCCTTTGAGTTGGTGTAATATGGATAGCTTGTATCTGACTTTCCATTGGCATGGTCATCAAGTTCGGTCAAGAGCGGATACATTTCGGAATAGATATCAGAATGAGCTGTTCCGGCACGCGATGCACCCTCATAATGGATAGGACGTGGGTCGAGAGCACGCACAGCAGCATATGTATGCTCAAAATTCTTTCCACCACCACTCTCATTACCGAGTGACCAGAAAATTATTGACGGGAAATTACGGTCGCGATATACCATACGTTCTGTTCTATCGACATACTGCGCTTTCCAGCTATCCTCGTTTGTTATACCACCGGCCTCCTTGCCCATTTCCCAACTATAGTGACACTCGACATCTGCCTCGTCCATACAGTATAGACCATAATAATCGAACATTGCGTTCATCTTTGCCTGACGTGGATAGTGGCTCGTACGAACGGTATTCATATTAGCCTGCTTCATCATCTTGACATCGGCAAGCATTGTTTCGACATCGACCGAACGACCTGTCACAGGATGTGTGTCCTGCAAGTTTGCACCTTTGAAAAGAACCTTTTCGCCATTGATATACACAAGACCGTTCATTATTTCGATATGACGGAAACCATATTTTGTAGAGAACACATGTTCCTCATTACCTGCCGCATCCTTTTGAGCAATGATTACGGTATAAAGATTTGGGGTTTCTGCCGTCCAAGCCTGCAGACCTGAAAGATTTTCGAACAGCACGTTCGCTTTAGCCGATTTAACTCCTTCGGCAATATCGACCTTGACGTTCTTTGTCTCCAAAGTTGTTCCATCGGGAGCTACAAGAGCTACATCTACCGTTTTTTCGGTAGCAACGCCTGCACGGTTATCAATGAAAAGTTCCACATTCATGCTACCGCCTGCATAACCTGCAGAGGCATCAAGAACCGATGTTATATAGTGGTCGCGTACAAAGGTCTTTGGAGTCGCGAAAAGATATACATCGCGATGAATTCCGCTCATGTGCCACATATCCTGACCTTCGAGATATGAAGCGTCACTCCAACGTATTACCTGAACGCATACGTTATTGTTCTTTTCACGCAAATACTCGGTTACATCAAACTCCGCATCGTTGTTTCCACTCTGTGTGTAACCGACATACTTTCCGTTCACCCAAACAAATGCAGCACCATAGATACCGTCGAAATGCAAGAATACGTTCTTTTCGCCCCATGAAGCAGGAATATCAAAATTGCGACGATAAGAAGCGACAGAATTCAACAAGCCGTCCTTCATTTCAATCATAGGAGGATTGTTCTTGAACGGATAGTTGACATTGATATAGAGAGGGTCGCCATAACCCTGCATCTCAAGACATGACGGTACCGGAATATCATTCCAATCGGAAACATCTGCATCGTCACCCCAAAAAGCATCCTTGCCGGGGCGTTCCGCAACAGTTTTTACCCAATTCAGTTTCCATATTCCATTCAAGCTCTTATATTCTGCATTTTCAGGCTCAATCCAAGGAAATTCATAACGTTCATCAGCTTTCATTTTTTCTACTGATGCGTATGGCATATAAGCAGCATGACCAGCCTCTTTGTTTTCACCGAAGAAAGTCTCGTCTTCCCAGACATTCGCCATTGGAACATCGTCAGGAAAAACTCTTTCAAGAGTAAACAAAGAGCCACTGTCATAACCGGACTTCATTGAGAGATTGTTGTCATCCGCTTTCAAAGCATACCAAGAGCCTTTATTTTTTGAATTGATACGATAGACACCTTTTTCTCCATCGACAGGAATGAACTGCAATTGCTGATTCTCATTACTGTACGAAGGATCCCACAAAAGAGGATACTTGACTCCGGCAAGAGCCACATCAATTGCCTTACCATAATAAGGGGCATAGAATTGACAATACTCGACCTCTGAGGCAGTACGACGCAATTGCCATACAAAACTCTGCATATCAGCCTCTTTATATTCATCGATATAAACTCTTGCATTGTTATCTTTATTGCCACGTGTATTCAATGCCATTCCGCTTGTTTTTTCACGGATAATATAATAGTTACCCACAACAGGCAAAAAGTCAAAATTATCTTTTCTGACATACTGCAAACAGAAATAGGTCGATTTACCGCCTGCACCTGCAACAACCTGCAAAGAACCATCTTCCTGCACCTGCATCACCTTCGAACGGTCGTTCTTGTACTGGAGCTGAACAATACCTTCTGCGTCATCTATGATATTAAGATAAAACGACTGGTTGTCGGTACATGTTCCGTCCCACTGCAACAACTTTCCCGGAGTGCCTGAACTCCAAGCCATATCAAGTGCTTGATTGTATTCCGCATTATACAATGCATAGACAGGCTCTTTGTCGGACAAAGCTACTAAGCCCCACTCCTGACCTTTCGAACTCTCACTGACATCAGCGGTCGAAAGATAAACACCATGCGCACCATTATCACCGTTTGTTATTGCCTTACCTGTTACAAAACTAACAAAACGATAGACATTGCCATTGGCCGGCGACACTACTTGCTGCGCCGAAACACCGACACACATAAGCGCAAGCAGGAAAACCAAGAATAATCTGTTCTTCATATATATTCAGTTATAAAAATCTACAATATCAGTTTTCAAATTTATATAATTTAAATTAAAGAAGCAAACAAAACACGACACTCTATTCCACAGCAGACAACAATACCAAAAACCAAGCAGTTGCATTACCGACTTTCACGAACACCCCTATACAAACCCAAAAAGGCTGTGCTAATTTCTTAGCACAGCCTTATATTTCGTAAAAAGTCTTTTTTACTCCTCTACAGGAAGTTCTGCGTTATCAGCAGCTGTCTCATACATCTCAGTAGCCTGAGCGTCAAAAGCATCAACAGTTGTTGCTCTTGGGAGAGAATAAGCAGCCAAAATGCTTATAACAACCATTAGACCTGCAAGTGTCCATGTTGCCTTTTCAAGGAAGTCGGTAGTCTTTCTAACACCCATAATCTGATTTGAAGAAGCAAATCCTGCAGCCAAACCACCACCTTTAGAGTTCTGAATAAGAACTATCAAGCACATAAGCACCGCTACGATAACGATAAGCGAAACACAAAGCAAATACATATTATTTTCTTTTTGTATATTTTATAATTTTTTCGAGAAATCTTATTTGGTCTGCAAAGTAACGATTTTTATTCGGATATTCCAAACATAATCGCTGAATAATTTCAAGCGCTTTCTCATATTTACCTTGTTTGATGTAAATATTCGCAAGCGTTTCGGTAAAGAATGAATTTTCGGCTACCGGCACATCATGAACATCTTGAGATTGAGCACCCGTATCTTCCGAGTCATCACTCAGGTCTATAGTTATACGCTCATTACCGCCTGCAAGAAATTCGTCTATTATATCCTGACCACGCAAAGCCGGAGCAGACGAAGGCACACTCCCCTCTTTAAGATAGGCCGACACATAATCGACAGCTGCAACCGTTTCCGCTTCGAGAGAAAAAGAATCTTCGGGCAACGTACCGAGGAACGAGTCTATCAAGGACATGGTCCTGTCAATAGCCGGATTTTCCTGCAATAATTTACTCTCTTCGTCGTCGCCGTATCCGGAAATCATCTCAAACAAAGGCCAACGATTCTTCAGGAACAATGCCGCCTTACGCAGCTCCTTGCCGAATTCAATATCGTGCAGGATATAGAGATTCATCAGCATCAGAATACGCGCAACATCGAAATAGGGATACTTACGAACCATAATACGCAGTTCGTACAGAGTATTCCTGTCAAGCAGTTCGGGATGCGATATGTAGTGCGACAGTTTTTCCATACAAAATTACCAGTTCGCCACCGCAGCGTTGAATATAGATTCCACTATCTCCTTTATCATCTGACCCACAAGGTCTTCCTGCACAGAATCGAGCGACTGGGCCGCATCGAAATCACGTGTTGCACTAAACTGGCGCTCAAAGTCCTCTTCGTGGTTTGTATTATTGGTAAAACGCACATTTATAGTCAGTTTCAACTGCACCAAAGAAGAATAACCCGAAGATGATATTGACTTATTGAACTGGTCATATGCAACAATTTCACCGTCAAGTTCCAAGTCGCCTCCACGCTGTACCTGTTGCAACTTCGTCTGCTGGACAAATGCATTGTTCAGCTCCTCGTTAAACATTGTTGCCATAGGAGCCCACTGATATGGGGCACGATTCTGAAACTGCTTCATTGAAATCGTCTTCACCTTGTTGTAATCGATTGACGCACCTGTAAATTTGTAGCTCACGGTACAACCGACGGCAACAAATAGCAACAACACCAAAAGATGCAGCCTGAAAGCCTTAACAACTTTATTCAATGCCATATTCCTTTATTTTTCTATACAATGTACGTTCAGATATATTCAACTCTTTAGCAGCATTTCTTCGCTTGCCCTTATTGCGCTCAAGCGCAGACAATATAGCTTTCTTTTCCATATCATCGAGCGACAATGTCTCTTCGACATACTCTTCAACGAGGCTTGCCGAAGGCTCAAAGCGTTCCTGAGATACCGGTATCTGATAAGGCTGCGACGGATGCTGAACCAACGCGACCTCTTGAGCTTCGGCATACTGTGCTGACGGATAATACGCCACATGGGTATCCTTCTCCTGATGCGACATTCTGAGGCTCTCAAGTTGTTTTTTCAAATCCGTGATATCTCGACGCATATCGAACAACACGCTATAAAGTATTTCGCGTTCGCTTTCGAAACTCTTTTTATCGGCATGCTGCCCTGCAAACATCGGGAGATTGCTTTTCTGTTCTTTTGGCAAATAATGCGAGATTACATCGCCATTCACATCGCGGTTAAGTTCGAGTATCGACACCTGCTCTGCGATATTCTTCAACTGTCGTATATTTCCCGGCCAGGAATAACCCATTATCGCAGATTTCGCACTTGCGTCGAGCTGAACTTTGGGAACTTTATACTTCGATGCAAAATCCATACAGAACTTCATGAACAGCAACACGACATCTTCGCCACGCTTGCGCAATGGTGGCACGTTTATGGGCACAGTGTTCAAACGGTAATACAAATCCTCGCGGAAACGTCCGTCCGCTATTGCTTCAACAAGATTCACGTTTGTTGCACACACTATGCGCACATCGGTCTTTTCCACGTCAGATGAGCCCACACGCAAAAACTCGCCATTCTCCAGCACACGCAACAGACGGGCTTGTGTTGACATTGGCAATTCTGCTACCTCATCAAGGAAAATAGTTCCGCCATTGGCTTCGCTGAAATATCCCTTACGTTCATTCACCGCGCCTGTAAAAGCACCTTTCACATGACCGAACAATTCTGAATCGATTGTTCCTTCAGGAATTGCGCCACAGTTCACAGCTATATATTTACCGTGCTTTCTTATACTGTTGGAATGAATAATTTTAGGAAAGAACTCTTTTCCCACACCACTCTCACCTGTTATGAGCACCGTCAAATCGGTCTGAGCAACCTGAATGGCCGTATCTATGGCCCTCAACAATGCAGGGTCATTACCGATTATACCGAATTGCTGCTTTACATTCTGTACCTCCGTAACATTCATCACTATTCAATTTGCTGACAAAATTACATATAAAAGAGCAAAATATGCAATTTTGGCATATTATTTTTTATCCAATCAAAACGGGAACAACAAAGGCAAAACAAGAATCATTACTATGCCGAGTATTATCTGCAAAGGCAAACCAACCTTGACATAGTCGGAGAACTTATACTGACCGGCCGGCATAACAAGAGCATTAGGCGGTGTAGAGAAAGGTGAAGCAAAGCAAAGGCTTGCACCCAGCGTTACCGCAAAGAGCATAGGCACTGGGCTTACACCTATCTGAACGGCACTTGTCATAGCTATCGGCGCCATAAGTACGGCTGTTGCGGTATTGCTTATGAACATTGTCATGAACGATGTGGTAAAATATACGCCTGCCAACAGCAACAAAGGACTATAACCGCCAAGACTCGAAACCAAAGCATTTGATATCCATGCCGATACACCGGTCTTCTGCAAAGCGACCGACATAGGCATCATTGCCGCAATAAGCACTATACTTTCCCAATTTATTGTTTTATAAGCCGCTTCAACATTGCGGAAACACCCTGTAAGCACCATAAGCAATGCTGCTATCAAGACTGCAGTAACAGGAGCTACGGGAATAAAGTCAAATACCATGACTGCAACCATACCCAACATTATGACCGCAGCAACAGGAGCTTTATAGTCCAAAGTAACCTTTGCAGCCTCTTCAAGAGGACGGCCCACAACAATCCACTCCGATGTCTCCTTCTCAAGATTTGCGATATTGTTCCATGTACCCTGAACCAAGAGCACGTCACCCGTATGTATTGTTTCATCTACGATACCCTGCAATATATATTTATTCTTGCGGCATATACCAAGCACGCTGACATTGTATTTCGACCTGAACTCGACCTCTCTGATTGTCTTGTTCACAACCGACGACGATGACATTACAACAATTTCAGCAACACCGATGTCATAGAAGTCAAGAGCCTTTGATGTCGAATTGTCGTTGTCGGGCAATATCTCCAATTTATATTTTTCCGCAAATACCTTTACGATCGCCTCGCTACCCGAAATGTAAAGGATATCGTCGGCACGCAACACAGTGTCGGAATCAGCCGCCTGCTGCACCACGCTCTTTGACAAAGGATTACGCTGATTGCGCTCTATATGGCGCACCTCGATGATATTCAGACTGTAATTCTTGCGTATATCCAATTCGCCAATCATTTTTCCGACCACGAGCGAACCTGCATTTACCTGCAGACGATGAAGATTGCTTGATATGCCATACTCCTTGACCAACGATTTGAGCGACTTGCCACTGCTTGCACTCGCCCCGCTCAACGCACCCGGCTTTGAAAGGAATTTCTTACTCAACGGCAAGAGCAGCAATGTACCGACTGCCGCACAGATAAGACCTACAGGCAAGAATGTAAAGAAGCCAAGACCTTCATAGCCATTCGAGAGAAGTTCCTCGTTTATGACAAGGTTGGGCGGTGTACCGATAAGTGTCATCATACCGCTCATACTGCTTGCAAAAGCCAGCGGCATCAACAGACGACCGGGGTTCATTTTCACGCTCATCGCCATGCTGACAACGATAGGAATCATTATCGCCACAGTACCTGTATTGCTGACAAAAGCTCCCATCAAGGAGGTAACGAGCATTACAAGCACAAACAGACGTGTTTCACTGGTTCCTGCCAACTTCATAAGCCTTGAACTTATCATTTTGGCAAGACCGGTCTGGAATATGGCACCACCAACAACGAATAGGCCTACCATCATTATAATGACATTACTTGAAAAGCCCGACAGAGCCTCTTCTGGGGTCAAGATACCGAGCAACATCAAAGTTACAAGCGCACAAAGAGCCACTATATCGGAACGCAGCTTGCCACTTATGAAAAATGCTACCGAAATGAATAATACGACAATTGTTTCTATCATTTTTTTATAATTTTATTCACAATGCAAAAATACTACAATTAAACTCAAATTCAAAACAAAAACATATCGATGATATCGTTAAAAATCACTATCTTCGCAACAAATACACAAGATCAGGACACTGACTAAAAAAACAAGCCTATAAAACCGCTGAAATACATATTCATTATTCTCTCGACGATAGCGACCATAGTATTTCTTTTATCGCTGTCGTTAAGGCTTGATGTCGTTCAACAGAAAATAGCAAAGAAAGTTTCAAAAGAGCTTGAGAAGGCTCTGGAAATACCGCTCAACGCGGAATCCATATTGGTCAAAAACCTTGACGAGATAATCTTAAAGAACATTCTTATCCTCGACTTGGACAAAGACACCGTCCTTGCTGCAAAAGAGTTCACAGCACACATTTCGCCATTTGAACTCCTGAACAACAGGATTCAGATAAACACTCTCACAGTAGCAGAGCCCGATATAAGACTCAACCGCATTTCGGAGAAATCTCCGCTCAACATACAATTCATCATCGACAAGCTGAAAAAAGAGAAAGACCCGAACGAGAAGGCATTGTCGGTACATATAAACCAAGTTATCATATATGACGGAAAATTCAGATACGACATATACGACAAGCCTTGGGACAACACAAAATTCAACCCCGCACACATTGCCATAAGCGGAATACGTTGCAATGTGTCATTAAGGAAATTCCATAAAGAGGAGTTGGACCTCTTTGTACGTTCCGTTTCAGGACATGAAAAAAGCGGACTCACGCTGAACAAGCTAAAAGCCGGAATTAAGACAAGCAAAGGAAACATAAATCTGAAGAACCTTGCATTGGAGTTCCCCAACAGCAGAATCACCTCGGACTCCATAGCTGTATCCTTCGACAAGGAGAGAGCCAAAGCGCTGGAAATAACAGCAAACATCAACGGCCAAAGAGTAACGCCAAGCGACTTTGCCGCACTAAGCCCGGAATTGGCCGAAAAGATACCGGCATTGACATTCAACATCAACAGCCGTTCCGACAGTATATTGTCGCGAACAGAAATTTCGGCAAACAGTCTTAACAACGATATTTCGTTAAAGGCCGTTGCCACTGTCGACAACCCTTACTGCAGTGACAGGAAAGCCAACATTTACGTAAGGCAATTAAGCCTCAGCAATTCGGGTATATCACAGTTGCAGTCAATTTTTGAAAAAGAGATGCCTGACATCGCCGACAAGGTAAAATACCTTGACTTGACAGCTGAAGCAGAAATCACAGACAAGAAAATAAAGGGTAATGCCGTAGCCGAAACAGGAAGCGGAAACATTTCCACAGAAATTTCCTACAGCAAAGATGGACGTTTCGACATTGCCGCAAGCGGTTATGACATAGACATTGACAACATAACCGACTATAACGAGCCATTAAAATGTTCGCTACAGGCAAATGCTAACGGATGTTTCAACGAAACGGAGAAGAACGTACAATTCGACGGAACGGTCATAGACCTGGAAAGCAACAGTCACCTTTTTGCCCCAATTGAATTTGCGGGTGCATACAATGCGGCCAGCAACAGCTTCAGCGCCGGTATCAGAACTGCAGACCCCGGCGTAACGGCACGCATGAACATCGATTACAAGAACATAAAAGGACATGATGCCACAATCTCGCTCGATGTCGATTCCATCAACCCCTGTTTGATAGGCGTTTATGACAAATTGGACGGAAAATTCTCGTTCAACCTTGACGGTGAGTTCAATTCAAGCGACGAAAATAACAGCCTCTTAAATGCAAAAATACAGAACCTGACATTCACTGACAGCTGCGGCAAAAGCACTGTGCGCAACCTGCATTTCTGCGACACACGTACCGAAGAGCAAAGATTGATAATCCTCAATTCCGATTTCATCAATTTAAGCGTCGTCGGAATTTTCGACTACAGCTCAATCATCAGCAGCCTGTTGAAGCAAACCACAAAGCATGTTCCGTCATTGGCAATAGCAAACGATACAGCGACAGGCAACAACAACTACATTTTCAAGTGCGATATCAAAGACAGCCATTTTGCAAGTCACGTATTGAAACTCCCGTTTGTAATAAACGACCATTCATTCATAAACGGAACATGCAATGACCGTAACGGTATTCTCACGCTCAATACCGCAATCAACAATATCGATGTAAAAAACAGCAAGTACAGGACTATAGGAGTAAACGGCAAATCGACAGACGAAGCGCTAACTCTTGAAACGTTCGTTATCAAGCCTTCAAAACCATCAAAGAAAGAGGCTGGCGATAGCAATATGAAAATAACCTTGAACTGCACTCTGTCAAACGACACGATACAGAACCTGCTGAGCTGGGAAAACGACAAGACCAAGAAGAAGAAACGCGGAAGATTGGGAGTAGATGCCATGATTGGAAGGGATTCAGACGATATGCTTTTCATTAATGCATACGTACACCCCGACAGCATAACACACAACGACAGTGTGTGGTACATTTCAGGAGGCAAGGTATCGGGAAACCTTGATAAGATAAACATAAATGCTCTATACCTTTACAACGAGTCACAACATTTGCGACTCAACGGTGACATAGGCAAAAAACCGGAAGACACTTTGAGCATAAGTGCGAACAACCTTGAGGTATCAACAATTTTTGATTTGATAAAATTCCGTATACTCAAATTCAACGGCAATGCAACAGGCTCTGCATACGCGTCAGGTCTTTTATCAGCGCCTAACGTAAGTGGAGATTTCAAAATTGACAGTTTCAAGATTGATAACGGATATCTTGGTAAAGCAGACCTTAATATAGGATGGAGAAATAACGACAAGTCAATATTCCTTAATGCCGATATACATAACGACGACAATAAGACATCAAAAGTAAATGGTATTCTCTCACAGGCAAACGACACCATACATATCAACATTGATGCAAACGAGATAAATGCCGTTTTTGTCAACAAGTTTGTAAGATCAATAATGTCTGACATTGAAGGTACTGCAAGCGGAAACGTACAGATATTAGGCAAATGGAAAGGTGTTGACATGCAAGGTGCCGTAGCATTGAATTGCAGTGCGCGTGTAAACCCTACAAATGTAAAATACACATTCCACGGCGATTCGCTTTACTTTACAAGCGGGAAATTATCCTTCAATGAAGCACGTGTAACAGACAGGCGCGGAAACGAAGGCTGGTTGAGCGGAAGTGTCACACACAAGAAATTTACACAATGGGCATGCGACTTGTATGCTAGATGCAATAATCTTCTTGTATATGACACAAATAATTTTGACAAGATTCCTGTCTATGGAACAGTATATACTACCGGCACCGCAAACCTGAAAGCAAGTTCAAAGGGTCTGTTCATTAAAGCCGAAGCAAGCACCGAGCCCGGCTCACGTGTTGTATATAATGCAAGCGAATCGGGAAATGTCCGCGACAACAAGTTCATCACATTCATCGACAGCAGCAAAAAGCCTGACATTGAAAAAATCATCGAGGACAACAATCTCGCCACATACAACAACCTCGAGAGTAGCCTGAACCTCGACTTCTTGCTTGATGTAAACGAAGGATTACAGATTAAGGTATTCACAAACCTTAAGAGCGATGACTATATCGACCTCTACGGTCATGGAACGGTAAATGCTATTTACGACGAAAAGGACGGTTTCTCGCTTAAAGGAAACCTCGACCTCGACCGAGGAAAATACAAAATTACCGTACAGGATATTCTTACCAAGGAGTTCAACATAACAAAAGGCAGCTCTTTGCAATTCAACGGTAACCCATACTATGCAAATCTTGACCTTAAGGCAAAATATCTTGTTCCGTCAGCATCGCTCAGCGCACTGACCACCGAAGCCACAAACAGAAAGAATGTCAAAGTAAACTGCCTGCTGGACATAACAGGAACACTTGCTTCGCCACAATTGAGTTTCGACCTTGAACTTCCCGAAGGCAGTGAAGAGGAAAAGGAGATGCTTGCAAGTGCTACAACCACACAAGAGCAAAAGAACATGCAGTTCATATACCTGCTCGGTTTCGGACGATTCTACACCTACGATTACGGCAACCAGCTTGCCACAAACACACAAAGCACCACCGCTGTAGAATCACTCATATCAAATACCCTGTCGAGCCAGTTGAACAACATGCTCGGACAGATAATCAATAACGGTAACTGGAACATTTCCGGAAACATTTCGACCAATGAAATGGGTTGGAACGACATGGAGGTCGAAGGTATGCTCGAAGGACGCCTGCTCAACGACCGCTTGCTGATAAACGGTAATTTAGGCTATAAAGAAAACCCTGTCGCAAACAGAAACTTTATCGGTGACTTCGAATTGCAGTTGTTGCTAAACAAGAAAGGAACCATAAGCCTAAAGGCATACAGCAAGACCAACGACCGATATTTCTCAAAGACTAACCTCACCACACAAGGTGCAGGCATCATACTCCGCCACGACTTCAACAAATGGATCTGGTGGAAGAAAGACAAGGAGAAAGAGAAAAAGAAGGATAAGAAAGATAACAGAAAAGGGGAATAATAGCAATTATTCCCCTTTTCTGTTATTATAAACAACCGGAATGAAAAGAACAGCTACTCTATCCGCGCCTGTTCTTTACCAAGCCCCCAAACTCAAATTCTGTTATGCTTGTCAGGTATTATCACCTTAGGCGCAAATGAGTGAGCCTCTTCGGGAGTCATTATGGCATAGGCCATAATTATCACCACGTCACCCGGCTGGAACTTATGGGCTGCCGCACCATTAAGGCAGATGACACCGGAGTCCTTTTCTCCTTTTATAATATATGTAACGATACGCTCTCCGTTGCTATTATTGACAACATGTACCATTTCGCCCTCTATCATACCTGAAGCCTCCATCAAAGCCTCATCGATAGTTATGCTACCCATATATTGAAGATTGGCCTCAGTAACTGTAGCACAATGAATTTTGGATTTCAATACCTGTAACAACATATCTTATTCTTTATCCTTATATACAATATTATCGATAAGACGTACCTTTCCACAGAAAAGAGCAATACATCCCACAACATATTCACTGTCACTCCACTCCTCTATCGCCTGTAGGGTATTGCCGTCAACAATCTGGTAATACTCCAAGTCAAGCCCCGGAGTTTCATTTATTGCAGCCTCCACAAAGGCCTTGGTTTCTGCAAGGTTGTTACCCTTTGCATATTCAAGACTCTTGAACAGAGTGCGCGAGATTGTCAATGCACGCTCCCTCTCTTCGGCAGACAGCAATGTATTACGGCTACTCATTGCCAAGCCGTCATTTTCGCGGACTATCGGGCAACCGACAATCTCAATATCAAAAGAGAGTTGACGCACCATCTCACGTATAATAGCCAACTGCTGGAAATCCTTTTCACCAAAATATGCTCTATCGGGCTCAACCGCATAGAACAGTTTGCTTACTATCTGCGCCACGCCATTGAAATGTCCCGGTCTGCAAGCACCCTCCATAACAGTATCAAGTGGAGAAAAGGCAAAAACGCGTGTATCTTCTTCGGGGTACATCTCTTCCACAGTAGGCGCAAAGACGATGTCGGCACCTTCCTTTTCGAGCAAAGCGCAGTCGGCCTCCAATGTACGCGGATAGTTCTTCAAGTCATTTTTGTCGTTGAACTGTGTCGGATTGACAAAGACGCTGACAACAGTCACATCGTTCTCCGCCACCGAACGTCTTACCAACGATGCATGTCCCTCATGCAAAGCTCCCATTGTAGGAACAAGAGATATAGATTTACCTTCAAGACGACATGCATCAAGAAGTGATTTAAGTTCTGCTTTTGTAGAAACAACCCTCATTTTTTACACTTTTTTTATTCCCAATTATGGCTGTTTTATTTTGGAGTGCAAAGTAACAAACATTTAATCATAAAACGAAGAAAAAAATAAATTAAAAACGTTTTAATTAAAATAAAATTACCCCTTTTCAAAAAGTAAATCATCTGTTAAAAGCCATAAATTATTCTCATATTGTCATAAATCAGCTTAAAACGGATATAACATTTGTCTAATTGACATTTTTTTCGTAACTTTGTGTCGCACGGACTACATCCGTAACATATTGATGAAAAGATGAAAGCAGAAAAAATTTTATTTATTACTCAGGAAATTACACCGTTTGTTCAAGCATCGCCTATAGGTACAGCGAGTCAGGAGCAGTTGCAGGCGATACAGGACAAAGTAAAAGAGATAAGAACATTTACTCCATTGTGGGGCACAATAAATACCCGTCGTAACAACTTGCACGAGGTTATACGCCTTTCAGGAATGAACCTTATCATTGACGACACCGATCACCCTCTCATAATCAAGGTAGCATCGTTACTGTCGGCAAGAATGCAGGTGTATTTCATAGACAATGAAGATTATTTCCATAACCGTCTGATGACAAAGGACGAGAACGGAAACGAATACAGCGACAACGACGAACGTACAATTTTCTTCAACCTCGGTGTAATTGAGGCTGTCAAAAAGCAGCGTTGGTGCCCCGAAATAATCCACTGTTGCGGTTGGATGTCAGCTTTGATTCCTTTGTATATAAGAACAGCATACAAGGAAGAGCCATCATTCCGTGACTCAAAAATTGTAGTATCGCTTTTTGACGAGGATTTCAAAGAGCCGTTAAACGAAACATTTGCACAGAAGTTGTTATGCAAAGACATGAACGTTGAGATGCTTGAAGGCTTGCAGACACCTACAACATACAACGAGCTGATTAAACTTGCAATAAAATACAGCGACGGTATAGCAATTAACGGAGATAACATTCCACAAGAGTTTATTGAGTATGCAGAGTCATTAGGCAAGGCAATACTCCCCAAGCAGACTCAAGAAGAGAACGGCAACAACAGCTACGACTTCTACAACTCACTACTTGGATAATAAGAATAATCAAGCAACGTCACTATGTGAGGTTGCTTGATTGATAAATAAGAGTCAGTTTAACACCTATTAATAACCCTTAATAAAAAATACATGAAGAATATATCATGTTTTTTATTGATAATAGCAACATTGCTTATAGCTGCGGGATGCGATGATTCTACAGGCACAATCGGAAACAGCATTGTTCCTACAGAAGACCTGATTATCACAAAGACCGATACATGTTATGCCACAAGCCGTACCATAATGGTAAACGACTCGATATTGGCAAATACAAGCGATGTATATTTGGGACAATACACCGACGAAGAGAGCGGAACCGTTTTCAATTCCGGCTTTATCACACAGTTCGGTTGTACCGAGGATTTCTTCTTCCCGGAAGAAAGGGTTGTCGGAGATACAGCTTCATATACAAAGCTGAGACTCTATGTAAGCAACTATTTCGGCGACTCACTCAATGCAATGAAGTGCGAGGTATATGAATTGAACAACACCCTGATTGAGGGAAAGCCCTATTATACAAACATAACACCCGAAGATTTCTATGATGCAAACAAAGAGCCTTTGGCAACAAAGACTTTCAATGCCATAGACTTCACCCTGCACGATACTATCCTTAATGGAGATTATACAAGACACATAGAGATTAATTTGCCGAACAGCATTGGTAAAAAATTTATCAGCAAATTCTATGAAGAGGGAGGAGAAAAGTACTTCGCCAATTCAGAGGTTTTCATTGACAGCATATTCAAGGGCATATATGTAAAATGCACACATGGCGACGGTACTGTCGTAAAGATATACCGTGCACGTCTTGACATAGGCTTTGACCGTTGCATCAAAAGCAGTACAGGACAAGACTCCATTCAACATTTGTCAGCTCCGTTCTATTCAGGAAAAGAGGTCTTGCAGACAAACAAGTTCGACAACACAGGACTAAAAGAATTGGCAGACAACAAAGAACTCACATACATAAAGACACCTGCAGGATTGTTCACCGAAGTTGAATTGCCGATAATAGAGGCTATTGAGTCGAACAACATCATAAACACTGCAAAAATCATATTCAGAAGATATAACGAAGATACAGACAACGGCGCTACCCCACCTTCAACCTTATTAATGGTAAGAAAGAAGGACATGTACCGTTTTTTCCTAAAGAACGAACTGCCTGACAACAAGACTTCGTATATCACATCATTTACAAGCAGCAGCAACCAATACCAATTCAGCAACATATCAAACTTGCTGAAACATTGTTACGAAGAATATACCGAAGGTATAAAATCACCTGATTGGGAAAGCAAGAACCCGAACTGGAACAAGGTTGTGCTTATCCCTGTAAGTACCACACTCGACAGCAACGGCAGCATTGTCAAGATTACCCACAACACAGACATTACAAGCGTAAGACTACGCGGTGGCGACAGCTATCAGATTCCTTTCGAGATTATATCGAGCAAGTTCAACGACTAAAGAACACCGCATAAAAAAACAATGGACATTCCTGGAATGTGATCTGACCCCAAAAAGTTGGACGGATTAATAAATAAATTTATTGGTAAAGAGTTCGGTATTGCACCGGACTCTTTCCTTTTAGTCTCAGTTTTATTCTATCATTATTGTAGTAATGGATATACTTCTTCAGTTCCTGCT
>JAGCLA010000009.1 GCA_017647225.1 Bacteroidaceae bacterium | reverse complement strand
TGTTACTTGAAATGGTAGTCATTCCTTATTCAAAATTATAGTTATGGAAGTCATAAATATAATTAAGTTCTTTTCCGTAATCCGTAACTTTGAATTGTAATTTTTCTTTTATTTTCAACTCAATTTCCCTGAATTTTGATACAGGAATGTACATGTAATAAGATAACCTGAAAAAAGAGAAACGTACGTCATCTACTTTACCTGTTTCCGGGTTTATGAACAGTTCTACAAAACCAGTTCCTTTTCTCCCAATTCCTTTTATCTTTTCTTTCTCTTCGTCAGAATAAGACTCTTCTAAAATTGAATACAAAACATCTGTTTGTTTCTTCCATTCATTTGATTCAAGATCCGGAGTGTTCTCGTCCGGGAAATCCCCCGTGGGCTTATGGATTTTTGTTTGGTTAATCCATTTATTATCGCTGTTATATACTTTGATGATTCCACTTCCTAATCTGTCTGCCTGATAGGTGTATCCATTTTCATTAAAAATCTTTGTACCTTCTTCTTTCGGATAAATGCTTGTTTGTGAAAAAATACTGTTTGCAAAAAGCAGAAACAGAGTGGTTAATAAAATCTTTTTCATGGGCAATTGCTTGTTTTTCTTAGTCATAATCATTTTTGTGATTATCCTATTCTTGCAATAGTCTTGATATTCTTTATCTTCTTGAGGTTTTCGCAGATGTTCTTTACGTCCTGAACGTCGTGTACGTTTATCCAGAATGTACCTTCGAATATGCCGTTGTTGCTCTCGATGTGCATCTTTTGTATGTTGGCATTAAGCTGTTGCGAAATGATTGTGGTAATTTCATGCAACACTCCCATGTCGTCGATACCTGTAATCTGTATAGGTACGACAAAGTACAACTGCTTGTGTGTTTCCCACTTGGCTGCGAGAATTCTGTCGCCGTGGCTGCTCTTTAGGGTGTTTGCTACCGAGCAGTTGCGTTTGTGTATTACAAT
This sequence comes from Bacteroidaceae bacterium, assembly GCA_017647225.1. Lineage (GTDB taxonomy): Bacteria > Bacteroidota > Bacteroidia > Bacteroidales > Bacteroidaceae > HGM04593. The sequence continues at coordinate 16,673 of JAGCLA010000009.1, read as the reverse complement.
ATGCTTGTTCTCGTCGTAATATCCCAAGACGTCGTCGCCCGGAATGGGGTGGCAGCAGTCCGCAATGATATATCGGCTCTTGAGGCTCTCCTCTGTGAGGTTGAGCGGTGTCTTGCGGTCGATATTTTCGTGTACCTCTATCGGGGTGTCCTCTTTCTTCTTGTCGCGGCTGAAGGAGAAAATCGATGCGAAGCTCAATTTCTTTGTACCAAGCAAGGCGTCCTTGTCGTCGTTGCCGAGTACGACAGTGCCTTTGCCTATCTCTGTGAGCAGTTCCTCGCGGTCCTTCAGCTTGTGCAGGTTACATAGTTTCTCGATGTTGCCGGCGTGGTTGCCGAGTCCCTCTTTTTCAAGGAAAGTGTTAAGTTTCTCTTCGCCTTCGTTCTGCATAATACGCTGCTGACGGCGCAGTGCCGCGTGTATCTTTGAACGTGCCTTGGCTGTTGTAATGAACGATAGCCAGCTTTCATCTACTCTTGGCGCGTTCGATGTCAGAATCTCTACCTGGTCACCGCTTTGCAACTGGTGGTTCAGCGGTACGAGTTTATGGTTTACCTTTGCACCTATACAATGGTTGCCGAGGAATGTGTGTATGCTGTATGCAAGGTCAAGTGCTGTGCAGTTCTGTGGCATTGTCTTTATGTCGCCCTTTGGCGTAAAGACAAATATCTCGGTGGCATAAAGGTTGAGCTTTATGGTGTCAAGGAAATCGAGTGCGTTGGGCTGCGGGTCGTCGAGAATCTCCTTTATGGTGTGCAGCCAATTCTCAAGTTGGTCGTCGTTGGTTGTTTCGCCCTGGCTCTTGTACTTCCAGTGTGCGGCGATACCTTTTTCGGCCATCTCGTTCATCTTCTCACTTCTTATCTGTACCTCAATCCATTCGCCATGGTTGCTCATGAATGTGGCGTGCAACGCCTTGTAGCCGTTTGTCCTTGGCTTGTTCACCCAGTCGCGTAGGCGGTCGGGGTGTGCGTTATACAGCTTTGTAAGTGCGATGTATATGTTGAAACACTCGTTGTTCTCGTCACGTCCTTCGCGTGGAGTGAATATGATACGTACAGCGAGTATGTCGTATATGTCCTCGAATGCAACATGCTTCTTCTGCATCTTGTTCCAGATGGAGTAGGGTGACTTTACACGTCCTATGATGCTGTACTTGATGCCCATTGCATCGAGTTGCTCGCAAATGGGTTGCGTGAACTCGGTGTATAGCTTGTCGCGTTCCTGCTGTGTCTTTTCAATCTTCTTCTCGATGCGTGCATACTCCTCGGGATGCTCGTACTGGAAGCTGAGGTTCTCGAGTTCTGTCTTTATGCGACTCAGTCCTAAGCGGTATGCGATAGGTGCATATATATATAATGTCTCGCCGGCAATCTTGTACTGTTTGTTCACCTGCATGTGCTTCAGCGTGCGCATGTTGTGCAGGCGGTCGGCGATTTTTATAAGGATAACGCGTATATCCTCGCTCATGGTGAGCAACAGCTTCTTGAAGTTCTCTGCCTGTTCCGACGCGTGTGTTCCGAACACTCCGCCGGCAATTTTTGTCAAACCGCTGACAATGTTTGCTATCTTGTCGCCGAAGAGGTTTCTGATATCCTCAACAGTGTAGTCGGTATCCTCGACAACGTCGTGCAACAACGCTGCACAAATTGATGTCGAGCCCAAACCAATCTCCTTGCAGACAATACGTGCAACGGCAAGAGGGTGCATTATGTATGGCTCACCGCTGTGACGTCTTACACCTTTATGTGCCTGACGTGCGAAGTTGAATGCTTTTGTGATAAGCTCAACTTTCTTGCGGTGCTGCGATGCCAGATAAATATCCAGCAACTCCTGAAAGGCGGCATTTATGGCAGCCTCTTCGTTCATAAGCTTGTTCTCTTCGTTGCTATCCATGGCCGGTTAGTATATGTTGAGGTATTTTCCTGCTCTGATATTGGTGCTTGTCAAGCCGTTCCATTTCATAATCTGCTTGACGGTAACCCTATATTTGAGTGCAATACTGCCGAGTGTCTCGCCACTTTGTATCTTGTGGCGTTTGAGTGTGCCTATTCCTCCGTTGTTTGCTTTTGCCTGTTTGAGCATTTCTGCGATGCTCTCTCTTGGGAAGAACTCTTTCTCCTTGTGGCGGTATATGCTGTCCTCGTTGGCAAGGAAGTCTGTCACTACATTGTTTGAAAGACGTAATACATAAGGCTCGTTCTCACCGGGTATAATATCCTTGATATATTGCGGGTTGAGAGCTCTTATCTCTTCAAGGTCGGCACCGCATACCTCGGTAATCTGCTTGAAATGCAGGTTCTTGGAAATGACAACGGTGTCTGTCGTTATTGTCATTTTTGGCTCTAACGGCTTTATACCATGCTCATTGTGGAATGTCATTATGTAATTTGCGGCAATGAACATCGGCAGGTATCCGCGTGTCTCGCGTGGAAGGAAGTAGTATATATCCCAGAAATCGGTCTTTCCGCCTGAACGAACAATGGCTTTCTTTACATTTCCCGGGCCGCAGTTGTATGCCGCAATGGCAAGTTCCCATTTGCCGAACAGTTTATACAGGTCGGCAAGGTAACGGACTGCCGCCTTTGTCGATTTTATCGGGTCGAAACGCTCGTCAATGTAGTTATTCGCCTTCAAACCATATAATTTTGCTGTCGAGAACATGAACTGCCACAATCCTTTGGCGCTGGCTCTTGACACTGCCTTAGGGTTAAGGGCCGACTCTATTATCGGCAGGTATCTCAACTCGTGCGGAATACCGGCGCGGTCAATCTCTTCCTCGATGATAGGCATGTAGAACTCCGACATACCGAGCATATACGACACCAACGAACGGTTTTTTGTGGTGTATGAGTCGATGCACGACCTTACAACCCTGTTGTATGGCATCTTTACTATTGTCGGCATGCTTTGCAGGCGTTCGGCATATAATGTGTCGGTTATGTTTGTGCTTACCATGCTGTCCTGCACGCTTTCTAACTTTTTCAGCAGGTTGCGTGCCTGCCAACTGTTCAGTATGCTGTCAATCTCCTGTAGCATGTAGTCGGGCATCTCAAACGAATCCTTGTCGTCTGCTGCCGAGCGTGTGCTGTCGGGAGCCGCGTTTGTTGTTTCTATTTTGTTGGCCACAGAGTCCGGCAAGAATGTTCCTGCCACGCTGTTTGTGGCAAGCATGATAAAAATTGTCAGGGCTGTTATGGTTTTTTGCATTATCCTTTTGTTGGTTAAAATGTTATGTTGCAGTTGAGGCCATAGTAACCCTTGTCGCGCGAGAAGTCGTTGCCGGGGATTACTTGTGGCTCAATAGTGAGGTTTATCTCTTCGTTTATGTCAAAGCTTGCGAGCTGTGCATCTACATACGCGTCAATCACCGACAGAGCATACACGCCTATTGTGGCAAAGATACTCAGGTCACGCCAGCGACGGTAGCGGTCTTTCCTCTTCTTGAACACGCTTTTCAAATACTCCTTGTTGGCATCATAGTCATATCCCGGTCTAAAGAAATCCTTGTAGGAATTTGTGTTCGGGTCGCTGTCCATGATGTCAAGATATGCCTGTCGGTAGTCCTTATACATCTGGTTGTTCCAATTGTATGCATACATACATCCCACAAAACCGCCATAGACAATTGGTAACTTCCAATACTTGCGGTTGTATATCTGTCCTCCGCCCGGAATAATCAGGGCGAGCCATATCGACTTGTCCGTGTCGGGTTTCCACACCTTTTTGGTCTTGACACGGGTTGCCTTGTCGTTTGTGAGTGCCACAAGGGAGTCTTCTGACGCAAAATCCTTGTAGATGCTGTCTGCAATGAGAGAATCGCTTCTGAGGCTTGCATCAATAATTGAATCGCCTACAACGTTTGTATCCGTTGTCTGCGATTGTGCCATTGCACCTGTGCTGAAAATGGAAATCAGCAAGGCAATGATAACTCCGTATGTCAATCGGGTGCTCTGCACGTTTTTATTGGTTTAGTCGGTCGAAGATGGCGATAATACGTTCCAGCTCCTGCTCGTTCTTGAACTTGATGCTGATTTTTCCGTTACCCTTTGCCGAGCATGTGAGCTGTACGGGGGTCTGGAAGAAATGAGTCAGGTGCTTCTTGAGTTGGTGATATGTGTCGTCCTGTTTCTTGCTGTTTGCCTTCTCTGCTGTTGCGCCGTTGCCGTTCTCCTTCATGCTGCGGATAAGCTCTTCAACCTCACGAACCGAATAGTTGTTCTTGATAACCTCGTTGAATACTCTTATCTGGTCGGCATGCGATGTCAATGAGAGCAATGCTTTGGCATGTCCCATGTCAATGCGCTTCTCTTTCAGTGCAACCTGGATATTGCCCGGCAGCTTCAGAAGACGCAGGAAGTTCGCAATCGTGGCGCGTCCTTTGCCTACACGCTTGCTCAACTGCTCCTGTGACAGGTTGTGCTGTTCAATCAGCTGCTGATACGCCAATGCAATTTCAAGCGGGTTGAGGTCCTCGCGTTGGATATTCTCGATAAGGGCCATTTCCATGGTGTCCTTGTCGTTGGCGTTGAGGATATATGCAGGGATAGTTGTCTTGCCTGCAAGCTGTGAAGCGCGGAAACGTCTTTCTCCGGCAATAATCTGATAACTGTCGTCATCGTTCTTGCGTAGAGTGATAGGCTGTATAACGCCAAGCTCTCTTATTGAGTCTGCAAGCTCGTTGAGTGCCTCTTCGTTGAATTCGCGTCGTGGCTGGTTGGGGTTTGCGTGTATCTTTTCAATCTCAATCTCGCCAATTGACGATGAGGCTGCAGGGCGTAGCGCTTCGGTTGAAATCAGCGCGTCGAGTCCGCGTCCGAGTGTGAATTTCTGTTTTGCCATTATAGGGTAGTTACGGGAACCTGTTGTTCTTAATTGTTTCTGTTGATTATCTCATTGGCGAGTGAAAGGTAGTTCTTCGCACCGGTTGATTCTGCATCGTACATGATTACGGGAATACCCATGCTCGGAGCCTCTCCAAGTCTTATGTTACGCTGGATTACAGTGTCGAAAACCAACTCGCGGAAGTGTTTTTTCACTTCGTTGTAAACCTGATTGCTCAAGCGCAAGCGCGAATTGAACATGGTGAGCAGGAAGCCTTCGATGTCGAGCTTCGGGTTCAGGTTCGACTTTATGATTTTTATGGTGTTGAGCAGCTTACTGATACCCTCAAGCGCGAAATACTCGCACTGCACGGGAATTATTACAGAATCGGCAGCTGTCAAAGAGTTTACTGTTATGAGTCCCAACGACGGAGAACTGTCAATCAAAATATAATCGTACTTGTCCTTGATTGGAGCAAGAGCTTCACGCATGATTTTCTCTCTGTTCGGCATGTCGAGCATCTCAATCTCTGCACCTACAAGGTCAATGTGTGACGGAATGATATCCAAGCCCTTTACGCAGGTCTGGTGTATTCCCTGTTCGGGAGATGCTTTGCTGATAAGGCACTCGTAAATAGAGCAATCGATATTGCGTATATCAATGCCTAATCCCGACGAGGCATTTGCCTGTGGGTCGGCATCGATTACAAGCACTTTCTTCTCAAGTGTTGCCAACGAAGCTGCAAGGTTTATGGTTGTAGTGGTTTTTCCAACACCACCTTTTTGGTTTGCTAATGCTATGATTTTTCCCATATTATCAGAATTGTTCTAACGGCTATAGTCCGTTTTTTTTGTTTCATTATGCGAAGTTATGAAAAAAAAGTAATGTTTTTTAATAAAAAAACAATTACTTATGAACAATCTGTTGATAACTGTCAAAAAAGAGTGCTGCACAAATGCGTTTGTGCAGCACTCTTTTGTTTGTAAATTTTACTTATTTTACGGTGAAACGCAAAACCTCTACATCGTTGCTGTATCTTGCAACTGCAATGTAAACGCCGCTTGTAAACTCGGCAGTCGTAATGCTTTCTTCATTGCTCTGCTTGATAATTCTACCGTCAATAGAGTAAATCTCTATGCACTCGGCATCGTCGGCATAAATGGCTGTTCCATTGTATGTTAAAGCGTACTTGTCTATATTTTTTACCGAAGTGTAATTCTCTTTGGCAATAATTTTCACAGTGTAGCTTTCGTTCTCTGCCACGCTCTTTGCTTCAAGCCTGTCGCCCGACACTACAAGATATTTTACACCGTCCTTTGTGGTGGCTGACTGTGTCCATTGTATCGACCAATTGTCGCCCATTCTTGTAAGCAGGTAAGTGTTCCAATCGCTGTAGTATTGATTGGTACCGAATACACCATATTCGTTCATATAACGTTGGTCGTCATTGCTTACAATTTTGTAGCAGTCCTTACCGTTGCTGTCGATTGTGATTTTCCATTCCTGTGCTTTTGTCGGTGTGTCAACGGTTTCGAATTTCGGTGTGTCACTTTTTGTGTTGGTCAGGAGTTTCTTGCCGTCCATAATGTAGTAAATGCCACCGTTCTCGATAAAGCTCTCCTGCACGTTGCCACCCAATGGAACAAGGTCGAACACGTATTGCGACGGCAATGCGTTCGTGCCGTTTTTCTTGATGCGTTCACCTTCAACATTCCAGAAGTCATTTCCTGCACTGCCACCGTTCTTGATAGCATATTTGCCATTGGCAAGTTGGGTGATGCTATATGTGTGCCATACTGCCTCATATGGGTTGGTTTCGTTGCTTACTGTGAATTCGCCATTCTCGTTGATGTAGCGTTCGTCCAAGATGTTGATGATCTTGTAACGGTTAGTGCTTGGGTCAACCGAAATTTTCCACTCCTGACGTTGTGGGCGTATAACGTCCAACTCCTTTTGGAATACAGGTGCACTGTTGTTGCTGTCTTGAGTTCTGTTTGTTAGGTATTTGCCATTATACATGATGTTATATGTGCCGTTGTCGAGTACCTGTGCAGGGAATACATCTGTACGGTAGTCGTAAACCTCCTTGTATTCGGCAACGAGTGTGCCTACAGCTTCTTTCAGGAAAGGCTCAACATGGACAGAGCCGACAGACGGCGTGGCTGTTCTTAATGCTCCATCAAAGTCGCGTGAACGCAATGCACTCTGAGCAACGGTGAGTTGTTGGTAACGTAGGTAGCTGTTTACAAAGCTGTCTGGGTTTTCGCAATTAAGAGCATTGTTCATGTCGATGATGCATCCACCTCTCTCGCCGAGGTATTTCATTGCCTGTATCCAAGGCTTAATTTCGCTTGTCAGAGCCTCTGCCTCGTCGGTTGTCAGCATGGTTTCGGCAGATGCTACAAGCTTGTCGAACTGTGCTTCGATTGCGGCGTATGCCTTTGCCCTGTCGTTCTTTATGTTGCTGTTAAAGGTGTTCTTTGCCTCTTTGAATTCGGGTGACTCGTCGGTTCTGCGTAATCCGTGAACGTTCGCGCCAAGGTCAACGTTGTTTTCGCAGAAGAAACGGAATGCCTCATAGTTTTCAGGCATTATATATCTTATGGCAGCATCCCACGAAGCGTCGCTGTCGTATGCAGGCATGTTCCAAGTGTAGTCGGCAATGCTGAACAACGATACTTTTGATGCCTCGGCATACTCCATTGGGTTTGATACGAATCCCGACAGCATGTCGGCAATGTTCTTGTCGTTGCCGTATGTGGGGCCCATGAGCAGGTGGTCGATGCAATAGTCGCTTACGGGGTAGTTGAGCCAAATATATGCCTTGCGCTTGATCTGGTTGTTTATCCACTCTACGTCGCTCTTGTTTATCATGTCAACGACAGTGTTTCCTGTCCACATCACATTGATGTCGCTCTTCATGATACGGCCAAGGTCGGGAAGGTAAACTGTGTTGGCCCAGCCTCTGTTGTATTGTGTAGGACACATTACAAGCGGCTTCACGTCGGGGTACTCTTTTGCAAGTTCTTCGGTGATATAGTTCATCAGCTCGGCCTGTTCGTCGCCGTTTGTGCCGTCGTCATTCCAAAGGTCGTCCCAGAATACCGAGAATGCTCTCACGCCGAGTTTGCACATAGCTTTGAGCTTGTTTACAATGTTTATTCTGTCTGTTTCGTTCCATTGGATATCCTCGCCAGGGTGAATGGCCCACACGAACTCCACTTTGTTGGCTTTGGCAGCATTGACGTATTCGGTAATTTTCTTGCCGAGTTCTGCAGGGTACTCCTCGCGCCATTTTCCTCTGTGGTAAACATCATCTTTTGGGCCGTATATATATACGTTCATCTTCATCTCGCCGAACATTTCGAAGAGGCTCATGCGGTTGGCCTCGCTATATGGGTTGCCGTAAAAACCCTCTACAAGTCCGCGCTGTGGAACGCTGGGGTAGTCGGTTATTGTGGCGCACATCACATTCGGCTGTGATGCCATGCGTACAAATGTCTGCACGCCGTAATATGTGCCCGACTCATCGTATCCGGCAATTATAACCTCGTCTTTGCTTGTGGCAAGGTAGTAACCTTCGGCCTTTTGCGGTATCAGGTTAGCGTATTCGGCAACTGCGGCATCATTCTTTTCGCCAATGATGACCTTGACGCCTGTGTCGCCAGTCTTGAACTTTTTCTTGAATAGCGCAACGGCACAGGTGTCGGCGTTCGCTTCGCCGTTCAGGGCAAACGTAGCATTGTTGCTGAAAGCAACCTCTGTTTTCCACTCTGCGTTTTGTGGTACGGGGTAAATGTCAACCTTTTGTGCATGTGCTGTCTGCGCTACAGCAATAGCGAGTGTAAGTAAAACCTTAACGAAAAGTCTTTTCATGATTATAAATTTTGTATGCGAATATATGCATAAAAGGTGAATTAAACAAATTTTTACTATCTTAGCACCCATATAACGATTTAATAGTTTTTCTATGGATAAACGACCGTTGATATTGGTTTCAAACGACGATGGCTATAAGGCTAAAGGCATAAACTGCCTGTTGCAGGTGTTAAAGGATTTTGGTGATGTTATAGCTGTCGCTCCACATACAGGACGCTCCGGTAAGGGGTGTGCCATAACAAGTGAAGTACCTATAAAGACCACTCTTGTATCGTCAGAGCCGGGGCTTGAAATACATTCATGCACAGGAACACCCTGTGACTGCATAAAGATAGCTTGTCATGCCATTGTGCCACGTACTCCCGACCTTATTGTCGGCGGTATAAATCATGGCGACAACTCGGCTGTCAATGCTCACTATTCGGGAACAATGGGTGTGGTTATGGAAGGTTGCATGAAAGGTATTCCGTCAATAGCCTTTTCACATTGCTCGCACGATGCCGATGCGGACTTTGAACCCACATACGACGTTATACGCAAGGTGGTAGCCAAAGTTCTTGAGCGTGGCTTGCCATACGGCAGTTGCCTGAATGTGAATTTCCCCGATGTACCTGAATATAAAGGCGTTAAGGTCTGCCGTCAGGCATACGGCACTTGGGTGAACGAATGGGCTGCCCACGACCATCCTCGCGGTGGCAAATGGTGGTGGCTGACAGGCGAATTCCTTATTGACGACAACGATGAACAGGCCGATAGGGTAGCACTGAACAACGGCTATGTAGCAATCACTCCAACAAGAATAGACCTTACCGATTACAAATTGTTGAACGAAATGCAAGAGTGGGGGATTTAGAGGAACTGAAAGGTGAAAGCTGAAAACTGAAAACGGAGAACTGAAAACGGAGAACTGAGAACGGAGAACTGAGAACGGAGAACGAACAGCGATTAACGATTAACGAACAGCGATTAACGAACAACGATTAACGATTAACGAATTTCGTTCCACGTTCAACGTTCCTCGTTCCACGTAAATTACGCAGTAATAACATGAAATATTATCTTATAGTAGGTGAGGCTTCGGGCGATTTGCATGCTTCGAACCTGATGAAAGCGATAAAGGCAGTCGATGCCGATGCACAGTTCCGCTTTTTTGGCGGTGACCTTATGTCTGCCGTTGGCGGTGAGCGCGTGAAGCATTACCGCGAATTGGCATATATGGGTTTTGTGCCGGTGTTGTTGCATCTGAGAACAATTTTTGCGAACATGAAACTATGCAAGAAAGATGTTCTCTCATGGAATCCCGACGCTCTCATTCTTGTCGATTACCCCGGCTTTAACCTCTCCATAGCTGAATATATACACAAGAATAGCGATATACCCGTCTATTACTACATATCGCCAAAAATATGGGCATGGAAAGAACACCGCATAAAGAACATAAAACGCGATGTCGATGAACTCTTCTCGATACTTCCTTTTGAAATCGAGTTTTTCGAGAAAAAGCATAACTATAAGATAAACTATGTGGGCAACCCATGCGTCGATGCTGTCGATGCGTTCAAGCGCAATGCACCAATGTCGCGCGTAGAATTCCTCTCGGCCAACAATATCCCCGACAAACCTGTTATTGCCCTTTTGGCAGGCAGCCGCAAACAGGAAATCGTTGCCAACCTGCCCATGATGCTCGAAGCGATAAAGGAGTATCCCGAATACCAGCCTGTCATTGCCGGTGCGCCGGGTATCGACAAGGAATTCTATGCTCCATACCTTGAGGCAGGTGCCTGCATCGTCTTCGGACAGACATACAACATCCTCAACAATGCACATGCCGCGTTGGTGACATCGGGAACGGCAACCCTCGAAACAGCCTTGTTCAATGTGCCACAGGTGGTGTGTTACGCCACCCCTATGCCGAAGCTCTATTCGTGGCTGAAAAGGAATTTCCTGAAGGTGCGTTTCATCTCGCTTGTCAATCTCATAGCCGACAGTGAGGTGGTGCGCGAGCTTGTTGCAGCCGACATGTGTGTGGCGAATGTCAAGAACGAACTTGGCAAGCTCTTGCCGTCAGACGGTAAAGAAAGAGCGGCTATGCTCGGTGAGTATAGCCGCATGATGGATATTCTTGGTGAGCCGGGCGCGTCGGAGCGTGCCGCTCAAAAGATATGTTCAATTCTTAAAGAACGCCGATAAGGTTAAGGTATAGCACCACGCAAGGAACGGCAAGCAGTGTGCTGTCGAAACGGTCGAGCATACCACCATGTCCAGGCAGGAAGTTACCCGAATCCTTTATCTGCATCTCACGTTTGATACCCGACTCTACAAGGTCGCCCAAAGTACCTGCTACAACAACGGTCAAAGCCATTCCGGCCCACTCCCACATGTTCATGATTGGGAAGAAACGTGCCATTGCAAATCCTGCAATTACAGCAACAACTGCACCTCCGGCAAATCCTTCCCATGTCTTTTTGGGTGAGATACGCTCGAACATCTTGTGTCGTCCAATAGTACAACCCACGCAGTATGCACCGCTGTCGTTACACCAGATAAAAACAAATACCGACAAAGGCATCAGCCAATAGTATGTATTGTTGTCCTCTGCGCCAACGGTTGCGAGAATGTTCAGTAAGGCAAGTGGCAGGGCAATATACACCTGACTCAAAGTGAAATATGCGTAGTTGTCAAGCGGTTTGCTATCTGTGTCAAACAGTTGCTTGATAAATGCATACGCAACAACGGCTATGTAAGGTGTGAACAGTGTCAGCGGGCTTACATTCCAGCCGTGAACAGCCATGAATGTGGCAATGAAAAGGTAACCACCACCAAGCACGGCAAGCCAAGTGCTGAACGTTGTTTTCTTATACTCCTTTACGAGCTTGCAGAACTCGCTTGTTGCGAGCAGTGTCACCAGCAGGAACAATGCTCCGAACGACGATTTGCCATAAACGATTGAGCCTATCAGCACTGCAGCGAATATCACGCCTGCAACTGCTCGTATAATGAACTTTTTCATATTGTCGTGTTTTTCTGTTGTGTTTTTTTACTCTTGTGTAGCCTCTGGCTGTTCGTTTTCAACAACTTCGGGCTGTGTACTTTCGGTAACCTCAGGCTGTGGGTTCTCTGTTGTTTCGGGCTGCAGTTCGCCTTGCTGCTCCTCCTCGCTGCCGAAAATCTCCTCGCTGCGCGAAGTCCAAGGACGCTTGCCGAAAATCTTCTCCACGTCCTCGGCGAATATCACCTCACGTTCCATAAGAACCTTTGCAAGCTCTGCATGTCCCTCTTTGTGTTCGCGCAGCAGCTCCTTTGCACGCTCATACTGTTCGTTTATCATCGCGTGCACCTCGTTGTCAATGGTTTCTGCGGTTTTTTCGCTGTATGGGCGGTTGAAAGAGTATTCATTGTTGTTGTAATAACACAGGTTCGACAGTTTGTCACTCATGCCGGCGTATGCTATCATGCCGTACGCCTGTTTTGTCACACGCTCAAGGTCGTTCATTGCACCTGTTGAAATGTGTCCGATGAATGTCTCCTCGGCAGCGCGTCCGCCAAGTGTGGCACACATCTCGTCGAGCATCTGCTCTTTTGTCGTTATCTGACGCTCCTCGGGCATGTACCATGCTGCGCCGAGTGCTCTGCCGCGCGGAACAATGGTAACCTTAATAAGTGGGTTGGCATGTTCCAGGAACCACGAAATTGTTGCATGTCCGGCCTCGTGTATGGCAATTGTCTCTTTCTCCTTTTGGGTCATTACCTTCGTTTTCTTCTCCAAGCCACCGATGATACGGTCAATGGCATCAAGGAAATCCTGCTTGTCAACAGCCTTTTTCTTGTTACGTGCAGCAATGAGTGCAGCCTCGTTACATACATTGGCAATGTCGGCACCTGAGAAGCCTGGTGTCTGTCGTGCAAGAGTGTCAACATCGACCGACGGGTCGAGCTTCAATGGACGCAGATGCACGCCGAACACCTCCTTGCGTTCGTTGAGGTCGGGCAGGTCAACATGTATCTGACGGTCGAAACGTCCGGCACGCAACAAAGCCTTGTCAAGAATGTCGGCGCGGTTGGTTGCCGCAATTACAATGATACCGCTGTTTGTGCCGAATCCGTCCATCTCGGTGAGCAGCTGGTTGAGGGTGTTCTCTCTCTCGTCGTTACCACCCATGTTCGGGTTCTTGCCTCTTGCACGGCCGACAGCATCAATCTCGTCAATGAATATAATACAAGGTGCTTTCTCTTTTGCCTGACGGAACAGGTCGCGCACGCGCGACGCGCCCACGCCTACGAACATCTCTACAAAGTCTGAACCCGACATAGAGAAGAACGGAACGTTCGCTTCGCCGGCAACAGCCTTTGCAAGCAAGGTCTTACCTGTACCCGGAGGGCCTACAAGCAACGCACCTTTGGGAATTTTACCACCTAATTCTGTATATACCTGTGGGTTCTTGAGGAAATCGACAATCTCCTTAACCTCCTGTTTTGCACCCTCCTGTCCTGCAACGTCCTTGAATGTTATTCTGGCGTGTGTGCTCTTGTCGAACAGCTTGGCTTGCGACTTGCCCACATTGAAGATACCGCCTTGTGCGCCACCTCCACCACCGCCACTCATGCGTCGCATGAGGAATATCCATACAGCAGCGATAATTATAAGCGGCAGGAAGTTCCAGATGAATCCGCCAAGGTAATCGGGTTTCTTTTCGTAGCGTAGCTTGCCGTTGAAATTACCCTGTTCCTTCTGCTCAATAATGATTTTCTCAAAGTTATCTCTTGAGCCGATATTGGAAATTACCATCGGACGTGCGCCTTTCTCTATGGCTTTATCCTTGAAGACATGCTTTGCCGAGTCCTTGTATAGGTAAGCCTCTACCTCGTCGTTGTCAAAAACGGTTATCTCTTCGACATATCCTCTTGATATAAGTTCAGTCAGTTCGGAATAGTCCTTCTCTATAACCATGTTCTTGTTCTCTCCGCCAAAAATGTAGAAGAACAACAACAGGCCGCCAACAACCATGTAGAACCATGTGAAGTTGAATTTCGGTTTCTTTGTATTTATATTGTTTGCCATATATTATATATAATGTCAGTCGAGGTCAGGAATCATTGTCAATTTGGCATCAGCCCACAAGTGCTCAATGTCGTAGAACTTGCGTACATCGGGGAGGAATACGTGAACGAGAATATCGCCGTAGTCCATAGCCACCCATTGTGCATTGCGTAGTCCATCGACAGCATAAGGCTTTCTGCCACAGTTTACCCTGACAGTATCTTCGATAGAGTCAGTTATTGCGCTGACCTGTGCAGGAGAGCCACCTTGACATATAACAAAATAGTCGCAGATGCTGTTTCCGAGCTTGAGCATATCAACAACAACAATATCCTTACCTTTCTTGTCCTGAATACCTTCTATTATCTGGTTAATAACCTCTTGTGCGTTACTGTTCTTGTTTTGCATATATTTTTGTGTTAAATTCAATTTGGTTGGTGAATAACGTTTAGCGTTTAACGATTAACGTTTAACAATTAACGATTAGCGTTTAACGATTAACGAATTTCGTTCTCAGTTCTCCGTTCTCAGTTCTCCGTTCTCCGTTCTCAGATCTCCGTTCTCAGATCTCCGTTCTCCGTTCTCCGTTCTCCGTTCTTCGTTCCTCGTTAATCTGTTGACAACACTCGACTAACGCAACCCACGCGGTACGAACTGCGTCCGCACTACGCGTGACCTATTGCTGCTCGTGCTGTCGAAGGCTCTGCCTTTCTCCGCTCTCCGTTCTCAGTTCTCCGTTCTCCGTTCTCAGATCTCCGCTCTCCGTTCCCCGCTCTCCGTTCCCCGCTCTCCGCTCCTCTAAACTAACATCTACAAAATCAATGCCAAAGGGTTTGGCAGAACTTTGTATGACAAAATGTCGCACCTTGTAATAATAGTACAAATATACATGCTTTTTGGGCTTGAAGATATAAAAAGCGGTTATTTTTAATTTTTTTAAGCAAAAAAATAGCAAAATCGTTTGTTTTACGAAAAAAAGTTGTACCTTTGCATCGCATTTGAGCATTGGGCTATGGTGTAATGGTAACACTGCAGATTCTGGTCCTGCCTTTCCTGGTTCGAATCCGGGTAGCCCAACACAGCAGAAGGTTCTGAAATTTCAGAACCTTCTGCTGTGTTTTTACTAATTGTTATCCCGTTTTTGACTTTTTTACACAAAAAATCCGTTTTTTCTTTATTTTTGTTTGTAAAAGCCATGCCTTTTATTAGTTTTGCAAAACGTTAAAATAAAATGAGAGGTTGAACGCACATATTTTTGTGCATGTTTGGTTAATTAAAAAAATACAGATGAAGAACATTTTTGCAATAATAATTGCTCTATTCATAGTATCTGTTGCACCGGCTCAGCAAAAGGTACGTTTTGAAATCAAGTTTACAGCCGACGCGGCAAACATCGAAAAAGTATATATGCAGCCTTGTGGCGACTCAAAGACAGTGCCAATGCGTGCCAAGGGCGATATCTTCACCGGTACAGTGCCGGCATCAGAATCGGGCTTTTACGACTTGGTTGCTCTTAAAGGACATTCGCAGGTTATTTTACCTATTTATATAAATGAAGGCGAGAAAGTGGCTCTTGAGATAGAGGCTAACGACAAGGAATTCTTCTTGCGCGATACTCCTGAGAACCGCGCTCTTTCGGCATTGACATGTACTATAAATGACCTCGACCGTCGTCTGTGGCTTAACGCCGACCTTTCTCCGCAGCAGTTAGAAAATCTTGTGGCAGGCTATAAGGCGTCGCTTGACTCAATTGTGGCTGCCGAGAAAGTTACAGGCAAGGTGGTTGACTTTATGACAGTATATGCCTATTCACATGCCTTCAATGCCTATTCAAACATACCTCGTACGCAGGATATCGTAGCAACAGCTGTGCCATTCAGTCGAAATGACGTGTTGCCCGATGCAAACGAGGCGTTCGACAATGACTATTCACTCATGTTCTATGCAGCTATGCAGATAATAAGAGACGACCTGACCTCGTCGCCTGTATTGCTTGATAAGCTCAGTTCGTTGTACGACAACTACAAGAACGAAGTGGTGCGTCAGAAGGTGGCGTCAATAATAATGAATGACTTTATCTCGAACTACAAATATACACAGGACTTTGATGGCGGTCTTATTATCGTAAAAAAGGCAACAGAAGAGTATGCATTGCCCGATGTGTATGTAAACGAGTATATTAAGCGTAAGGTAACAATCCCAGGCTCGCCCTTCCCCGAAGGTATCAAGCTTGTCAATGCTCATGGCAAAGAGGTCGATTTCTCCGAATTCAAAGGCAAGTATGTCTATATCGACATGTGGGCATCGTGGTGTACACCATGTTGTAAGGAGATTCCTAGCCTTCAGAAACTCGAAAAAGAGTTGGAGAACAAAGATGTAGTCTTCGTTTCAATATCATGCGACACCGACGAACAGGCATGGAAGAACAAAATGAAAGAGTTTAATATGCATGGCAATCAGTTGCTCGATAAGGATAATAGCCTTGGCGATGCATTGAACGTGAAAGCGATTCCGTTCTTCCTTATTTATGATAAAGAAGGCTGCTTGCATACCTATGGCGCCAAGCGCCCAAGTAGTGGAACGGTTATAAAAGATATCCTTGAAGGATTGAAATAATAACAAACCAGCCGGGCACCACCCGGCTGGTTTTGTGTTAGTTTAGAGTTTAACGAGGAACTGAGAACTGAGAACGGAGAACGGAGAACGAATTTCGTTAATCGCTAAACGTTATATTCCACAGCGGTTTTTAACCTTTAGGCTGTTGTCGTTTATTCTTTTTGTAGTCTTTCTCTCTGTTCTTTGGTCGCCCCAAAGAACCAAAGGGCTTGGCACTCGTAAAAAATAGTCGCTCTGTTCTTCTGTTCGTACCACCTATGGTGAGTACTCAGCCGAACATCGCTTGTCGTTCAAGCCTTTTCGTCAATGTTCCGGC
>JAGCLA010000008.1 GCA_017647225.1 Bacteroidaceae bacterium | reverse complement strand
TCGCCAACGGCATACTCTTTTTCGTTACCTTTGAGAGCGACTTGCAAACGCCATCTTTGATTTACGCTTTCGCCATATTTTAGTGTGTCAACATATCCGTCAAGTGGTTGGTAATTACCCCACTTTCTCACGGGTGCTTGATACTCAACAATGGACTCCTCGTCATTGGGGATTCTCTTACAATGATAAAACTCTTTATAAGCAATCATCTCTTAATCACTCCAACAACGGGGGAAAGCATATTTATCAACCCAAGCGAAATCTGCGAATGGTCGAAATTGATTTGCAAGCCGTTCTCTCGGTATGCGGTAGCACTTGAGCAACCTGCTCTCTCCACGATCTCATCACAACAAGCCAACAGCCAAGCACTTTTTCTCGGTGTTTCAATGTCATCTTCATCGTAGAAAGACATATCGGACTTATAGACTATGCCGTAATAAAACATTTTCGCTTTAGCAATTATCTCGTTAGCATCCAACTGCGATAGCCACGGATATTTTCTCAATATTCTCTCAACATAGTCCATAACTTTACCTCATTTAATTTCTGTACTGCGGAGGTCTTGCTTTGTTTTCAGCCTCTTGCTTTTCGGTCAAAGACTTCTTCTTCGGCTCTTGCTTTACAGGCTTTCCGTTTACTGTGGGATTGTGGTCAGCCTTTCGGTCGCGCCGTCTCAACATCATTCCCATAGTTTCACCTCATTAGGAAATAGTTACCTTGATCGCCTTGCTCTCGTCACGGAGATAGGTTGCGTAGTGAACATCACCTGTGATTACATTAGTCTTGGAGATAATGTCACGGTCTGTCTCTACCATTACTCTGCGCTTGTACTCAAGTCCAAGTGCGCCTGCGGCTACAATGTAAGCCTCGGTATTAGCAAGTTTGTCGGAAATAGCGACCTGCATACCTGCTACCTTACCAACGACGCCATCCATAAGAACCTTGTCGGTATTCTCAAGGGAAACGATGTCTGCGGCAATCTTTACATAGTTAGCGGAGTTTACAACGAGAACGGAAGGCTGATTTACCTTCTCGCCAAACTTTGCCTTTGCGGTAATAAGACCCGTTGCGGTCATAGAAGCAGAGGAAGTAAGGGATGCGGTCTTGAGAGAAGCAAGCATATCGTTGTCAATCTTGTTTGCAAGAGACATAACGATCTGCGCCTTTGCCTCACCTACGTTATCGCCGTAGCCATTCAGAACAGCCTCATCAGTAAGTTCAACACCCTTACCTGCCTTCTTAATAGTTACCTCGGTCTCGGAGGTGGTCATCTTTGCAATCGGAATGTCCTCACCCTCGGCAACATCAGCGGCATCGCCAATATAGCCAAACTTGGGGAGAGTCAGAGTATTACCTGCTCTGCCCTCAAGTCTCGTTCCAACAACGGCAAGAGGTGCGAAGGTAATAGCATTAGGAAGTTCTGCGGAAATCATATCTGCAAGAACTTGGGGGTTAATCAAATCAGCAATTTTAGTTGCATTTGCACTTGCGGGCATAATCTAATCTCCTTTGTGTTATGAATTTAGTTGATTGTATGTGTCGGGGTCTTTTTGATAAAGTTCAACCTTTTCTCTGTACCCCATTTGAGCAAATTGCTCCTTGGTAATAGTTCCCGTATTATTAACGGGGGGCGGTGTAGGATTGCTTGACAACAACTCTTGCTTGATAGTTTCACGGAGTTGTGCTTCGTAATTTGCTTGATATTCATTCTGCTTTTCCATAGCCTCAAAGTTCTTACCATCGGAAAGGAGTTCAGCGATCTCAAGCCTTGTTTTTTCGTCAGTAATGCGAGAAAGTTTCTTGGCATACTCGTTGATGTTGTTCTTTCTCTCAAGTTGCTTAAAATACTTTTCTCTTTCTGCGATTTCTGCCTCTCGCTTTTCCTCATCGGTGAGTTTTGCGAGATACTTCGTGTTCAGTTCGTTCTTTTCGTCCTCAAGAGCCTTGTACTTGCCAAGTGCTACATAATTTCCAGTAGCCAAGTCAGCAAATTTTCTGTCCTTGAGAAGTGCGTCGATTTCTGCGTGAGAGAGATTTTCATTATAACCCTCACCAATCAACTCTTTAAGTGTTGCCATAGATTCTCCTTTACACCTGCCTTAATTTATAAATCCGTAGTCGGCTCTACGATTTGGTGTAGCATAGTTTAAATGCCTTATGCTCGGCAAAATATTTATATTAAGAGCTTTCACTCTTGAATATCGGTTTTGGGAGTTGTGTTTATTTGATTTTGCATTGCAAGTTGCTTCTTGTATTCCTCAATAGCCTTGCCAGCCGCATCGGGTTCGTTTGTAATGCCTACCCACTTTGCTCTCAACACAGGAGGAACATCTTTGAAGTAATCCCATGCTTGAGCCTTAATGAGCAGATTTTCGCTACGATTTATGTTGTACTTGACATCAATATCGGTCGTGGAGATGTTCTTGACCTTTGAGCCTAAACTTTCTTTGCAGATGAACAAGATATGCTCAAGCAAGTCAATATCACCCTCAAGAAGCGAGTTAATGTCTTTAAGCATTACTGTGTAAGCATTCGCCCAACCTGCACCTGCTTCGGCGGCGGCATTGTTGCCACTACCAACAGATGCGGTAGGAAGAGGAACACCAACACAATCATAAAGTGCTTCTTTGAGTTGCTTGTAAACCGTCTGCACATCGGTGTGATTGAGGTTTATAGCAAGTGTTTTTAGATCGGCAGGGAACTGCGGATTAGAAGGGAGCAATTCGACCACACCATTTTGTTTCAAGAGACGGAAGTTTTCTGCCTTTTCTTCGGGTGTGCCACCAAGCGACACATTAACAAAAATGTAAAGCAGATTTACCACATCGTCTATGTTATCAAGAGAGGAACTTGCGAGATTGTCAATGGAATCTTGAAGTGTCTTTCCAACCTCGACAATACCAAGTCTATCGCTATTTGAATACTTCTCAACAAGGGGGAGCATTTTGTAAAGCGGTCTGCTCTCGGTCTTGATAAGTTCAAATCGGTTACTTATGAGATTTTCGCACTTGTACTCTGCATAAACATCGGGAAGATAAAGCGACATAACGGTGTATTCGTTTTCCTTGCCGTCTTTAATTTCCTTGATAGTGGTGCAGATAAGGTCGCACAAAGGCTCTTCACCAATATAAGACGAATAAATCTTTGCACAAGTGTTAGAGGGTTGACAGAACAGTTCAAAGGGAGCTTTGTTCTCGGCATCGACAATTTTTCGCTTTGGCTGAATGAAATAATATCCAACGCCCGTGGCGTAAACCCACTTTGCTACTTCATCATCAACCGTTCTACCCTTTGCATCTTTCCAATACTTGTTGAGGTAGATTATATCATCTCCATCAAATCCCTCGCGTTGTGTGTACTCTTTGGGGTTACCAAGCGAATATCCACACTTGAAGTTTACCATATCGTAAAGGTGCGGTTCTACAACTCTGTGATTTATAAGGTCGCTTTCATAAGGCCTTACTTTGTTCAACACATCGTGCTTTCCAAGATATGTCTCGTAATTCTTCGTGATTTTCGACTTATTTTTCTCAAATTCAGTTAAGATATATTGCAGATAAGGTCTTACTGTGTCAAGTGTAAGTTCATCTGCCCTAATAGGTATCTTAATCTTTTTTACGCCTATTGACATATTCTCTCCTTAAAAATGAAAAAGTGCATAAATACCGCTTAAATGGTATCTACGCACCTTAACAAATCATGTGTTTACACACTCTCTTAATTGAACTCCGTATTATGAGCAGAACTTCTCTTTTTTTCGCTGAATCTTATTCGTCTCTTGCAATTATCGCAAAAAACCTTTTTGTTTGCATATCGCAAATCGAAATCAATATATATATCGTCGCTAACCATGATAAACGATTTAGAACATATAGGACATTTTACTCGTCTCATATTCCACCTATTTTGTCTATTTTATTATACATTACCACAATTTTCCAATTTTGTCAATACCTTTTTGAAAAATTATCGCCTAAAAGTTGAAACTTTGCCAACTGACATCGAATTTTTGGTGATAAACTCTTGTACGAACATACAAACGGAGTCAATGCTATCGTCAATTTTTGCCTTATCGTTCCAAGCAATAATGTCTTGCATAAATCTACCCGTCATACTGCTCAAAAAGAATACCTTTCGTGCAGGAAATACAATCGTGTTGATAATGGGAGTCCAACAAGTCATAATCTTTACCTCTTTTTTCTCCACACTATACTTTTCAATTACCTTGCAATTTGCATACCCTCTCGCCAACAGTTTATCCATAATTTGCTTCTTAATGTCGGAGCAAGTGTTAATTTCCACTACCAACTCCGTGACATTGTGCCTTATCAGCATATCGCAAACCCAATCCAGCTCGGTGCGACCGTCGGACATAATGTAATCAAGTGGCTTTTTCTCATAGTATGTGTCTATCAAATAGTATAGATTTTCACATTTGCTATAAATACCAAGTGATATATTGTTAGCACCCGTTCTCGGCAAGTCAAGCGAAGCCATACAAGTGTCCTCGCGATTGCCACCTTCCGACTTTTTCAAGGGAAGCGAAGTGTATGTTTGCAGATTATCCCAATAGAACGGAGAGTTAAGCGGTGTTTCGGGTTGCTGTTGCTCCATAGCGGCAAATGTTCGTGGATCACGATTTCGTTCCATTCTTGCCTTTTCGGTTGAATACTTCTTTGGATATGTACTCTCGTCAGTATCATAGTCCAACTTGGGAACACTAATAATGACAAATTTCGTCTTTTCGTTTATCTTTGTGTATTTGAACTTCTTATCGGGAACTGCATTTTCTTCGCCATAATACTCGCGATAACGGCTCAAAAAGTCCTCGGTATGATACCTTGTGCCACCTGCAATCTCAAAGTCGGCATATTCGTCATATCCTCGTTTAACCCATTGGTCTGTATATTTCGACCAATCCTTTTCGTGTTCGGGAACATTCTCTTTGTCTTTTGACCTTGTTATATCGTCATAAATCCTAAACTTCGCTCTTGTTCCGTCAATGGAAGTATCTTTTGCGGTTACAAGTAGAGATTTAGGTCTTATAGAACCGCTAATATGCAACTCACCCTCGGATGCTTTGCCGACATCAAACATCAAGTCCTTGTTTCCGTTAAATTGTGCAAAATAAGGGAACACTTTAGCATACCACGGACTTAACATCATTCTCATAACACCATTTACAATATCGCTTATGAGTTTGTTGTTTCCAACTGTTTTGATTATGTCATTGTCTATACTTTGACCGTAAGCAAATGCCATAAATTCAACGTCGCTATACGACTTCCCGTACCCCGTCGGGAAAGATTTGGTAATTCTGTTCACCTTTCCGTCAAGAACCATAGAATTGGCATAAAAGAAGAAACTCTCAAAGCAATTCATAGCGTGTTTCCACACCTTTTGGCTATCGGGTTTGTCAAATTCCGAATACAAAGCGAAATGTTTAAGCGATCTAAAAGAAGCAAGTGCATAAAAATCATCAAGCAAAATGAGATATTTCTTGCGATTTTCCTCAAGTGAATTTATTTCACCTTGTTTTTCTGCCCTTTTAACGCTTGACAACCCCCCAAGAGTTCCAAGTTTTTGTGAAATTACACGGATTTTTGTTTCCACGATAGGCAATATGTCGCAGATAATGTCCTTAACATACTGCCTAATCTGTTTTTCGCCACTTACTGACTCTTGCGGAACTAAATATTCGTGAATTTGATACCGATACATCTCCGACATAGCAGATAACAACTTTATAATCGCATTATCATTGTTAATGTCATAAACTATCGTTGTACCATTGACCTTTTCTTTTTTGACTTTGCGAAATTTATCAAGTGTCAAGGTGAAATCTCGCAAAATCTTGCTGTAATCTTCGTTACTCGCCATCTTCTTCTCCAAAAGGTGACTTTTCAGCCATCTTGTCTATCTTGACTTGATAACTTGGAGCAGAATCGCCCGATATTCTCATGATTATCTCCGCTTTTTCCGCGCACCCATACATTAACAAGTCTATTATTGTATCTTCATCCTCTTTCACAGATTCTATAATGGAATTTATATAATTTTCCCAATATGATCTGGAATAAAACACCCTATTGCTTTTCATCACTTATGCAAACTCAAAAGGAGATACGGAAAGTTCACCATTGTCGGTAACAGTAATTCTATATCTTGTTCCGTTAGGGGAGTTAAGAACAATGCCTCCCGAAAACCATGCGTTTCCGTCCCAATCGAGAACATGGCAGTTGCTTGGGTTTCCTTCCGTTCCATTTCCTACAATGTGAGCAAATCTTGCATCTGCAACATTGTATTTTCCCTGGACGTGTTGTGCTTCGCCCATTGCTGTTGTTCGCATACCCTCGGCGTGAGAGTTTTCCGAGAGTGCGCTCGTACCATTACCCTCCGCATGGGCACAAACACCGTCAGCCGTTGTACTATACCCCTCGGCGTGAGACCATTCCTTGTTTGCCTTGGTTAGACCTCCCTCTGCATGAGAACCCACTTGATTGGCCTCCGTGCTTGTTCCTTCGGCATGGGAATTTGTTCCTTTAGCAACTGTGCCGTTTCCTTCCGCATGAGCGCAAACCTCGTCGGCAATAGTATTGTAACCCTCTGCATGAGACCATTCACGGGTGGCTTTTGTTTGACCTCCTTCGGCGTGTGACCCGAATCCAATAGAAGATGATCCAAAACCCTCTGCATGAGAGGAATTGCCAACGGCTTGTGTCGACTTTCCCTCGGAATGTGCGTTCGCCATCGTGGCGACCGTTCCAGTTCCTTCCGCATGGGAGGCTTCTCCCGAAGCGACGGTTGCATTTCCTTCCGCGTGGGAATTTGTTCCCCGTGCGTTTGTTCCATTACCCTCGGCATGGCCACAAACTGCATCTGCCCGTGTATTATAACCCTCTGCATGAGACCACTCTTTTTCAGCAACCGTCAAACCGCCCTCTGCATGAGTTCCAATTTGCTTTGCTTCGGTATTAACGCCCTCCGCATGAGAAGCCTGTCCTTCGGACTTTGTTCCTTCTCCCTCTGCATGGGAACTTACGCCAGTAGACTCTGTTGAATATCCTTCGGCGTGAGAACTTTGCGCGTGAGCCTTTGTATTACGGCCTTCGGCGTGAGCAGAATTGCCAGCCTCGGTTTCAAATCCTTCTGTGTGAGACGCCTGTCCATAAGACACGGTTTTGATACCCTCGGAATGTGCGCCAACATTATTTGCTCTTGTAAGAACACCTTCGGCAAATGCACCTTGACCAAGGTCGCAACCTCCAACATTGTACTTCTCAACACAATACAAAGAATATTCCAAAGGAGAGCCAACACTTGTAACAGGAGTGCTTGTAAAGGGAAGAAAATCAACAGTTATCTCATTACCGTTAATTGCCGTAATTTTGGAAGTGTTCTCAAAACTCGACCCTGAAACAAAGGAAATCAAGTCCCCTACATCATATCCGCTTTCAAAAGAAGAATCAGCACTTGGCTTTAGTATATTTTGAATTGTTGGTTGCGTGGCACTCAAATAAATTTGCTTATTTGTATAATCTACGTATTTATAATACCATCCCTTGAGACCGCCTACATTTGCCGCGCCAAGGGCAAGAGAGGCCTGGCTGATTGCATCGTTTGAATATCCTTGGTACTCTCCGTCAAGAACCGCGCTATTTTCAGCTTCTCCTTTTTTAACAATAGACGATTCATAATTTTCCATCTCTTCGACGGACACCTTTTCGTTCAACTCGGACAAAATTTGTGACAAAAGGTCGGGGTGTTCTGCTACATCGGGTACATTTGCAATATCAAGGCCTTTAACGATTGTCAAATCACTATTAGGATAAGACCCCCATTGCTTTGTCTTGTTTCCGCTCTCGTCTGTCAACACCGCCACGATGGAGATTTTCAAATTTCCTTCAATCTCTGTCATGTTAGAATCGAGAGTCCAATCAAAGGTGTAATATTCATCCGAGCGATATATGGAAGTAGGAATATACGTTTCTTCTGTTCCGTCTGGAAGAGTATAATTTAGATAAATAGCAAAAGTGGACAGGTCATTTCCGTCCCAATATCTCACGCAATCAAAGGTTACGGTCTCAATGTTTTTATCGCCAGTAACCGCGATTTCTTTCAACTCTTGAGGAACTGTAATCCTTCTGTCTGCGCCCACTATGATGTGAGGCTCTTCTGCGGACAGTTTCTCAATGTTTTGTTCAGTTTCGGGCAAGTCATTCAGCAAATTTTCAGCAAGGCTCATTGTACACCTCCATATTGTTTTACAGAAATAGGTCTTGTAGTAATAAAGCACCCATTTTTCTTTCCAAATACTTGGATTTTAAACTCATGTTGCTCAAGTGCTTCGCGTGGGATTTGGCAAGTGTTCTCTTCATACAAGACACAAGGCTCAAATTCGCGGCCATCTTTTGAAAAAAAGCCGACAACTTTGGTACATCCATCCCAATCAGCAGAAAAGCTAAATTTGGCATAAATATATCCACTTGTGCCAGCAACAAGACCGCTAAAATCGCACATTGGGTCTTTCTCGATTATTTGATTCTTGACATTAAATGACAAAGTTCTCATAATATCCCCCCTTTTTATTTGGCTGGGGTAGGTGGATTTGAACCACCGAATACAGGAGTCAAAGTCCTGTGCCTTGCCGCTTGGCCATACCCCATTATGGAGCAGAAGATAGGAGTCGAACCTACAACCGAATGATTACAAGTCATTTGCTCTGCCATTGAGCCACTTCTGCATTTTGGTAGCACTACGGAGAATTGAACTCGCGGTTTCAACCTTGAAAGGGTCGCGTCCTAACCTGTTAGACGATAGTGCCTTATTGGTGAGCGAAAAGGGAATCGAACCCCCGACAAGTAGATTAAAAGTCTACTGTTCTACCATCTGAACTATCCGCTCATGCGATCTCGACATCACTTTCGCAATGCCGAAACCGTAAAGAAAAGAAATTGGAGTGTCGTCGCCGTCCGAAGCAACGTGGTGCGCCATCAAGGAGTCGAACCTTGGACTATCCAGTTATGAGCTGGAGACTCTACCTGTTGAGTTAATGGCACATAGTAATAAACCACTTTCGCAGGTTGTTTCATCCACGGTGAGCAAAAACGGAGGGAGGCAAAAAACTCACGACTTATGCAAATTTAAGGAAATATCACTTTCTAATAAATATTAGCAATACAACAAGTGCCAAAATAGCACAGTATGCGCCAATGGCAAACAAAATAGACCTCTTCTTGTTATTGAACAACACGTCTATTTTCTGACTTATAAATATGACAAAAGAAAATGTAAACGCGCCAAACACAAGCCAAACAAATGAAAGTACATCGTACCAAAACTTGCCGAATTTAATCATCCATTTCTCGGACTTTGTCTCGTCAAGGCCAAAGCACTCAAGAGCATTTTCCTTGTTTGTTTTGCTCTCTTTTTTTGCTTCTTCTTTTCTAACTTCTTCTTCGCACTTTGTGTCTTCGCAAACATCTTGCCCAAAATTGAGTACCTCTTCCATTTCCATTTCGCGCCCCTCTTCGCTCTCATCGTCAATATCGAGGCTAACAAGGTCATCACAATCATATAGTGCCATTCCGCACCTCCTATGCACTCTTTATCCCCATATTACCATATTTTACCTTATTTGTCAACCCCATTTTTTTACTTTTGAAGAAAACAACTCGATTTTGAATTATTTTTGCATTTTATTATCACTATACTTACAATCTTTTGCGGATTTATTTCGCTTTTTCACGAAGTATTCGCATTTTCAAGACAAAACTTTCGCACTTTCGGTAGATTCTATATCAGTTTTCGCAAAGTACATAGCGCGATAGTATGGCACTTTAGAGATAGCGCATAATATAGTGCTTGTGGAAAAGTATAATATATAAATACACTATGCAATTTCAATATAGCGATAGCAGATAGGGGTATATAAACCATAATTAAATACTTCGATAGCAGTATAAGGTAATTGGCGTGGGCGCGCGCGGGGAGGCTTTCCCCCGTGGGGTACGGCACACGGACAGACGGACGGACAGACAGACGAACAGAGGACAGCGAAAGCGATCTAAACGCGCATAAGCTCCAAAAGGCTTTATATATAGGACTTTCGGCGGCTCTGATATAGTCGCATATTTGAATAAACGACCGTCATTGACTTGGATTGTTAAAAATATATCAATCTGCCACTTTTTGACATCTTCCCACAACGAGAGCGAGAGAGGGAAAGACCAATGCAGACAGACAAACGCCACAAAATGAATATTTATGCAGTTTTTATGAATAATTATGCAAAATCAATCTGCAGTTGCTCGCTGTATTATATTATATATATACCACTATACAATTATATATTTATGCCCTTATGTGATATTATACTATGGTATACTATGGTTATATGCTTTAATGCGATTATATGCAATTATAGAGATATTATATTATGCGATACTGCTTGACTATGATATTATATTATTATATGCGCGTGTGTGTGATTCGATACGGTCATATTATGCGGCTGTACATTCATGCGACTTTTGCGGCCGTTCTAATGTGACAAAAGTGATTTGCTAAAAAAATATTCAAAACTTTTTTATATAAACACTTGACAAGCGATAAATAATGTGGTATAATAGGGTATCTCAAAAAACAGGAGGCGCAAAACAATGGAAGAGTACAAAAGATTTTTAGCGGTTTGGGAGTGTGTCCGACAAATGAATAACAAAGGGATTTATTTTTACGGATACGCAACGCAGCAAGACGGAAACCATAAAGTCGTGTTTTCGTGCGACAGCGAAAAAGAAAATTATAAGGCGGTTTTCGGTCTGTAATCCAAACGCAAACGCCGACGGCGGACGGCTGACAATATCCGCCAAACAAAAAAATAAAGCTTTAGGGGGGTAAAATGATCGTATTTATTATCGACAAGGAATTGAGAACAAGCAAAAAATATCAAGTCATGATTAGGCGCGGCAACTGCTTTTTCCACGTTTTCCCTGGTCAACTTTTCACGCTGGAAGAGGCGCGCGCGATTTGCGTTGAAAACGGATACACCGTCGCGGGGATCGGTGATATTTGGCAATGTTTAGATTAAATCAAATAAACTTTAGGAGGCTAAAAAATGGAAATTTACGATTATTTCGATGCTATGAAGGAAGATATTAAAAACTACATAGCGGAAAACTACACGGCGGAAGAGCTTAACGAAAAAATGCTTGATTTTGATGGTTTTTCGGAAGAGCTTAACGACAATTTATGGACAGTTGACAGCGTAACGGGTAACGGCTCTGGCTCTTATACTTTTAGCAGAGCGACGGCAAAAGATTATATTTTGAGTGATTCGGAGAATGCGGACTTGTTGAGGGATGCATTAGAGGAGTTTTGTGTTGACGGTGATACAATAGCGGAAAAATTCCTTTCGGAAGAGTGGGAGTATTTCGATGTTACGATTAGATGTTACATTCTCGGCGGCGTGATTAATGAAGTTTTGGAGGACTTGAAAAAATGAAAAAATTCATAAAGAAGTTTATTGACATTTTGGCGTTTTGTTTGGGCGTCAAGGGTAGCGAGATCGAAAAGGAAATGATCGAACAGGGGCTTTTATCGCGTGAGGGTCAAGGCCGCGACCGTTTCGGGAATTAAGGAGGGCGAAAAATGAGGCGACACAATTTCACAAACCAGCACGGTTCTTTTACCATTGACGAGTTTTCCGACGGGTCTTTTTCAGTGTGGGGCGATGTGAGCGCGGCTAAATATGAATTTAAAAAGATCGGGCGGAAACCGCCTAACAAGTACGGCAATTTTTACGGCAGGGAAAAAGCAGGATTCGCGGCTTGCGCGGAGCTTATAAAGGAGGCGCGGACGTGAAAATTAAAGGCTATACAATCAAGAGCGAAAGCGCTGAAGGCGTTTATTATTTGGTCAACGGATGGAACAAAAATAAAACCTTTTGGACGGACGAAAAGCACATAGAAAAAGCGATTTTTAATACAATCGGGCAGGCTAAAGCGAGCCTAACAAAACTATTAAAAGTTATGGAGGATTACAAAACGGACAAATTCACTTGTTGCACCGTAACCGAAAGCGGCGAGATCCGGGAGGGCGTTATATCGTGATTTTAATAATTATAGCGTTGATCTTTTTCGGGAAGCTACTGAAAAATAACTAAAGGGGGGATAAAATGAATTTATATATTTTTGATACCGAAAACAAACACAATCAGTACTTGATCTTTACAAGTCGCGCGGCGTTGCTTGAGTGGGCGCACAATGCAACAAGACTCACCGACGCGGAAATATTCAACAGGACGCAAATATTAAGAAAGGGGGACGCGGATTTTTATAGTTTTTTCCCAAATTAAAAATACAGCCGTTCGGGATTTTCTCGGGCGGCTTTCTTTATGCCTTGCAGGGCGTTTTTGCGCTCTGTGGGGCGTTTTCTTTTTGTGGGTGTGTTCTTGTATGCGGTTTTCGTTTTCGCGCGTTCTGTGGCGTTTTTGGCGGCTCTCCGTGGGTGTTTTCGGTTAGTCGTTGCGGTTTGCGTGTTGCTTTTTGTTTTTTAAATGCTCTACAATGCCCATAAACTGTCCGTGTTGCGTTTTCTTTGTTTTTTGGTATAAGTGTAGGGTCAATTTTTCCGCGCCTTGTAGGGGGTTTATTTCGCCTTAAAACGGCATACCCCTTTTTTACCATAATTTGCCATACTTTGACATTTTTTTAACAAAGTCGGGATTTTTGGCCATTGTTAAAAATTTCACAAATTAAAAGTGTCGGCTTCTTTTTCGGGGTTTCTCTATAAGGGGGGGTGTGCCTATGTGAAACTGTTGCAGGGTTTGGGGGTGTGTGTCGGGTGCGAACTGTTGCAGACTAATGTGAAAAAGTATCACGGCAAGGGGTGTGTGTCATATCCAATCTGTTGTAGCCATAGGGGGTATGTCGGCACTTTGAACTGTTGCAAAGAAAAAGGACACTATATAGAAATACTACATAATGCCCTAATGCTAATGTGAAATTATATCATTGAACCACTTTCTGTCAAAAGCCACAATATGAGAAGTGCGACAATAAAAGCTAATGCGATCAATAGTATGTTCTTGATAACGCCAAACACTATTTTAAATATAGTTTTAAATATAGTATTTATGATTTTGCGAAACATATTATACCTCTCTAATGTGATTTTATTTCATACCACATATAGTTTATCACATTCTCAATACATTGTCAAGTGATTTTTTTGTTTTCTACATGGGTTCTTTTGCCGCTTTGGAAGAGAGTACCACGATTTGGGCAAAATAGACTTCATCCGTTTTTATCCTCCGTGTATTTCTTTTTGAGTTCGGCAATATATTTGAATAATACAACAACACCCATATTGCCTGCGTGGTCTATAAGGAACATCTTTTTGCTTTCAATCTCATCAAAAATCTCCCTCGCAAAATTGCATTTGATTTTGTCGATCTCGGAAAGTGCGTTTGAATAACTATCTCCTTTTGGAGCATCAATATTACTTCCAAACATTTCCTCACCGACTCGATTATATTCATTAAACAAATCATCAAAGGCTTTTTCCCACATTTCATCATGCCCATGTTCCACACCAACACCAGCATGAGCCAATTCGTGTGCAAAGATTTCTGTGGCATCATTTATGCTTAAATCTGTATCAACAAAAATAGTTATATTTCCTTCATCGTCAAAGTCGGTCAATCCGCACACCTTTTCTCCGTGTTCACCGTCCCTTATATTCGGCTCAAAAAATGCCGTGTATTTTACCTTCGGGAACAATCTCTTAAATGCTATATCAAGCATTTCAAACGGTGAATTTTCAAAAATCCATGCTTTTACATTTGCAACCTCCGCCCTCGGTACGACATCGGCGGTGGGTTGCATATCAATCACAGTTAAAGCATACCCCCATTCATAAGGTACTCCTTTTGCCCAACCGTCTTTGCCCTCCGCTACCTTTTCATCAACAAGTTTGTGAATTTTATCCGCATCAATATATCGTGGCATATCATTCTCCTTTCGGCGGTTCGGGAATGGGTTCCCAATTCGAGGGCGTACTGGTCGTGTTCGTCCTTATATCGTATGAGGCTATACATTCTTTACAAGCACCGTCTTTTTTGCAAACGTGTCTGCAGTTTTTACAGTTTTTTATCTCTTTTTCTTTCTTTGCTGCGGTTTCTTCCTCTTTTGCAAGGTGTGCGCGAACCGCCTTGGCCATCAACTCGATTCCAGCCTCAACTCCCTTGACATACTCGGCCTGTTCTCGCTTGATGCGCTCGATATTTTTGCAGACTTCGGTTTCAAGTGCGTACACTTCATTCTTTGTCATATCACTCACAGCCTTTCGTAAATCTGTCTTTTATCGCCGTCAAACATCAATATGACCACCCCGAATATCTTTTCGGCAACAAACGTAAAATCTCTTGACGGGTCTGCATATCTACTTCCTACGGTATATTTTCCCGTTTCTTCATCGTATGACAACACGACTTTCACATACTGATCAAGAAAGTTTTGATCCCTTACGCAATGGACTAAGTCGCCTACTCTTGGATTTATATCGTGGTCAGCCACAAGCCAATGTGGATTCTTAATGCCCATTCCTTCAAGGCAATCGCCGCGACATTGTTTGAGAATTTTCATTCCGCACCGCCTTTCATTTTAGGAGCTTCGGGCAGGGGCATCCAATGGGTTACATAGGGCGGAAACCTAATGCCCGCGAAAAAGACAAAACAGACAGAACCATCAGCGCGGTATGCCATGTATCGTCCATGTTGTTCGGGCAACCTCTCCTCCACGCTGATCCACTCTTGCTTGCGGTAGCCTGCGTTGTAAAGTTGCTCGGCATAGTCCTCCAAAATAACGTGGCTTGCCATAATGTGATTTTTCTCCGTGTAGTCAACCAAGACTTTCGTCATTTCGTCAATGTGTTCCTTCATCGTGATATCCTCCCATTTTCTGCTTAACTTGAAAAATATACTGTCTTGAAACGCCATATTTTTTTGCAATATCGCTTTGTGATAATTCTCCGCATTTTAGATCGGCTTGAATTTGCTTTATGAGTTCCCTCGAATTTTGCTTTACCACATCGCCATTTTTTCGCAACACGATGTAAACCGAATTTTCTGCAAAGTGATATTTTTTCGACAACCGCTTAACCGAAAGTCCGTTTTGATAGTCAATCACCATAGCTTCGACTACTCGCTTATCTGTGCCACAAGGTCGCCCTCGCTTTTTCTCGCAACTGTTTCGCACGATGCTGTGTACCATTGAAACACTACTGCCATAAACCGCGCTCAACTCCCTCAAGGACAATCCTCTCTTGTAATCTCGGCACATTTGCTCTTTGACTTCTTGCGGTATTATCGTTGGTGTTCGTGCCATTATTTCACCTCTGCTCCAAGAAACTCTTTATTGTGAGTAATTGCCAATTCTTTGGTTGAATAGCAAGTTCCATCAATCAAACTCATATAAGACGGTTCTGCCATTATAAAAATGCGAAGTTCATACACGGCTTTTTCTGCCATTTCCTCGATAGTCATATTCTTTATTCGGTCAAAGTTGGTGATAATCTTGTTAAATCCATTTTTCACACAAACAGATGAACATTCTCCGTATTGCTTAAAATATTCGCACTCATCGTTCACACATTTTTGCATATCACAACCTCACTTTCTCACTTTATCCTTGAAATCGTACTCGCATTGACTCCGTACATCTCGCCCAATTCCTTGCAACTCTTGATGCCTTTTAAGGACTTTATCTCGGCTCTTTGTTCGGGGGAGAGCTTTGGTGGCTTTCCAAGACGAATACCTTGTTCACGCTTTGCTTTCAAACTTTCCTTTGTTCTCGTGCTTATTTTCTCCACCTCTCGTTGCGATACATAGCAGAGCAGAGTAAACATCATTTCTTGAATAAGTCGCTTGTCAATAGATACTGTGCCATTACTGTCGGGCATAACATTTATCAAAGGGCAATTTACGATGATTATGTAAACACCTTTGTCTGTGAGTTCTTTCCACTCTTTCTTAATTAAATCCCAATTTCTTCCAAGTCTGTCAAGGTCAAGCATAATGAGGACATCTTCTTTTTGCAACTTTGCTTTCATCTGCTGATAGTTCTCTCGCTTGATAGTCTTACCCGTAATCACATCACTAAAAATGTTTTCTTCGGGAACTTCAATGTTGTTTGCTTTGCAGTAATCTCCAATAGCACCCTCTTGACGAATTAGACTTTGCTTGTCGCAAGATACTCGTTGATAGATGTAATACATATTATGCCTCCTTGCTCGGTTGTTTTTCAATGAACCAACGGCTCTTATCTTTTTGCTTATCAATATAATCTTGCAAAGGTTTTTCTTCCTCGCACATAGCGATTTGTTTATTTCGATAAGATTGACAAGTGCAATTCTGTCGCATAGGCTCTTTAACTATATGCAACTGCTTGTAATAAAGTATATACATCATCTGCCTCCTAAAACATAATGATTTAAGGCTGTTCTTCAAACTCCATTTAACTACTGCCTCGCAATTTTTCAAAAGCTATTACTTAATCAACCATTCTTGATAGTCCTTGCCTCATAGCCTCGACTTCGTAGCACCTTTGTTGTACTCATTATATCATAGGTTTAACATATTGTCAAGTGTTTTTCAAAAAGTTTCTCAAAATATTTTTTATCGTACCTTGCTTGTTATCGGATTTCTGCAAAAGTGCGATAATGTCGGCATCTGTCTTTCTGTTGAGTTTAAGTCCTACGAATACCGTATTCTCCCTATCGTATCGTTCCTGCGCGGCTTTGCTCATTCTGTTTCTCCTTCCAACAAATTAAATCCAACATAAAGTTTTTTATTTCCCGAAATGATGTCAACCTCGCAACCACAAACTGTTCGATATTCGTAGTTTACATACAATGCCCCTTCCAAACCTGCTTGTAGAACATTGAACACGTCTTTTGACATAACAATATTGGGGGTTTTGGTTTCTCCGTGAACTTGAAATCGGTTGATCTCAATAAGTATTCTTTGAATGTAATCGTTTGCTTGTTTTTTGACAATATCCTCAATCCTGTTATATTCTGCCATAATCTCACTTATCCTTTCTTCTCCTCTTTTTCAAATATCGTTGCTTCGGTTATTGTGTATGATACATAGGGTACTTCTTCTAACGCCAAGTGAATTTCAATATCTACTCCTTTTGACATTCTTCCAAGTTCCAAAATTTCTTCAACTCTATCAAGCGTATCTCTTTTTAACTTATCGTAGTTATGTGTGTTTATTGTCATATATCAATTCCCCTTACTTGCTTCGATCAAATCTTTTTCAACAATGCCAACTAACATTCTGTTGTAATCGGCTTGCGACATAACATCTTTTGCGCTATCGACAACATCATCAACTATTGTGGCGGTTCTAATGCCGTGACCTGCGCTACCTCTTGCTTTCATACGAAATTCTGTTGTGCGCTCTTTTGCCATACCTTGTGATGCGGCTTCCATATTCATATCGACAAGGAAGTTCTCAACGGCTAAAATTGCCTCTTTCTGCTCACTATCACCGTCTGTCATAAGATATGTGTAGGCGGTGGGCGTGATTCCCGAAAATGCGGAAAAAATCTGCTTTGAGGGAATAAACGTGCCATATTCATTTAGCCACGATACAAGTTCAAGGAAGTCAGAAAAAATCGCCATGATCTGTTCTTCTGTCAAGTTGTTTGCTACCGAGTTGTCAATCGACTTAAACCGTGACAATGCCTTGTAGAGTTCGCATTTGATTGTATATGGCTGAATCGTCTTGAGAACTGGTTTCTTTGCGCCTTTTTCAATCATCGTGTTGTATTCTGCCAAGTATCTATCGTTCAGTTCGTAAAATTTCGCGCCAAGAGTTTCCATAACCTTGCCAAGCCTATCCTCAAGAGGAAATCCGTTCTCGGCAAATACTAATGTTTCAATATTTTCCATCCTTTATCCCTTTCCAATCTATCCTTGCACCACAATCGCAACAATGGTTGAAGCGGTGTAAGTCTGTTGTTTTTCTTCTATCTCCATACTCCGAAAGTTCCCATACCGAAATCCTAAAGTTAAATTGGCTATATACCTCGTCTTTTGCAAATTCCTCTTTGAGTTCCTTTTGTTCAGCAATATGCTTTTTAAGTCCATCGAGGGTAACAAATTCAGTACAATCCGTCTTGTATATCAAACCTATTATGTGTTCGCAAGACATACTCCCTCACATTCCTTTCTGTCAAATTTCACATTATCGTCTGCCCAACTATACCTCGCAATATGTGTTCTGCCACCATTCCGAGTTGCAACCGATACCATTTCGCTTTTGATTTTGTAGCCTTGCTTCTTTAACTGACAAATTCGGTTCGCCAAGCGGTACACGCCCAAATCCCTTAATGCCTCAAGCGCACTTATTGAACCATATTCGTTAATGTAGTCCTCAATCATTTCGCACTGTGTGATTTTCATTCGGTTTTTCCTTTAATTCCTTTACTATGTTTTCAAGCAACTCTTTTTCAAAATACAACTGTTTCCAATCTTCGTATAAGTCAAATGGCATATTGTATCTCATTCTTTGTACTCCCACTTTGGAATTGTTATTGTCTTGCCCTCTACCAAAGGCTTTGCATCTATCTTTTCACAGTATAACCACGATTGTGGAGGTCTATTTATTACTTTGAACTCCTCATATCCACCTGCTTCTTTTACCGAGAAAAACTCGCTCAACTTCTTCGGATTGTCGTAGATTTTAAGTTCGGAGATGTGCCAGCCGTAACCCTCTACACCGTTGCCGAGATAATCCATAATCTCTTTATCTGTCAAACAAGTAAACGGATATTCTCTATGGCTCAATCTGTCATTCGGATTTGAATACCATACTGACATTGGGAAGATAGCATCGCACACAAACTCGCCTATGACTTTTTTATTGGGATTAAAATGCCCTCTTATCCAAGTGTTTTGCCGCACAAAAACGTGTTCATCAAAAAAGTGTTCATCGTCTATCCGTTCCCCTTTGTCAAACTTTCTCAAAAGCCTTTTATCCGTAGTGCAGTAAATATAGCACTTAAACGGCACATCAATCTTTGGCTTTGTTTTGCGGACTTCTACGGTCTTTTTTCCATTCGCTATGAGTTCACAGTATTTAGGTCTTATTGATAGCATTACACATTTCATTTCGCTTTATCCTCCAACATTTCAACAACATCATTACAAAAACTAATTCTTTCACCGATCTCGCTCAACATCAAGTTCTGTTCAAAAGGTGGCAACTCCTTAAACGCCCTTGAATTTTTGATGCGCTCATATCGTGACACTTGTCTGTCTCTTTGCGACTTAAAATACCTCAAACGGCTTTCTTCGTAGGTTATCACTTTAAGTTCCATTTGCTTTCTCCATTAAATCGTTTTCATATTCAACGGCTAATTCGTACAAATCGCCCTCACAGAACTCATCACCGCTTCTTTCATTCATAACTTCTTGACAAGTCTTGCAAATATAAGCAGTAAATATAATATCGTCTTTTACGGCTTCACGGAGCATTTTCGTATTTCTTGGAAAAGTTCTCGCACACCCAAAACACTTTTGTTCTTTTCTCGTTACTACTTCTTTTTGTGCAATAATATAACTCATTTTTACTTTCTCTCCTTTAGCGCATTCTCGGCTTCTTCTCTCGACAGGAACACGGTTTTGCCAATATCCTCACTTTCAAAGTCAATCTCGTCCAAAAGTTCATCTGTTTCGGGATCGCTACAATTCGCTTCGTAACTGTAATACACTCCGCTTTTACCCATATAGCCAATATTAAGAGTTCCTACAAGATAGGGCAAAACTACTCCAAAATCCGTACTAAATGAATATACTGTATGACCCACCTTACACGGCAACACCACGACATTGTTTGACATTAGGTAGTCGGCATTTATCTCTGCGGCTTCGTCAAAGTCTATGCAAGTTCCCCTTGTGTATTCAAAAGTTTCTTTCAACAACCCCACCAATCTTTCCCTCTGCTTTTCGGTTTGCATTTTATTTCTCCTTTACATAAATAATTCTTTGAATATCGCCATTAGCACATTAACCACGATACTATCGCCCGCACAATGATAGAGGCTTGACTTTGATTGATTATGTGCAACTCTTTCGTAGTCCTCGTCTTTGACTCCCATAAGTCTAAAACATTCTCTTGGGGTAAGTTTGCGAACTCTCATATCACTATTTTGAACCCAAAAAACCCCAGCTTGTCTATACCCAGAATTTGTGCATATAGTTCCACATTTTGAATTGTCTATTTCTCTTCCATGGTAAGCATCAAATACTCGCAGATGGTCTGTATCGTTAAGTGCAAGGGGTTCTACCAACATACAGTTATTTTCCCAAGAGCAAGTTGTTATCGTTGGACAAGCCTCTACATCACGGATTCCACCCTTGTTTGCCCCTCTTGGATATTGAAACATTTTTATAGAGTTATCTTCTTGACCGCCACCGCAGAATGTTCGCACCGTGGGACTTGCTCCGTTAGTGCCATAGACTCTTCCGGTCATTTCGTTAAATCCGTCTTTTTCTATGTAGCCTAACTGTTCACAATGTGATATTGTTTCTTCCCCAATAAGAGTGTGCCAATTTCCAACTCCCGTGTCTATTGTGGGAGATGCTTCAGCGTTTCTTTCTATACTGCCAGGGAAATATCCGTGCGGCAGTTTCACAACTGAATGTACCTTATCATCAATAAAGTTATCGTCCATTCTACCGCCTGCTCTTGTTGTAACACACTTTGCGATGCAATCCCAGTTTGTCGGTTCAAATCTAAATCCGTTGCCTTTTTCTTCGCTCTCTTTTGTGTGCTTAATAAAGTAATTTAAGATATTATCGCTCAAATAGTATTCTTCAGATACATTCTTTTCAAGCAAATCTTTAAGTCTTAATGTGCAGCCAAGTTTCTGCGGAAAATCATAATAGTAATCTCCAAGAACACTAACCATAAAACATCTCTTTCGGTTCTGCGGTATCTCAAAGTCTGTTCCGTTCAATATCTCCCACTTTGACTTGTAACCCATACTATCAAGAAAAGCAATCCAATCCCCAAATGAGTCTTTATTTTTTTGCCCTATGACTTCGGGAACATTCTCCATTAAAAGCACTTGCGGAAGTTCATCACACTCTTTAAGTATTCTTTCTATCTCCCACAACAAACCGCTTCGTGTTCCGCTGCCTTTAGCCATACCCTTTGACAATCCCGCACTTGAAAGGTCTTGACAAGGGAACGAGTAAGTAAGCAAGTAAGTAAATCGGTCAGTATGGGTTATATGCAAGTCCTTTGCTTTGACATTACAAACTGAAACAAGGTTGTGTGTCGCTTTGATGTTGTTGTAAACTGTACGGCACTTGATCTCACCCATTCTCTTTATCTGTTCTCTCGTCATAGGTTTGTTGTAGTCTGCCGAAATTCCACGTTCAAATAGGTAGTCAATCACATTATCAAATGACATTCCATAACTGTAATCTGTGTTATCATTGGGAAAGTGCATATCCTTGTAGGCTTGTATGCTCTTGACCGCCCATTCTGCTAATTTCCAATGCTCAAATGGATAACCCATATACTTTAGGGCAAGAGCTTGTGAACCATAGCCGCCCTAACCGAATAGCTCAATCAATCTTAAAGGCTTGTCATTTACATACTTCATTGAGCCGTCAAAAATACTGATCTGACTATTCATTTGCTATCACCTCCTTATATTTCCATTCATAACCTTTTATTGTTTTTCTTCCGTATTTTTTTTTACAACATTCACTTATAAGACTTGGAGATTTGCACCCAACATTTTGTGCAGCAAGACTTATTGAAGGGTATTCTGCTATAATATTTTTTGTTTTTGGTTCTATTTGCAATACCGCCCTTTTAGGTCTGCCCGCTTTGCCACTCACTTTTTGCAACCCCATTTTCCAAGCGTGTATTTGGTTTTGTTGGTTGGTACACCACTCCAAGTTTTCAACTCTGTTGTCTGTCTTTATGCCGTTTATGTGATTAACTTGAAGATAATTGTTTGGGTTTGGAATAAAAGCCATAGCAACCAATCTGTGTACTGAACAATAGTGGTCTTTTCCGTTTTTATATAAGTAAACGCAAGGATAACCTTTGTGGTTTAGGACACAATGAATTTTCTTGCCTTTGTAATTAAAAAATGACTTTCCGTTCCATATTTTTCTCGGTATAGAATAAACATCTCCGCATCTGTTGACTACATATAACCCCTCATAGTCAACAATAGGTTTCCATATAGTTTCATCCAATATATCTATCTGCTCCATATCTCTCCTACTTTCTCAATCTAAAATTCTTGTTTTTGTCATAAGCGATATTCATTTGATACCCTCTCGACCTTCTGTTAATTCTACCGCCAAGAGCTTCGTCAAGCGAAATAATATCATCAATGCTTCGTTCTGTTGAAATGATAGTGCGTAAGTTTTTGACATCACGATGGTTGATAATCTCAAAAGCCAAGTTAATGTCGGCAGGTGTCGGTTGCTGACCTCGTTGCACCTTGAGGAAATCGTCAATGTAAAGGACTTTAACTGACTTTAATTCGTCCATTCTGCGTTGATATTCGTAAGCATCGTTGACAAGTGACTTTAGTGCCTTACTTTCGCTATCCCACATCATATACTTAACGGCATTATTTCGCTTTAGCAATTCACCTGCAACTGCGGTACATAGAAAAGTCTTGCCTGCTCCGCTTTGTCCTCCGAAAAAAAGCCACATATTCTCGCCATATTCAAGATAGTTTTGTGCCAACGATAATGCGTGTTTCTGCCATTGTTCCGTTGCTTCGTAATTCTCAAAGGTACATTCATCAAGCAAGGATTTAAGTCCACTCTTTTCGATCTGCTCAAGTGATTTTCTCGCGCCCATACATTCGCACATTTTCCACATTAACTCTCCGTCTTTAACAATGGATATATGACCCCTATTTTTGCACTTCGGACAATCTATCCCCTTGAGGTTTCCTTCTTCCGCATTTTCTCGGTCTGCTTGGTCTTGCAAGAACTTTTCGTGGTTATACTCACCAATATTCTCCAATAAGTTCGGTTTTGTCTGTTTGATTAGTGCCATTAACTTCTCCATTGTTTGCTCCTTTCTCATTGTTGCTTTCCCAAGTGATAAACTTCTGTTTCCAATTTCGCACATTGTTGCCCTTTGAGTCTATCCATTCTCCTGTATCAAAGTAATCAAAAAACTTTCGTGCCAAATCCTCTCGACCTCTGCTTTTCGCATATACAAGCACTTCTTCGTAGGTAGGCGGTACAAATTCTTTTTTTGCTCTCGGCGTTTTTTCTTTTTTATTTTCTTTTTCTTTATTATCCTTTACTATACTATCCTTACCTATACTATCCTGTGGCAACCGATTGGCAACCATTTGGCAACCAAGCGTATATGAACCATTTTCCTTGATACCCAAAAGGCTTAATTCTTCTTGGAAATTTGTCGGTGTATATCGGTCTTTTCTCAATGTGTTGTGCATTCTCCAATGTTTAATAACTATAACTCCACTGTCAAAACGAATAATAAAGTTCTTCATCATAAGCACTTTCAAATCGTCAAGACTTGCGTGAGCTTTTAACATAGCGATCTGTATTTGGTTATTAAACCCGTCATCGTCTGCACCTTGGTTTAAGTGAAAATATAACGCTTGTGCCGCCGAGGACATTTCAATGAAGGCATCACTATCGGAAACCTTTTTAGTAAACATTCTTCTATCTGCCATTAGTGAAACTCCTTTTCATAAAACCTAAATTTGTTTTTCTTCTTATTTTTCATTTTCTGTTCTTTGAAATTGAAAAGCGTACTGTACGGAGTGTGACGGCACTCGCATACAATACGCCCTTGGTCAATATAATATTCAGTTAATGCCGAGATAGCACCGTCATACTATATCGACCATACCTATTCTACCACACCTTTTGGATAAAGTCAATAGGTTTTAGTAAAAAAGTTGAAAATATTTGAAAAAATCAGACGCGCTTGGAAATGCCCCAAAAACTCGTTTTAAGGCGATTTGTTTCCTACCCTACAACTACACCGCCTATACCCTCTAATGCGATTTTAAGGGGGTTGTTGAAGGCGAGAGAGTGTTATTCGCTCCAATCTATCAACTGACCGCAACCGCCACAGTAAACATCAAGACCATCTCTCTGCTTTATGTACTCTGCTCGGTGGCAATTAGGACATATATACATTTTGTTATTCCAATATATCGGCTTTCGGCGCATTTGCTTTTCAATGGCTTGTTTGCATTTTTTCATTGCTTGAAGTCCAAGTGTTCTCCTTTTAGTGTCAACATTTGCTGAAACAAGGTTGTCTATAAACTGTTCGCACCAATCTAATGCTTCTTCGTATGTCATCTCACTTTCTCACTTTCACATAAAATATTGATAATCGTCTGTGCCACGTTTTCTTTGCGACAGAACACGAATTTCACTCCGTAACTCTTTCGCACTCGGTCAATCATATCATACAACATCTTGCCACTTATCTTGCTATGCGGTGAACTCCACGATAATATGTCAGTTAGCGACTTTATCTCTTGCTCCACTAACACATAAAGTTCTATGCCTTGCTGGTAGCATTTGCGGTACTTCTTGTTGAACGATTTCTTGTCTTGGTACAAGTCCTTTGCAAGCTCAAGAACGCCGAGAGCCTTGGTGTCAAGTGCTCTGTTGTTTATGTACTCTATCTGCCCCTTGTTGTTTATGGTAGCAAGTCTGTAATCTCCAACCTCAAGCATTTTTCTCACAATGGGTATGTTGTGTTCTCGGCAATAGTCCTCGATGTTATTGTGTTTCGATTTTTTTTCTCTCGCATCTTGCACCATTATTAAACTCATTGACTATATCCTCCATACATATCCCTTTGTCTTTTCTGTACTGAATAAAGTGATAAGGAATATTTAATCTTCTCGACCAATTTGCCATTGTATCAACCTCTCCGTTGTACTCCAAACGAGTGCTTGTTATTCTGTTGTTTGCTTGTTCGGTATAGGTTACAAAATGACAGTTGCTTGGTTCATAATCACCATCATTATCAATTCTATCAATGGTTAAATCGTCTCTATAACCGTTATCTAATGCCCAAAGAGCAAAAGCAAGAAAGTTATCCTTCCACTCATCGCAAATTTTTATACCTCTGCCACCATATCTATAATAAGACAATGAGTTTGGATTATAGCACCTTGTTTTCATATTTATATGTGTTTCTCTTAATCTTTTTGTAATAAGAGGATATTTTGTGCTATTTATAACTTTATTTGATGGTTCGGGTCTTTCGTGAGTTAAATAATATTTCCTGTTTTTTTCTGCACATTGCTTGAAAGAGCATTCCAAACATTGTGTAGATATTTCTTTTCTTAAATTATAACTTGTTGTAATGTGCTCATTACCACAATCACATACACATCTCCAAGTCATTTCCTTGTGTTTGTTAAGACCAAGAGGTTCGATAGCAGTTAGTTTTCCGAACTTCTTTCCTTTCAAATCGTATTGCAAGGTCTGACAACCGCAGTTTTGAAATTTGTTCTTCTTAACCGCATAAATATCACGATCAAATATAGTTCCGCAAAGCAAACATTCGCAAGTGTAAATTGGGTTAGTTGTTCGTCCTTTTTCCAACCTTGATTTTCTGCACTTTTCCAAATCTCCGTCTGCTCTTTTGAGAACCTTAATATCTCCAAAGACAAATCCCGAATAATCCATAGCATAATCTCCTTTTTGTTTATTTTTATTT
This sequence comes from Bacteroidaceae bacterium, assembly GCA_017647225.1. Classification (GTDB taxonomy): domain Bacteria; phylum Bacteroidota; class Bacteroidia; order Bacteroidales; family Bacteroidaceae; genus HGM04593. Next base: position 17,042 of record JAGCLA010000008.1, on the reverse strand, counting down.
ATTATACCATAGTTATTCGAGATTGTCAAGGATTTCTTGAAAGTTTTTGTTAAATTTTTAGAAAGGCAACGAGTCCTCCGAGTTAGACAAATCCTCAAAATTCACGCCATTGTCATAAGGGTTGTGGAACTGTGGAGCAGAAGCACCTTGACTTCCTTGCAACTCATAACCGAACACAACATACTGCGGATTTTTAGTGAACTGCAAATTTCCGTCTTTATCCTTGTAACAGTTGGTGACATCGCACGAGGTGATTTTAATTCGTTGGTCTTTCAGCGGTACGGACTTATGTGCATTTCCTACAAACCGACAATGTGCCGAAAACTGCAACTCATATTCATTCGTCAACTTGTTCTTCTTCGTAATCGTTACTTTGCATACCGTGTAATTAGGTTGCTTTTCCACTACTTCTTTGATTTTACAGTAATTTCCAACGCTGAACCCCATCAGTTTGCACCTTCCTTATCCAACATTTCACTTAAAGTCGCACCACTCGTCTTATCCGCGTAGGCAATATCCTCGTTTTCCTCGCTCGTCAAGAATCCCATGGCAAGCGCGGCGCACTCTGTTCTCATAAAGAAAGCGGATGCGCGGTATTTCAGCATAAGTTCTGTCATGCTCTTCCACTTGGGATTTTGATTGTACCAACCTTCTGCCTTGCTCATGGCGACATTTACAGTAACTCCCTTGACTACGTTTCCATATCTGTCCTCTCCCTCAAGGTAAAATCCCCAACTATCTGTTCCTCTCTCGCCAACCTCACGATAAACTGTCGGCTTTCTAAATCTTCCGCAACCGTCAATCATAGCCTTGCAAGCACTACCTGTCCAAGAGAACTTTCCGCGAACAACTTGACTATTCTGCATGACAACCATAGGGGACAATCCCATGCGGTTACTAATGTCAATGGCGATCAAACAGTTGCCAATGTTTCCCTTGTATGCTTGAGGGATAAGGTCACTCTGTGCAAGGAATCCAGCCATCTTATAGGACATATTAAACATCTTCGTGTTGTTCCACATACTCGCAACCTGCGGTACAACCTTTGGCTCTACTACTGTCAGTTCTGTGCTTTCCTCGTTCTGCACATTTTCAATCTTTTCTTCGTTCATTTCAATTCTCCTTAAAAACTTTTTGAATAAGATAATCTATGTTTTGGTTGTTTACTATCAAATTCTCGGACTTTATAATATCCCACATTTTGTCCTTGACTTGCTGAAAGTTCTTTGTCTGCATTTTCCAATCGTTTTCTTCAACCTTTAAGAGTTCATCAATGGCACTACAAACATTCTTATAAATTTCTGCTGTAGTCCACATTCTTCCATCTTTTCTCAACGAATTATCATAGAACATTGCAGAACCGTGAAAATCATTGTAGTGAGCATAATCCCAACCGATATATATAGACTTATCTTCTTTATCCCAATAAGCACCATCGCAAAAAGTCAAACCACCGTGAACATCAATACTATAAAAACAACTATCTTCATAGTCAAATGTTCTTTTCAACTTGCACTCTATGTATGCACAAGGGTGTGTTCCTTGAGATACTATTGCAAACTTGTGGTCTTTGTAACTTCCGCTATACAATACCTCTTGGGTTGAATTGCTTTGATAAATCATTTCTTTCATTCCGTTATTCATAACTGCCTCCTCAATCTTTTTTAATCAAATATTCGGGCAAACTCAAAGTGTTTATAATGCCATTTTTCCCGTTAAGTCCGTAAAATACTCCATCGGCTTTGCACTCCGCATAAGTGCCAATAAACTCTCTAAAATCCGCTTCGCCTTTTTGGATAACATAAGTGTCGGCTTGCATAATGTTCAAGAGATAAGGTGGTTTTTTCTCAACTGCGATAAAGACGAAATCAATGTTATCTTTTGGAACACCGAGAACCTTGCTTGCCCCATCACGATACATAGCCGTTTGCAAGTCATAGTGATATTTGACACAATCTCGCATAAAGTCATTGGGCATAACGGATTTTGCGGATTTAAGGTCGGTGATTACCACTCTATCTGCGACTTTTCGCCACACATCGGGTCTGCATTTGCACTCTACTTTCGTGAGGTCATCGGTGAAATACATTGATTGCTCGATATTGCCATTTATCAGCTTTCTCGCATAAGGGTTAGACATAATGCTATATCTCATACCGCAGATCGTGTCATACTGTTCTTGTGTGATAACTGTCTTTCCGTCCGCTTCGATGATAAACTCCGCATATTTCATTTTGCCTTGTGTTGTTCGTCTATCCACGTTCGGCATTACCGCAAATTCATCATAGAACGTTTCGGGTTCAAGCACTATCTTATGGAACGCACTACCAAGCACCATATCTTCACTCGGCTCTGTCGGGTTATCTTCGCACCACTTAAAGTAAGCAGGGCATACGGACATATTTGCCAACCGAGATTTTGAGATTGCCTCTTTGTAGCCGTGATATTCGGCATTTGTTTCAATCACTATTCCCGATTTCATCCACTACCTCCACATTAAGCGAGTTCAAAACCCGATAAAAGTCCTCGTTTGTTGCATTTGGCATAAAACCATCGACACCCAAGACACACCACAGCAAATCACTCCACGAAATCCAATCAATTCCTGTCTGATGCTCAAGCACCTTTTCAATTCCCGACGTAATTTTGTTGATTTCCTTCTTTTCTTCCCAATCAGCGGACAGATATTCTCGCTTGTGGTGCAACAGGAGGTCTACAATTCTTTTTTCAGCTTTCAACATCTTTATGCGCCTTTCTAAACTGGTAAAAGTAATCTTGATAAATGACTTCTTTACCAAGAGACTTTGCATATGTCAGTTCTGCGTTAGCACCCCTTGAGTTTCTCCATCCGCTAACCATAAAGATTGCATCGGCAATATCAATGAGTCGGTAACAGATTGCCATATATTGATCGTAACTCAAGTTCTCGTTTGAAATCTCGTCAAGTCTTGCGGGGTTTATCACAATATGACCCATGTTCGCGGACACAAACATTTCCGCTCTCTCAAAAACCTCTTTGTAGTTGGGGCATCCTGTAATTGCGCCGCTCAAATAAACTATCTTTGTTTTTTCCATTTTTCACCAACCCATTCCGCGAAATACAACATATCATCCGCAGCATATTTCTCAATCGCATCTTTCACTCTGTCGGGATCATTCATCAATGCCTCAAGCAAGATTTTGTCAATTTCTTCCGCCGTAAAACAAGAAGCAAGAAAACCGTTAATCTCGATCTCTGCTGGATTTTCTTCTCCAATCTCCAAACAGTTATCTATCGTAAATTCTTCGTTCAAGCAATCCTCGCATATGTTCCAATCTTCCTCCTTTATCCAACTACCACAAATGACACATTGTTTCGCGTTTGTGTAGTTATCACCGCAAAAAGGACAGACAGACATTTGTTCGTAGCAAGGCTCTCCCCAAAACTCCCCTCTATCTTCTTCCCATGTTTTCGTTGAGTATTGTTCAAAAATCTTACCGCAACTGGTGCATATAAGCATTATTCTTCCTCCGATTCATATTTTTTAGGTCTGCCTCGTTTTCCTTTTCGCGCCTCGATCTCGTCAACAGTAGGTAATCTTCCCAACTGCTTTGCGATTTGATAGACACGACGCTCGGTAACTTTTGATTCTTCTGCAAGTTGTTTTACTGTCATTTTTTCTCCTTTCCTTCCAACCGATTAACTTTGTCAAGCAATTCTCTAATCGCTTTGCAAATTCCTCCGTTGTGTTCCTTAAAACTTTTCCAATTTTTGAGAACAAACTCCAAGTATTCTTCGGGAGAACTTGAACTTATGTACCTCATTTTTCACCCTCCTTTTCTTTTGTAAGACCATTATATCACACAATTTTTCGCTTGTCAATACCATTTTGAATAATTTTTTCACATTTTTTGAATAATTTTGAGCAAAAAAACAGAGCCAATTTTCATCGGCTCTGTACCCATTTATTTTATTCCCAATAGGCAGGGTTGCGGTGACTCAACTTGCACCGTTTATATTATCCAATAACAATCAACTTCTTTTTCGTTGCACCGCCAAATGTCATAAACAACGCCGTGAACAGAACAAGTCAAGTGACCGTCAATGCGAATAATAACCTTGTTGTTGGGGTATAGTTCTGCGACTTCTCCAACTGTTTCTCCGTCATAACAATATCTCACGGGAAACCCGAAAATATCTTCCATTATGTGATGATAGCAACACAACTGTAAAGGGTCGCAACCGTAATAAAAGGACACAATATCAAGCATTTTTTCAACGGAGCGATAGGGAAGTGATAAGCCAAGCGATATTGCTCGACATACACAATCAGACTCCTCAACCTTTTCTACATTTGCGTTATAATATGCGAAATCACCACTCATATAATTACTCCGATTTCTCGCTGATGCACTTGTAATAGAGCCAAACTTTTTCTTCGGGTTCGCCCTCAAAGTCCTTGTCATTAAGAAACGCCTTTGCAAGTTCTGCATAAAAGTCGGGGCGGTCAAGTCCAAACTTCTTTGCTACGGCACAATAATCAGAATACATCATATTCATTACAAGACCGAAAATATGTTCGTTGCCGTATTCTTCGGGATTTACACCGATTTGACGAGCCGCTTGATGAACTTGCTCTTTCTTGAAGTGTTCACCCATAGTTCCGTCTTGGTTCTTCATATGTCTTTTCCAATTCTCGATGTCCTTGTGCGACATTTTGCCGTATTCCATTTCGCCATAATCACGCATACCATAGTCCATACCATAGTCGCCGTAATCACGACCTCTCATGTCTTGCATTTCGTAGTCAGCATAATCACGGTTGTAATCACGGTTGTAATCGCCGTAGTCTCTGCCTCTCATATCACCACGCATATCGTAGTCGCCGTAATCTCTCATAGTGGGCATACCACCTCTGCGATAATCGCCTTTAGGCATACCATAATCGTCCATATCTCTATCTCTGCCGCGGGGTCTGCGACTTGTTACATAACCGCCACGCGATCCATAAGGATTTCTGCCATCACCGCTTCTGCGAGATTGAGACATAAGCATATCTTTTACAAACTTATTCATAGTTCTTCCTCCTTATTATGCACCAGCACCGCCACCATCAGCGGGAGCGGTAGGAGCAGGGATAACTGCAAGATTGTTGTTGGGAGAACAAGACAAACCGCCAAGGCTCTTGAATACAGCCGAGGTAGGTGTAGTGCTTATTCTCAACGGATATTTTTTGCGAGTTCGTATAGCACAAGCCGTAATTTGAGCGCAATCACAAGCCACAATAGGATATACTGTTGTAGTATCACCACCAATGGAGATTGCAACAGGCATAGCAATAGTAGCCGTTGTGGGTATAGTTTGCGCGATAACAAGGCATACCTTTTGGCAATCGGGATAGAAGCCAGCAGGAATGTCAATAACAAGGGTATCAGTTCCGTCAACAGTAACCACAGTAACGGCCGTAGAGATTACCAAATTTCTGCACAGTTGGCATTTGTTGTTAATACAATTACTCATTTTCACTTTCTCCTTAAAATCAAGCAAGGGCAACGAGAAACCCCATTACCCTTGCGAATTATTAGTTTCTCACTACTTATTTGTAGGAATTAAGATTAGTTGCAACCGCAACCGCAACCATTGTTAAAGCCAAAAGTTGCCTGTCCCGAACAGTTTGTAGCAAAAGTTACAGGCTGGGGAGGCTGAACAACGTATGCAGGTTGAGGGCAATCGGCACCGAGTCTGCGAATAAGCTCTGCGGTCTGTGCCTGTTGGTTTGCGGTAATAAATGCGTTCTGTGCGGTCTGCGATGCTTGGAACTTGAGAGCTTGGTTTTCTGCCGTGAGGGTAGAAATCTTATCCTGTGTCAAGAAGTCAAGGATAGCACGGGTGTTGTCCTGACCTGCGCGAATAATGTCGCAAGTGTTTCTCTCGTTTGCATACTTCACATCAGCGATTGCCGCACGGGTGTCACAGCAACATTCTGCGATTTGGCGAGAAATACCGTTGAAACCTGCTTGGGTGTTGTAACCGAGACTACACAAAGCATTATCTACACCGTGGAAACCTGCGGTAATAGTGTTGTTGAGTGCGTATGTGCTATCTGCAAGTCCATAGGTCTGTTGGTCGAGTTTGGAAATGAGAGTCTGCTGATCTACTGCGGCTCTAACATCTGCCTGTGTCGCACAAGGAGAAGCACAATGACCGCCACCGAAACCGCCGAAACCGCCACCAAAGCCGTAGCCATTACCGCCCCAACCGAAGATGAGGAGAATGATAATCCACCACGCCCAATCGCCGCCAAACATACCGTTGCCATAACCACCGCCGTAGCCACAGTTAGTATCTCTACCTACTGCGTAGCCAATTCCGAAATCATTAGATTGTTCGTTCATAGGAAAATAATCCTTTCAAAATATAAAATTATATAAAATGACATTATGCGCACTTATGCCATTTGATATTACTTTCTGTTAAGGGAGTTAAACATATTCATAACTTCTTGCTCGGACATACCGCGTTGTCTTGCGAGTTGCATAGCGACATCTCTTGGATTTGCCCCTTGAGTGCTATTTTGAATTTGCGATAAAGCCGAACCCATTTGAGGGTTTTGCATTAACATATTTTGAAACATTTGTTGAGGGTTTTGAGAGCCACGGAGCATTTGAAACATTTGCATAGGGTTCATCATTTCTTTACCTCTTTTTCTTCTGATTTTTGCGGTTTAGCAGACTTTAATTTTTCAAATTCTTTTTTTAGTTCGTCAAAGTTTTGCAAAAGGTCTGTAAACTGTTGAAGTGTCACATAATCGACTTGTGGTTGTTCTTGCTTTTGCGGTTGCGCTTGTTGTTCTGCATCAATGTCAATGTACCTAAATCTTCGCACAGAGGGTTTTCCTTGTGTGTCGGTAGTCTTTATATAGAAGAACGCATTATCGCTGTCTAAAAGCAATTTTTGGGTGTTAGGGGGCAAGATAAAGGCTTTTGCTCCCTCTATTCCGTTCACATATTCGATATTAGATTGCATTTGCATTGTCGGTTGAGGATTTTGCATTTGCGGTTGTTGTTGCTGATATGGTTGCTGATTGTTTGGCACATTAACATAGGGATTGTTAAAGTAAGGGTTCTGTTGTCCGTAAGGGGATTGATACATACTTGTGTAAGGTTGATAAGGTGGATTTTGATACATAGCAATTCTCCTTTAAGTGATTTTCTGCCCTTATAATAACAAAAAGTACACGAAATGCAATAGACAAATCGTGTACTTCACTCTTTTTTATTCAATTTTTTAGTCATTTTTCTCCAAACAGTTGCTTCTTCATTCGATATTTCATTGTTTTAACACTATCCCATTCAATGTCATAGTTTTGTTCATCACAAAGCCATACCCACACATCTTTTGGTTTCTCTTTGTCAACGAAAAACTTTATAGCAATCTGCGTCTTTAACTCGTTGTAGTTATACTTCTTGCAGAGTTCGATTAACTTGTCTTTCTCCGTCTGCGGTTCAAAAAGTAGGCTTTCAATATACATTATTATCGGTATTGCTACTCCAACGGCGATGTTCCACATGAAACTAATATTGTTGGGAACACATAGAATAGCAAGACCAAATAAGAATGTCATGGTTGATACACTTATGCACTTCTGTGTGGTGTTAAAGTGATATATCTTTGGAACACAAAAGCGGGTAGCCATAAAGCCTCCTAACATAAATACCGTTTCAAGTAGTCTATCAAATAGCCAACCAAAACATAATACTGTAAGTAAAAAAGCCAAATAGCCACCCACCTTGCGAGTGTAAAACTTGATATTAAGTTTAGTTTTTGCGCTCAAGTTCAGCAATCTTCTCATCAATAGCCTTCTTCTCCTCTTCGGTTTCAGCCTTTTCTCTCATCTTCTTCAGTTCTGCAACATCGTCGCATTGAAGCCAACCAAAAAATCTACCCATTGTTCTTCTCCTTTCTTTTAAAATTTGAATAACCCCAATATAATATTATCATAAGTATTACATCTAATGAAAATATAGTACCCTCTAATACACTTTCGCCTAAAACCGATACTCCTATGTTTTTAGTAACCATAGATATTAACTGAAAACCGAACAGCAATACATTTGCTATTAAAACACGAAGTACAGACTTCCAACCCTTTTCAAGAAATAAGAAGGGCATTAACATTAGTTGCCAAATATCAAATATTATACCGAATATTGGAGGGGTTAATACCTTAATAAATGTACCTATAAAAGCCGTAGCAACCACGATATACAACTGAATTTTATCAAATCGCGCTTGTCTACAAATTGCAAGTACATAAAAGTATAAATGTGCCAAACACACAATAAAACTTATTAGAATGTTTGCCCACCAATTATTATCCGCATATTCGCAGACTTTGATGAAATTTTCGTTGTTGCACATAATCTCAAACAGATTACCGCCAAACAACTTGATACCAAAGCAAATTCCAAGTGCTATCCAACACACCACGATAACTCGCTTTAAGTATCTTTCTTTGTCGAGTTTTTCCATACTCTCTCTTTTCTGTCGGTAGGGAATGATTTTCACCACTCCCTACCTTTTTATTTATTCACTATCCGTGAAAAAATCAACTACTATATCAGCTATATCAGCAATCCTACCAAGCCATACATTAGATGTTAGTAGCGTTATGGATAGCGCGAATAACCGCTTCAAGATTTGCTTTTTCAGAAACGGTGATCTTACCATCTGCTTTAGCCTTATCATAAGCCGCGGTAAGGTTGTCGATTGCGGTTTTGTCAAACTTTCCAGAGCTTTTAATGGCGTTAATGTGCTTCTCCAGTTCCTTCTGCTCGTCATCGGTAATCTCAACAGAGCCAGTAATGCCAGAGGCAACGCCACGGAGCTTGGACTTTCTGCTGTTGGCATTGTTGTCAGCATAAGCCTTAACGATAACACCAATCTGCTCGGTCAGAGTGGGCAGGTCAGCCTCGGTAACATCCATGTTACTCTCATTCATAGCGGAAATAAAGGCCTTTGCAAATGCGGCAGAGTGTGCATCCTCGTACTTGCGAATGACCAGGTTAGCATAGTTTGCAAGCAGACCGCCACCAATAAACCACATTGCGTGGATGTCAACGGCAAACAGGAACTCACCAAGTTGGCCAATGCCATAACCAACACAAGCAGAAATTACAATGCCAATGAAAAGGTTCAGAAATCTGCGCTCTTTGTCATTGGAAGTAATATTCTTTGTGAGGGGAGTAAAAGTCTTGCGAATTACGGCCATGAAGACGTAGGTCAGAAATGCAATTCCAACCATCCAAAAATAGCCGCCGAAATTAGTATATGCGTATTCAAGCATGGTTATATTTCTCCTTATTCTGTTACAACTTCATCGGTTTCGTCCGCAGGCTCTGTAACAACCGCATCAACGGACTCATCTACGCTCTCGTCAGTATCTTCTGTCGGCGTAGAGTCGGCAGGAGTTTCCTCGGTCTCAACAACATCGGCCTCGGTATCAACTACATTTTCGGTAGTCTCCTCCTCGGTGGTCTCAACCTGTACCTCATCAGCAACCGTTTCGTCAACAGTTTCCTCGGTCTCGTCAGCAGGCTCGGTAACAGTAGTTTCTGCCACCTCGTCAGTCTCGACCATAGAATCCTCAACGGTTTCTTCGGGAACAGTTGTGTCCTCCAAAGCGGTTGCAGTAGTGCTTTCTTCTTCCACTTGAACATCAATGTCCAGGCCAAACATGGCACCAGCAATCACAATCAGCGCAAGCAGAAAACCAAAAACACTCTTCGCAAGGTTCTTCTTCTCATTCATTTGTGCGTACTCCTTTCTGTATTTTCTAAACCCTTTAGGGGATTAGTCATCGTTATACTTTGTCCTCTTGCACTTGCAGTTTTTGTCTCAAGAGACCGTCGTAAGAATAAGAAATGCCAATAATGCGGAATTTCTTCGGTGTACCGTCGGCGTTTTTTCTCAACGGAACTGTTTCACCCATCTTTTTTACATAGGGAATTATTACATCATATTTTTCAAAGTGTTTTGACAGGTCTTCTCCGTCTATCACTTTGTTTCCTTGACCATCGTAGTAATCGTTAAACAAACATTCGATTTCAAAGCACTCAATACCATATCCGTACCTTCTGTGAACACGGTTTAGTATTCCTTGAGCAAGTGTAGTGGGAGGATCAAAAGAAGACCGAGATTGTATTAGTTCATTGGACGGAATATAGAAAAAATCATCCGTTTCATTCGTAGCAACTTTTTCATCCACAGACCCGTCAATAATAAAATGTTGCGCCTCAAAATCGAACGAAAAACTTGTAGAAAGACCAAAAAAAGATTCTGTTCCAGCAGACGGAATTTGTCCCGTCAAAACAACAGATTTGCTAAAATTTATAGAGTATTTAGGTTCTTCGGAACGAATAGTTACATTATCGTTATATTTTTCCTCATAAAGTTTTGCCCATTTGTTGTTAGAATCTTTTGCAAAAACATCAACACTTCGTATGCCTTTTACCGCGATGTCTTGATTTCCTAATATCAAGTATTTGGAATCTATATCTTTTGATATGTTGGCATAATAATTTCCCATAATGGAAAGGATTTCGTAGTTGCAATTTGAAATAGAATCAACATAAGCACCAGAGTCCGCATCAACACCTCCATTAACAGGAATCACTATGTGAGCATCTTCTACTGTGTGAGGCCAAGAGCTTTTCTCTGTGTTGAAAACAGATATGCAAATGTTGGGTGTGCGAACAAATCCCGAAGCGGGTATTCCAATTATGTTGTGAGGCTTAACTATTATTGGGTCTCTAGCTGGATACTCTCCTGTAATGCAAGGATTTCCGTATTTATCGTCAAACACTCTACTCATGGATGCTTGACATATCTTGTTTATTTGTCTCCAATAAGACTCGCCCTTTAGAAGATACGGAGCATATATGCTAACATTTTGCAAACCAATTAGATCTTCTCCAATCGATATGCGAGTTCCCCAGTCCTGTTCAAGTTCGTCTGAAATAGCACGTGTTAGTTCTATTGGACTCATTTCCTCATACGACGAAATTCCTTGGCTCATATTTACTTTTTGCAATTCTTCAAGCCTACTGGAAAACTCAACGGAAACTTCTCTTGTGTCCTCGTTTATAGATGCAGACTTTATCTTGAATGTGGCAATAAGTTTTGTTGAGCCTTTATAAGCCAAATAAAACTTTATATAATATCCAAGAAGTCCTGTGCTATTTATCGTTTCGTTGTTAAAGAAGCCTTTTTTGTCGACAAAAGTAATAGACCCGCGGTTGGCATATATTCCCCATTCCGCAACACTTGTGAGGCTTCCCCTGTCCAATGAACCAAACTCAACACTTATCAAGTCTTGATCTATCGTCATTACAACAGAATCACCTTGTGCTATTTCAGCAACGATTCTTTTGTTGTTTGCCATGCAACGACTCCTTTAGTACACATAATAAGCATCAATATAAATGTAATCGTCTGGATTAACTAAAGTGTTGTCTTTTTTAATGTAACCCTTGCCGTCCAAATAAACGGAATTGTCCATCATAATAAATTCATTGTTGCCAGATTTCGCAAAATCTCTCCATGTCATTCCAAAATTTGCCGAATATTGAGTTATGGAATAAGCACCGATATAGAATTTTATTTTTTGCGTTCCGTTTTCACCGCCGATGGGACAACCAGTTCCAATAAATTCAATCGTATAATCTTGTACGCCCATAAAGGACAGATATTGCTTATAAATCTTTGGCATACTTGGGGGGGCAACGTACATTTCTTTTCGAACAATCGTGTCTTCTACAATGTCGTAGCACTTCACAATGTATCCGTTTCTGTTTTTAAGCATCTTCATCACAGCACGATAGTCATCAATGCCCATCATGTTGTACCTTATGACAAGACGAGGTGTCAAAAATGTCGCATACTGTTCAATTTCCGAAATAGATCCGTCCTCGGTTCTTACTGGCTGTGTCTTATAACTCTTCTCCTCAAGATAAGAATACTCGGCAAAGCCAGTAACTTCAATCTCGGATTTTCCGTCAAAAAGGGTTATTCGGTCACTATGGCTGTTCGCATAGGCCTCCCTAAATGCTTCGGGAAGCCTTTGCTCTTGTTCTTCAACAGTTCTGTGAGGATAAAATTGCATATTTGCTCCTTATACCGTGACATAATCATATCCGTTTCTTTTGGCCGTGTTGCGAAGTACGTTGAAAAGTTTTTGCCCGTCAACATAAATCTCGACAGAACCATTGTTTGCTCCAGAACTATCGGAAGCGGCCAATCCTCGGATAAAGCCTCTCGCAACGGCATCTTCCATCTGCCCAGCACTCATAACGGTTGAACCTCTGCCACTTGGGTAATTGGAAAATCCGATTGTTTCTTTTCCGTTATAAAACAGTTTTTTTGCATTTTCTTCTGTGAACAAAGGCTCTCCAAAATATTCTGAATAGGTTCTATCCAAAATGTTAACAGAGGAAGATATATTGCCCTTAACGTAATCGGCAACATTCCAATTTCGGAGTTCTTGATCCAAGAAGTCAATGAACGAAGAGATATTTCCACTTCTAATCGCGCCAATAAGTTCTTTAATTATTCTGACCATTTTTGTTATGACCTCTACAATAGCCAAAAGAGGTGTTAATGTCAAGTTTATTGCGTTAGTTGCGATAGTCAAACCAGAGGCAATCAACCTGCCAAACTGGCTCAATAAAAACAACGCAGGCTCAAGAAGTTCAACAATGCTTGCAATAATTTTTAAAGCTGGAATAAGAGAAGGTGTTAATTGTCCTGTCAAAAACACTATATCTCCGAAAATAACCGCAATTTCGTCGCTACTTTCAGCAAAGTTTTCAAGTATATCGGCAATTATTGGCATAATTTGTTCGGCTATATCCCAAAACAAAACACCAACATCTTCAATTACAGGCAACCAGTTATTAGCAATTTTCCCAAAACTTTCGTTTACACTTTTTTTGAAGTCCTCATTTGTCCAATAACAGTATTCGATTGCTCCTAATATTGCAAGCCAAGGACTTATCAAAAGACCAGCAACGAACAAAATCCCAGATAGAGATTCTGCAATATCAAGGATATTATCCTTTACCGTTTTCCCATCCTTCAACCATTGTCCAGATTGCTCGTCGTACTCATATCCCCAGTCTTTGAGAATATCGTATGCGCCCTTGATGTTCTTTTCTGCATCACCAAACAATGCGATGTTTTGAGATTGCGAAAGGATTTGCTGATACTCTTGCATAGCTTTTAGCAATTCTGCGGAAATATCAGCACCATCACCTGTATCAGCCGAAGAAAGAACTTGGAACTTATCAAAGCCAAGAAGTTTTCCTTGATACTCGTCAACTTGCTTGTTTATGCCATCCCAGCCATCTTCTATGTCAGCAAGAGGGTCATTTGCTTTTTCTTCGCTTTCTTCCACATATCCCATATTGATAGCGAAAGATTTAGCGAGTTCTTTAAGTGCTATAAGGTAAGCATTTATCCTAATTAAGATATTGCTTTGCTTTAACCATTGATTTGCGCCTACTCCTACCCAAGTTGCTATGTCCTTTATGGTTTCAGACATATACCTTATTTGGTTAGCGGTTGAAGTGATTGTTTTTGCATAATCTCCAACGGCGGTATCTTTCATCTGCCGATATACTGCGAGAATACGAAGCAATCTCTTTTCAGTTTCGGAAAGTTGCCTTACTGACTTTGTACCGCCAATACTCTTATAAACCTCATACAAGGTTGCTTGGGTAATATCATATCCACTCTCGGAACGGATAGGTCTTACTTGACCTGCCAATACCGCTTGGAACTTTGTCATAGCACTTTCTATACTTGTGTTATACAACGAAGCATAGTCAAGAGCCATTTGCGAAAGGGTTTCCGAAAGTCCATAAGCCACTTCTTGATTTATGCCGCCCAAAGAGGAAAGCATATTTTTGAATGTTGCTTGGTAATTCATCAATGTAATTTCCGAAATACCATAGGCTCTATTCATTTCGGTTATGAACTTTCTTGCTTCTGCGGTGTTTCCTTTCATAGCAACTTGCCACAAGTTTAGGGTTTCCTCGTAGTCGATACCATACTGAACCACTTTAGCCAGGTTTTGACCTAACTGTTTTGTTATATTTCTTATAAAATACAGTTTAGCAACCAAAGAGCCAAAGTTAAGGTTTTTTATAAGGCTTGAAGCCGATTTAGATCCTCTTGATCTTGACGAACCACCTCTTGACGATGAACCACTAACGCCACCGCCATTTACTGCCCCATCAACACCGCCTACGCCATTTATGTCAGAAATAACTTTATGAAGATTTTTAAGAGCCTTTGTGGTATTGTTTATTCTTGCCGTTGTGCCTTTGTTATTAACTATGATGTTAAGTTCCAAAGTATCAATGACGTTTGAAACACCCATTCTCTTAATCTCCTTTCTTGTTATTTATCTTTGCAAGTTTATGTAAATAGCGATAAAGTCTTTCCCTCTCTAATTCTTTTGCCGTTTCCGACATCTCAACTTCGCCCTCGTCATTAGTTGGCATTGGCATATCGGCATATTTCGGCATTTTCTTGCCTGTATCTTTATCAGCCAACCCTGCAACGAGAATTGTGCTTGATAGAGCAGACTTGACATACGCACCGATTAGCCACGCTTCTTGTCGCTTTTTGTCGCTCTCCATTTGATACTTTTTTTCATAGTTCAAAATGAGCCTTGGATTATCATACCAATACTGTTCGACGGTCATGCCTAATACAAGTGCGTAGTCAAGCAAATCGTCATAAAAATAATCAAGTGTTATTCTTTGCCGATTTTTAGGAATATTAGAGTTTTGCTTTAGTTCATCGTGAACTTTACCTTGCGCTTGGGTGCGGACTTTTCGTTTTGGCGTAATGCCATCATAAAAAAAGTTGTCATACCCTTGAGGAACTCCTCGTTGTATTCAAGGCACTCCTCGCAAAGTTCAAGAATGTACTCTCTGTCACCCACACGGATTTCTCCTGCATCAAGCATCTTGGGAAACAGATTTTTAAGCATATCGGGCATATCGTCGGAAAGCGCAAACATTCTATCTGCCTTACCTTCCTCGATAAGTTGCATAATTACCGCCGAAGGCTCTCCGTCCTCCACATCAAATCCTACGCCATTGAAAAGTACATCGACAAGGTTGGTATAGCCTTTCAAAGCTCCTACTGCCATGCTTCGATTAAGCACAATGTCAAAGTCGCACATTACCGTTGTTCCATCTTCCTCATACAGTTTAATTGTCTTTCTGTAATCCATAATTGTTTCTCCTTTTATAAGGTTATCTTATTCAATTTTTATTACTGTGCGTTAGCGAGAGTTGCGCCAAACTTCATATCACCCGAAATGGTGTACTTCAAACGAATGGTAATTCTATCGTTTACGGCAAGGTTGTAAGCACCCGTCTTGATAGGAATAATAGGAATATAGGTGTGATCGGCCTTGTTAGGAATTTCGACCTTCAACCAAGCCTCTTCTCCTGCGAGCGCATCCCAAATTCCCTCTGCCGCCTCATCTTCGGTAGCATTAACAGTAAGGGATTGAATACCGCTTGTGTCAATAAGACCTGCAACGCTCGACTTGTAACGAAGGTTATCAAACGAGGTTGTATCAATGGTATCGGGATCAAGGTCAAACTCACTTGCCTCTATAACTTGGGGGATAAGTTGCGAAGGCTCGGATGCAGTTCCAGAACCCTTTGCACCAATGTAAAACTTAACACCCAAACTTGTAAGTACGTTAGCCATAGGTTATCTCCTTAATTTATTTTTTGATAATTTCTTTGTATGTAAAATTCATAGCGGAGTGGGGAAGTGTAAGTGGTCGCACCTTCTTCAACGGGCATACCAAAGTTTTCTCCAACTCTGCGGAGTCTTACAATGTTTTTATTCCACGATAATGCCGTTCTCTTATCAAACAAACGTGATATTTTATCAGCAAAAATCATAGAAGTTTCTTGTGCCGATTTCATTTCACCTTTAATTCTCAACTGTTGACAATAAGGGGAAATTTGTACGGTGCAATAACTTATATTTTCACCTTCGTAAAAACTATCGTACTGCTCGGCATCCGTATCTTGCATAGGTTGAACAAAAATGTGCGGTGGAGTTATCTTAACACTTTGTTTGTTGGCATAATCGACCTTGACTTCTTTCTCATAATCGCTATCATTATTGAGATTTTCCGTCAAATATGCAATTATATCATCCCAAAATTGTTTCATACTGCACCGCTTTCTTTTTGAAAATGTTTACTTATTATTATGTGAGCTTTTCTCCGTATGTATTCCGCAGTTCGCCACATTTCCGCTTCTGCTTTATTACCTTTAACGAATTTAGCACCCCACCACCAACCTTTAACTCCGTTGACGGTGTCTTTGCGAGAATTTTCCTCGTCTATGTAGTAGTATTCCCAATTACCTGTTATAGGAACTCCCGAAGATGGAAGATATGACTCACTTGGATATGTACCTCTACCGACTTCACCCGTACCAAACTCAAAGAAAGCAACTGCATCACCTTTGGCATAGATAGTGGCCCTCGTTCCGTGTGGTTCAAAATCTACTGTTATACTTGAGTGTCCATATTGAGAGTATTGATTTTCCGCATAGGTTTTAGCATCTTCGCAAAGTTCAATCATAGCCTTACGAAAATCTTTCAACATTTGACCGTACTTCTCAACTACTTTCATATAATGCTCAAGACCGCTTAAATCTATCGTAGAAGCCATTAGTTGTTCCTCTCGATAATTTGCTCAAGTTCAACTTGAATAGCCTTGTAGCCTAATTTTACGGCTGTTACACGGGCATTAGCACCGTCTCCGTATTCATAGCCTTTCACAGTAGTATCGGGTTTGTCTCCATCAAGGTACATAAGGTCGCCAACGGCATACTCTTTTTCGTTACCTTTGAGAGCGACTTGCAAACGCCATCTTTGATTTACGCTTTCGCCATATTTTAGTGTGTCAACATATCCGTCAAGTGGTTGGTAATTACCCCACTTTCTCACGGGTGCTTGA
>JAGCLA010000007.1 GCA_017647225.1 Bacteroidaceae bacterium | reverse complement strand
GCAGGAACTGAAGAAGTATATCCATTACTACAATAATGATAGAATAAAACTGAGACTAAAAGGAAAGAGTCCGGTGCAATACCGAACTCTTTACCAATAAATTTATTTATTAATCCGTCCAACTTTTTGGGGTCAGATCAATTTTGCAACCTTATTTTTTTATTCTACCATGACACCGTGTGCCCTGAACTCTGACAAGGAATATCCTGTGTGTCGCTTGAAGTAGCGGTTCAGGTAGCTTTGGTCGGGGAAACTGAATTCGTTTACAAGCTCCTGGAAACTCTTGTGGCTATACATCAGTGCAACCTGCAACTCGATTATCGTGTAGTGGTCAATAATCTCTTTTGCGTTCTGTCCGCTGGCACGTTGGCATATCGAGTTCAACTGTCTGGTCGAAATCTTCAATTGGTCGGCATAGTATTGCACCGAGCGGTTCTCGCGGAACTTCTTACCCAATAATGTGCGAAAGTTGTAGAACAACTTGTCTTGGCTTTCCGTATTGTCCTTTTGTGGTTGCAAACTATGTTTGCTTATACGTTGAATGTATAGCAATAGTGTGTTTACCGCAAGAATGATGTTCTCTCGGCAAAACTCGGCATTCTCGTAGCTGTTTGCCGCCTCTTCGTCGATGATGTCAATCTGACGGAAAAGATTGCTTATGAACTCTGTTTCGAGTGCGCTGTTGTTGCCTTGATGTATGGCACGTTCCAATGTCTGCATAACCTCGGGAGAGAATGAACTGCGTGCGGCAAGCCATATATGTTTTGACAATCCGAGCAGACGTGCCGAAAAGTCGCTTGTAATGTCGAGCAACAGGATATTGGAACCCATAGGGCATATTATTATCTGTCCCGTAGTGAATCGGTACTTGTTGCCGTCAATGGTGAACAGCGCCTCGCCGCTTATGCAATAGAATATCGATGTGTGTTGCAACTGATATACATGTTGCACAAACTGTTGCAATGATGATTGTGTGGTCGCAAAACCGTAATGCGGTAATTTCTTGAGATATATGTTGTTCATAATTTTACCGGTCTTGTAAGTGAAATTGTATTATCTGGTTACAAAAGTAGTCAAAAAATACACAAATGCAAACCGAAAAAGAACAAACTGCTATGCGTAGCTGTGTAAACCGCTCAACAGATAGTTTACACCAAAGTATGTGAAGAGCATTACAAGGAATAAAGCAATGCAGTATATATGGAATGTGCGTGCCTTGGAGATAAATGGCAAAGAACGTGTGTGGAATGTTATTGAGCAGACCAACAGGGTAATTAAGGCCCAGACCTCTTTCGGGTCCCACCCCCAATAGCGTCCCCACGAAACATTGGCCCATATTGCGCCTATAAATATCCCGGTCATCAACAACAGGGTGGCAGGGTAGAGCAATATGCGCCCGAAAACGGCACGTCGGGCAAGCGTGTCCTCTTTTCTGTTGCAGAGTGCCACAATCGCATTTATGGCACAGCAGCCAAGCAATGAGTATGCGACAATTATGGTAGATATATGCAACGACAGCAACGGTGTGCGCAGAATGGGTTGTGCGTCGTCGCTTGTGAATGTGGTTATGCGGAACAATACAAGAATAGCTATGCAGGCCGAAATCAATATGCCTTTATACGTAACACGTAACCGTCTGTTTGCAAGCATGCTGTTAAAACCGCTCTTCTTGTCGAAAAGGAGCATGACGAATGATAGGAATGTCATAAGGTATCCGGCATAGCTTATGGGAACTCCCCAAGGGTCATACGATACAAACAACGATAAACCGTTCTCCGAAATACTCTTTATGCAGAGAGAGTAGCCGTTGGCCCTTATCGGCTTGTTGAGCGATGCGGTGAATCTCTTTTTCTCATTCTTCCTGTTGCTTATGCTTATATGCGCCTTATAGTCACAAGCGGTTTCTGTGCCGTTGATGTAGCATGTGTCTATTTGGGACAGCTCCAACCTGAAAGGTAATTTCTCGAAACGGTCATCGGGCGTGGTAAACATCGAAGCCGGAACAGAATCTTTCAGCAATGTCATTTCTCCGCGTTTGGAGGTGCAAAACGAAACAGCCGCCCCGGCCAATACCATTACCAACGAAGCATGCAGGGAAATGAGCGTGTAGCGTCTAGATGTGTGTAGGATATATATCATGCCTGATATGGCAAGCACTCCCCAAAGCGCAATGAAAAGAGGTGAATGATATATGTTGCCTACAACGAACCGATTGCCGTATATCCTCTCAATGAAAGTGGCAATGACAAGCACAGGCATGAGCAGAATCATGCACCCGAAGGCAATGTCTTTTAGAGTGCTTTTGTGCATTTGTCAGGCTGTTAGGTGTTCAATCAATACCCTTCCACCAATCAGCAACAGAATGATTCCTCCCCACATCTCGGCATGTATCTTTTGGGCAAGACCTTTGCCGAACTTTAATCCTAATCCCAGCCCTACAAGGGATAGTACAAACGAAACAAGGAATATTATCAGAAGAGGGTAAAAAAGAGATGAGAGTGTATGATAACCCATGCATGAGAATGATATACCTACAGCCAATGCATCAATGCTTGTGGCAATAGCCAAAGTGAATATAACTTTGTAACTACGTGGGTTGAAACGTTTTTTATCCTCCTCTTTGAACGATTCAATTATCATACGTACACCAAGGAAGGCGAGTATGGCAAAAGCAATCCAGTGGTCTATGTGCTCTATTACATTACGGCAAAGGTCGGCACCCCACCAACCAAGCATTGGATTAAGAGCCTGGAAAAAACCGAACAGAAATGCCATAGTGAGCATGGGTTGCCAAAACACCCTTTTGAAAATAATGCCACTTGCTATTGAAACAGCGAAGCAATCCATTGCAAGAGCCAAAGCCATGAGCCAAACCTCAATGTGTGTCATAAATTAGAATTTTCATGCAAAAATACATTATTTGTAATATAAATCGTTCAAAAAGGATAAAAAGAATTAAAGCTGTTGCAAAAAAGAAAAAATGCCTGTAATTTTGTGTCATCTTACAATCGGGGCTATCTGGATTTGACAGCGGGTAGAAAAGGTATGTAAGCACGCAGTGCCTTGCCGGTTCGCACTATAATCTGAGTTGGCAAAAATTTATCTGGCAACTACAATTACGCTCTTGCTGCTTAATCGAAGTATAGTAGATTAGCTTTATCCCTGCACCAGGTGCGGGGACGAGACATCACCCGGACGCTGTTGTTCCGAAGCAATCCGATATGGTGGTGCAGGCAAATCGGGACTAACCGTTGCAGGCCTCGATGCGATGGCGACATTTTAGAGGATAAGGCGCAGGTTGGCGGTCGCGGTCTTGCCTACGCTCGAAAACCTTACCGATGACTAAGCGTGTAGAAACCATATTGTTTCCCTGTTTGGACGAGGGTTCGACTCCCTCTAGCTCCACAAAAAATCATCAGGCTCCCAATATACATTGAGGAGCCTGATATTTTTTTGTGTTATGCAATACCTTATCGTGCGTAGTTTACTGCACGTGTTTCGCGGATAACGGTAATCTTTACCTGTCCGGGGTATGTCATTTACTTCAACCTTGTTTCTTTGCACATACTCAACAAAGTCGTTATCGTTGAGCCAATCATGCATCTTGAACCGTTTTGTGCTTGATATGAATATCCAATGTTTCATAAGAAAGTCATTTTAGAACTGATTAAACACCTGTTTCATCAATATAGCGTTGGGGATAATCGCTTTGCAGATTTCATCCCAGTTTGTCATGTCACTAATCAGCAATGGAATATTCAAATTAAGTTGTGCATATCCCTTAGTCGTTTTTTTCTCCCAGATGAGACGTTTACCAATCATTGATTCAATTCTTACTCTATGTTTGGTGAAAAAAATATCATATACACACATGTTGTTGAAGTATGTTTGTATTGCGACTAATTGAGTCTTGAAGTTAATTTTTATACATATTTGGTATGACTTCCCAACGGAGTAATCCTGATAATATCTAACCAGAAATATTGAATTGCGGAATTAGAAAATATACAGATACTTGTAGATACTCGAAAAATCTACAAGTATTTTAATTTCGGGCTTTTTGTCCAGATTTCTTATAAAAACTTGTAGATGTTTGAAAAATCTACAAGAATTTTTATATATTTGCGGTGAATTGTAAACACTGAGTGGTTTCACTGTGTAATTTATTACCAAGAATAATCTTTAATATAGTGTTTGCCTCAAGTATCTGATTTATGATTGAAAAATGTCCTATATTAAATAATGAGCAACTGCCGAAGGTGTTTTCTCTATTGGAAAATCCCGATATTAAGAAATTCGTTGATGAAATCAATGAACAGTATCTGTATTGGAGTGATGTGAAGTACAAGAAGGGAACGACTGCTATTTCTGCAAATGAACTATGGCATTGTGTAAAAGCAACAAGACAGATGCAGAGGACTACTGTATGGGATAAATATGGTATTGGATTTACATTGACAAACAGGATGCAGTATCTGTGTCATAATTTTGACATGCATTTTGGTGGTTCGTGGGGATATAGTTCTATTATACCCGAAAGCAGTAAGGAACGTTATCTGGTTTCATCATTGATGGAGGAAGCGATTTCTTCAAGCCAGATGGAGGGTGCGGTTACTACAAGAAAGGTAGCAAAGGAAATGCTAAGAAAAGGTACTGTTCCGCACGGACGTTCTGAGCAGATGATTTATAATAACTATGAGTGTATTAAATTCATCAAGGAACATAAAGATGCTCCTTTCAGCAAGGAACTGTTGTTGAAGATTCATTCAATAATGACTTTCAAGACTCTAGAAAACCCAAGTGATGAAGGTTGTTTCAGAGAACATAATAATATTGTGGTTGAGAATGCCATTACACACGAAACGGTACACACTCCACCAAACTATGAGGATATTCCTGAATTTATAGATTCATTAACCTCATTTATAAATAATGATTCCAACACCACATTCATACACCCGATAATCCGTGCTATCATCATTCATTTTATGGTGGCATATATTCACCCATTTGTCGATGGTAACGGCAGAACTGCAAGGGCATTGTTTTATTGGTATATGCTTAAACAGGGATATTGGCTTACTGAATACCTTTCAATATCAAGGGTAATTTATAAGTCTAAACCAAGTTATGAGAAATCATATCTATATACGGAGTGTGACAACAACGACATCGGTTACTTCATTACATATAATTTGAAAGTTCTTGAACAGGCTTTTCTGGAATT
The DNA here is from genome assembly GCA_017647225.1 of Bacteroidaceae bacterium. Taxonomy (GTDB): domain Bacteria; phylum Bacteroidota; class Bacteroidia; order Bacteroidales; family Bacteroidaceae; genus HGM04593. The sequence goes on along the minus strand of JAGCLA010000007.1, from coordinate 1,842 downwards.
GCAGAAGTACATTGACAAGAAGGTTAGTGAGCAGAACGCAGTTTCTGATTTTGTAAGGCTTGGTGAAATCAATGAACGTCAGGCAACGATTCTTTCACTGGTAAAGAATAATCCAAAGATTGTATTGACTATAAAAGAATTGCAAAACAGGTTCTCAGTCAGTCACCCTACTGTAAAATTGGATGTTGATGCACTGGTAGAAAAAGGTTTCTTGGATAAGATACCAGTAAATAAGGTGAAATCGAATTATGTAAAAGGACGTAATTTTGATGAATTGATTTCTGGTAACTGAATATCCTCTTAATCGTGTTAAACCTCTCAGAGGGGTTTGCAATTTGCTTTATCAAGCATCTTTTACTTCAGATTTATTAAGAATATATTGATAATAGAAGTAATTTTATATCTTTGCGGTAACCGCGAAGATGTACTGCACTCGCGGTAAAATATTAAAGTACACTTTATATATTGCTCGTTTGTGCATATCTTTGCAATTAAAGATTGTTGATTGATTTATTGCGTGCAAAATCTGCGACTAAGATTTATTTAGCAATCGTAAGTGGTTGATATTCAGATTTGTTTGGACGAGGGTTCGACTCCCTCTAGCTCCACAAAAAATATCAGGCTCCCAATATACATTGAGGAGCCTGATATTTTTTGTGTTATGCTATACCTTATCGTGCGTAGTTTACTGCACGTGTTTCGCGGATAACGGTAATCTTTACCTGTCCGGGGTATGTCATTTCGTCCTGAATCTTCTTTGCTATCTCGCCTGAAAGCAATTCTGTCTGCTTGTCGTCGATCTTGTCTGCACCTACGATTACGCGTAGCTCGCGACCTGCCTGGATAGCGTATGTCTTTGTTACGCCGGGGTATGACATTGCTAGATATTTTCGCAAAAGTAACAAATCTTTTTTTATGTCGCAACATTAGGAGGAGATAATATAATTGTTGCCTAAGACGTCTCGTGCCAATGCTTTTCCCTTCTCCTCCATGGGCGAGTCTAGAGCCGTCAAGAAATCCGTCTCGAAGGCTCGGCGGCAGCGCGCAAAGCCGTCGGGACAAAAAGCACACGGGAGCGCCCCGTAGGGTGCTCCCGTGATGTGTTTATGGTTGTGACTACCTGTGTTACATGCTAATCTTCACCACCTTGTCGCCTACGACCACGATGTATACCTGGTCTTCGGGGAGGGTGATTATGGTCTCGCCGTCCTTGGCTGTTTTGTTGGCTGCCAATGTGCCGCAGGTGGTGTATACGCTGATGGCCTCGCCCTTTGTGGCGCCTGTGATGCGAAGGGTGCCGCGATGGCCCTGCACCTTGATGTCATTGACGTTAGCGTTCTCTACGCCGGTGGGGTCTATCTCTACGATGTTGTAGAAATCACTCCAGCCAGTCATCACTAAATACCTATCATAGCATCCTTGGGGTACATAGAGTGTTGCTTTCTCGTAAGCCCAGTCGGAGAAGATGGCTCCCTCGGCGGTAGCGGGACGTGTGGCATAGCAGGTGACTTTCTTGAGGAAGTCACAGCCCTTAAATGCATTTTCCGCAATTTTCTTGACTCCCGCGCCTAAGGTTAATTCTTCGAGGCTGCTACAACCATAGAATGCCTCTTCCCCAATATCCGTTACGCCATCGGGGATGATGATGGCGGTGAGGCTGCTGCAATCATAGAATGCACCCATTCCAATGCCCGTCAGACTCTCGGGGAGGACGATACTAGTGAGCCTGCTACAACCATAGAATGCCTCTTTCCCAATATCTGTTACGCCATCGGGGATGATGATGGCTGTGAGGCTGCCGCAATCATAGAATGCACCCATTCCAATGCTCGTTACACTCTT
>JAGCLA010000006.1 GCA_017647225.1 Bacteroidaceae bacterium | reverse complement strand
GTGGCGAAATTGGTAGACGCGCCAGACTTAGGATCTGGTGTTTTGCGACGTGTAGGTTCGAGTCCTATCACGCGCACGATTGGACAAAAGAGGAATTCTCAAAACAGGGAATTCCTCTTTCCTGTTTTGAGAATCGACAATGCCGACAGCGGTTGGTCAAACGAAGGACGGGCGAAGCTCGTACCGTTTGGGCCGCGATAAGGCGGCGTTGTCAATTTAAAAGATATAATCGACAACGCGAGTAGCAAAAGGTCACGCGAAGCACCGCGCCAGCGGTGCCGCGTGGGTTGCGAAAAACGAGTGTTGTCAATTTTTGACAAATACACACGAAAGGAGATTGGTATCTCGCAAGCGGCGTTAAACAACTATTTCAGCAAGTTGGGAGAGAGTGATGAACCAATATATAAAAACAAAAAGTGTACCATAAGAAAAGGTACACTCTATGTTAAACCCACAACAAGGGGGCGTAAGAAGTCTTATTAAAATGAGGGAAACTGATATATTACATTTAACGTTAATAAAATTATGAATACATATAAGAGAACGTTACTGCAAGATTTGGATAAAATATTCAAGGAAAACAACATTGTAGAGAATTCACATTATTGTATTTGCGTTAAAGAACTTATCAAAAAATTGCCAGATAACAAGTTGATAAAAGGAGTAATTACAAAATGGTACAAGAGAAGTAAAAGTATTGAGTTGCGCTTTGATATTAATAATTTAAACCTATTTAAAGTTGATGTCAAATATCGTATATCAGAAAATAGCGTATCTTGGTTTATTCAGTATTATATCAATGTATATGACGAAATAAAGAATAAAAACAAGTCATTTGTTGAGCATTTAAATATTTGTTTAGATTGCATTCGCACAGAAGGTGAATACTGGAAAAAACGCAATGGTAAATTAACTTCTAAGGATGAATTTTCTGAAGAATTAACAAGTAAATTAGAGAAGCATTTTTATGCATTACAATTAAATCAAAACTATAAATCAGAAAATTTAGTTTTAGGTATTGACCGTAATACATTTCGCCCAACAATTGCTCCAAAAGAATCATTAGAAAATTGTGATATATACGACCTCAAGGAACTTTTAGAAAGGTATTTAAATTATTCTAAAGTTGAAAGTGAGAATAATCACATTCCCACATTTTGGGATTCGCCAAAATTTATTGATATAGCAGAAAAATACATTAAAAATGATATTGTAGAACCACGTAAACAACAGTCAAAAGACAAAAAATTAACAAAGAAAGAGTTTAGAAGGGAATTCTACTATATAATGTACAAACATTTAGAGGAAAGAAATCGTACTTTTTCCAATACAAAAGAATTCAAGTCAGACCTTGACAGATTAATGGAGAGAGAGAAGTTTCTAGGAATTTGTCCAAACACTCTTAGACCTTTTATTGGGATAATAGAAGGATTGGATGGTTGTGATGTTTACAAAATAAAAGAATTCGAAATGTTATTCAAAAAGGATGATACAGGTAAATTTATATCTACAAGCAATAAGAAATTCATTTTAGAAGATAAGAAATTATTAGAAATTCTAGAAAATAAATATTTTGAGAATGGATTATCAGACAACTTGCCTCTTATGATAAAAGCAGAAGAGCATACAATTGATGATGATTCAGAATTTGTTTGTCTATATCACACTAGATACACCCCAATATCCATGTATTCAACAATTATGGGAAAATATGCCAGCTATAAAGACTTTCCTTTTGCTAAATGGGCGTACATATCTAAACCTATTTACAACTATATGAAGAGTCTTCTTCAAGAAAAAATAAATCATAATAACAAAATAAAATTAGCTTCATTCTACTATAATGAAGCGAAAAGATATAAGAAACAAAAGGATTTTCATAAAGCGATTGAATGTTATGAAAAAATTAATGAACTTAATGTTTATAGAGTAAATAATGAATTAATTGAATGTTATAAAAGATTAAAAGATATAGAAAATAAGCGTATAAAATTAAGAAATGTATAATATCTAGGACATTTAAATATTTTTTATATTAATCATGCGCACTGTTTACTTTACAGACTACCAACTTCTAATTTTGTTTTAACACACGATTGCTAATCAAATATTTTATGTGAACTGTATTTGTATTAAAATAAAAATGTATCAATATAACCTTAAAATTGGTCGTATTGATACATTCTTTTTGTATTATTCTAACATAAAATATTAGGTTAAGTAGAAAAAGAGTAAATAGTAAGTAACTTTTTTTGAAAAAATTATTTTTACCTGAAATAAAAAACTGTTTTTACTCAAACTACTATAAACTAAATTTGCAATAGCGATAGAGGTTTTATAGACAAAAACGCCCCACGAGGGGGCGTAAATGATGTTTTAAGATTTGATACCATTACCAACCTTGTCAAATTAAATCAATTCACCATTTGACTTTATAATTTGAACTCCATAAACTAAAGAAAGAGCTTTTGAAAAAGCATAGGCTAGATGTTTATAACTCTCCTTTTCACCAACTTTAAATTCATTTGAATATATCGTATTAAAAACGACAGACATAAATTCTTCAGATGGATTATTTGGTAAGAATTGCATATAGCGTTCTTTTACAATTTTCCAAAAGTTTAAAATCATTTTTTTCTTTTCTTCTATGACAAAAGGTTGATTAATTTTCACAACTCGTTCAGAAACTTTTTCAAAACAAGAAATTTCCACATTGCATACTTGCTCTTTCATCAATGCTTTATAGGTTTTAGCTTGTGAAAACACATTGGCTAAACCATAATATTTTGCTAATTTGAATTTATTAGTCTTTCCAAAAAAAACATAAACTGCAACATCGCCCAATATCAGTAATAATGTTTTCTCCTTTTTATCGTAATCTGAATAAATAAATCCAGACCCCACTTTACAATAATCCTTACAATAAACAATACAATAATCAAATGGTAAATTTTGCATTATGTATGATAAATCTCCTTTTAAAACCCTTGCCTTTATATAAGAATTAAGCCTTTTCCCCATTGCACTAACAATATGAGTAGGCAATTTTAAAGATAGCATATCAAACTTTGCCATTCTCCATATAACAGACAACCAAAAGAAATAGGATATATGAGTTTCTACTTTTCTATTTTCAAATAAGGAATTTCGATAAGGAGACTCTAATAAATCTGCTAGTTTTTTTTCACAATATGAACAAAATATAAAATCCCTAGCAACATATGTTTGTTTATAATCCTCAAGTTCCTCATCAGAAAGTTCGCCAAAGTTATTTTCAACATAATCAGGGCTCACCTCATTACCTATATATGATTTTGTAATTGCACCATAAATTTCGTACAAAATTTCTTTATTCCTTTTATAACTTTTGTCAGAGCTTCCAACCATAGTAACTAAGAAGCTTGGAATAATATGAGAATTTGTTTTATTAGCTTCTCTGCTATTACATATTGCGCATAATTTAGATTCCATACACATAATAGATAAAATTTGATGTACAAATCTAACATCTTCTAATCATATACGCAAAACACATAAAACATCATTTTTTACAAAAAGTTACCATATCGTAACCCTCCGCTTTCAAGTAATGAACGAAATCTACTACCTTTAGAAAGTCTTTCATAAAGTTGTTGGCTTCGCCGACAATTTCTTGCCACGGCATAGATGTAACAAGTTTCTCTCTGTACGATTGGGAAAAGAGAAGAATTCGACGAATTCTTCTCTTTTTTGTTTTTACTTATGACTTACAAATGGATTTTCCTATAAAAAATATGTAAATTAAATCTTTATCTCTATTTTTGTACTATTAACCCTCATAACCTATTATAGTTTATGAGGGACTGAATGATAAAGTTATTCTTTATTTCTGTAATATGTTAAGAAATAAGAGATGAAAAAAATAATGTTAGTCTTTGGAACCCGCCCCGAAGCCATAAAAATGGCACCGCTGGTAAAGGAGTTCCAAAAATACCCTGAAAATTTTGAAACCATTGTATGTGTCACCGGCCAGCACCGTGAAATGCTGGACCAGGTGCTTCATCTGTTCGAAATACAACCTGATTATGACTTGAACATCATGAAGCAGGGACAGGATTTGTATGACGTTACGGCACGTGTATTGGTTGGTATGCGCGATGTATTGAAGGAGGCACAGCCTGACGTAGTATTGGTGCATGGCGACACAACAACAAGCACTGCAGCGGCATTAGCAGCTTTCTACCAGCAGATACCTGTAGGACATGTCGAAGCCGGTCTTCGTACTCACAACATTTATAGTCCATGGCCCGAAGAGATGAACCGTTTGATAACAAGCCGTATTGCTACTTATCATTTTTCACCCACTCAACTGAGCCGTCAGAACCTGCTTGATGAGAACGTGCCGGATTCGGCTATTGCTGTTACGGGAAACACTGTTATTGATGCTTTGTACTGGGTGATTGACAAAATAAAGTCTGACAATTCTTTGGAATCGGAGTTGAAAAACGTTCTGTTTACAGCCGGATATGACGTAAATCGCTTGCAGAATGGCAAGAAATTGGTTTTGATAACAGGCCACAGAAGAGAAAATTTCGGTGACGGTTTCATCAATATGTGTACAGCTATCAAAGATTTGACACAGAAATATCCTGATGTCGATTTTGTATATCCAATGCATTTGAATCCGAATGTACGCAAGCCAATCCATGAGGTATTTGGCCCCACCCCTTCCATCCCACAAAAGGAGGATATTAGAAAGGGCAATATGTTCTTTATAGAGCCATTGGAATATCTTTCATTCGTTTATTTGATGGAAAAATCCACAATTGTATTAACCGATAGCGGGGGTATTCAGGAAGAGGCTCCAGGCTTGGGAAAACCTGTGCTTGTGATGCGTGACACAACCGAACGCCCAGAAGCTATGGTAGCCGGCACTGTAAAGCTTGTAGGTACCGACTACGAGAAGATAGTTTCTGAGGTTTCTGCTCTTTTAGACAATCAAGACTACTATGACACTATGAGCAAGGCCATAAATCCTTATGGTGATGGATTGGCTTGTGGAAGAATTATTGATGCTTTGAGATAAATATGAAAAGCGACAACAACAACGAGATGCTCCCATTGGTTGACAACGATGGAAATATCATTGGAAAGGCTACAAGAGGAGAATGTCACAACGGTAACAAATTATTACATCCTGTTGTTCATTTACACATTTTTGACAAGTGTGGCAGAATATATCTTCAACGAAGACCTACATGGAAAACCATTCAACCCGGAAAATGGGACACTGCTGTAGGAGGACACATCGCTTATGGAGAAAGCATACTTGATGCTCTGAAAAGAGAAACATTGGAAGAGGTTGGAATAAAAGATTTCGTCCCCAAATTCCTTTTAAGTTATTTATTTGAAAGCGAATGTGAAAAGGAACTTATCTATGTATATATCACACATTTCGATGGCGACATAATGCCTACCGAAGAACTTGATGGAGGACGGTTCTGGAATCTTGATGAAATTGACGAATCATTCAACAAAAACATTCTAACCCCTAATTTCGAGCAGGAATTACTAAAAATCAGAGATACGATAAGCAATATCTGAAAAGAAGAACGGGAATTAAGATATTTAGCAATATACAGATAAATAGGCAAGCCGATGCTTGCCTATTTTCTTGTAAAAATAATTAACAAATAAAGAGGAATTCCATCACTTAAGAAGAGTTACAAAAATTTACTTTATTCCACGAAAACACATCTTTTCACAACATTATCACAACACAAAAGCCAATTCGGTAAAAAATTAACATTGTTATTTTTATTTTTTATTGCGGTAAAAACAAAAAAAAACATTAATTTAGCAAAATTAATAACAGACTAATTAAGAACTAATTATAACCATGAAGACTAAATTGGTAATAATCAGAGTTTTAAGCCTAATATTCTGCCTTTTCAGCGTTACCGGTCTGTTTGCTCAGAGTGGCAATGTGGTAACAGGTATTGTCGTTGATGAAAACGGCGAATCATTGCCCGGCGCAAGCGTTGTCATAATGAAAGGCAAGGATATGGTAAGAGGCACAAGCACCGGTATTGATGGTGAATTCAAAATCAACGTCAATCTCGAAAAGGGCGAAACAGACCTTGTTGTCAGCTACATCGGTTCAAAAGACAAAACTATCAAGCTGACAAGCAAGAACGTAAACACAACTCTCGAGATACAGTTGCTCCCCGACGAAGGAATGCTTGAGGAGGTAACAATTGTCGAGGACGGTTATGCACGCCTGCCACGTAAGGATATGGTCGGTGCCTTCACAACCGTAAAAGCCGAAGACATCATGATGCCTGCATACCAGAGCGTTGACCAGATGTTGCAGGGTAAGATTGCCGGTATGACAGTTGTCAATTCGTCGGCACGTGTCGGTGCTACACCAAAAATCACAATCCGTGGTGCATCGACCATTCTTGGTAACACAAGCCCGCTATGGGTTGTCGATGGCGTAATTCAGGAAGACGCTCTTCACATTGATATGAGTTCGTCTATTACCGGCGACATGAAAGAGCTTATCGGTAACCAGATTTCATGGCTCAACCCACAGGATATCGACAACATCACCGTACTCAAGGACGCATCTGCCACAGCCGTTTATGGTTCAAAGGCTTCAAACGGTGTTATCGTGATTACAACCAAGAAAGGTACTCCGGGACGCATAAGCGTAAACTACAACACCAACGTTTCGGTAAGAGAACGTCCATCATACGCCATATACGACTTGATGAACTCACAAGAGCGCATACAATTCAGTAAAGAGGCATACGAAGCCGGTGTACGTTACCAGGACACTCCTCTGCCACAGATTTACACATACGAAGGATTGATGGCAATGTTCAATCAGCGTATGATTACAGAAGAGCAATTCTCGACATACCTTCAGCGCCTTGAAACTGTAAACACCGACTGGTTCGACCTCTTGACACGCAATTCTATCAGCCAGAGCCATAATTTGAGCGTTTCGGGCGGTACAGACAAATACACATACAACGCTTCTGTCGGTTACCAGGACAACAAAGGTATGGAGATTGGCAACGAAAACAACCAGTTGACTACACGATTGAGCATAAACAGCAATATAACCGACAAGCTAAGCGTAAACGTACAGTTGAACGGTAGCGTAAGAAACTCATACGGATATGCAGGCGTTAACCCATACACATACGCCCTTAACACAAACAGGGCGCTTCCGGCTTACGAAGATAACGGTGAACGTACTTTCTATTCAAAGTATTATCAATACCAATACAACACAAAACTTGGCGGACATAACCAATATTCATACAACGTATTCAACGAATTGGAAAACTCATATTCGACAAACGTTGGTAGCATGTTCAATGCTTCGGCCAACATTTCGTACAAGATCTTGAGTTGGTTGACTTACCAAGGAACAGCAAGTTTTGCATTGAGCGGCAACAACAGCGAAAGCTATCAAGGCGAGAAGACCGCATCAATCGAGCAACTATACAGAGGTTACGCATACGGCAGTGAGGAATCAGGTTCGGAAAAATATAATGCAGCATTAATGCCTCATGGAGGACTTCTCAGGCAATCGAACTCCGAAAGTGTGTCATATAGCACATCTCACCGTCTGCAATTCTCCAAAGAGTTCAATGAAAACCACCGTTTGAATACGATGGTCGGTGTAGAGGTTCGTTCAAGCAAAGGCGAGAGCGCAAGCAACACCGTTTGGGGATATGTTCCGGAGCGTGGACAGGTTTTGATTTCTCCTACACTACCCGAAAACTTCAAGCCTATAGGACAGGACGTAAGCATCGGATGGGGAGCGTTGCAATCACTCTACAATGGTGGCGCATGGAACAAGACTTCAACCGTAACAAACTACTTGTCATTCTTCGGTATTGTAGCATATTCGTTCATGAACCGTTATGTCATAAACATGAATGTCCGTTCCGATGCATCTAACCGTTTTGGTCAGGATGTAAACAAGCAGTTCGACCCGACATGGTCTTTCGGTGCTTCATGGAAAATTGCACAAGAGCCTCTGGTTATGAAATACATTCCTTGGCTTGAGCAATTCAACATACGTGCCACATACGGTATTCAAGGCAATGTGGTAAATTCCATAAGTCCGGACTTGCTTGTAACCTATCAAGGTATGTTGCCAAGTTACAGCGAATACTACCTAACGATTTCAAGTTTGCCTAACAAGTTGCTCAAATGGGAGCGCACAAAGACCGTAAACGTGGGTGCCGACATTTCATTGTTCGGTATAACCATGAACATGGAATACTATATGAAACGCAGTAATGCCATCATACGACAGGATATTGCACAAGAGTATGGTATGAGTTCTATGCCTTTGAATGGCGGTCTTATCACAAATGAAGGTTTTGAGTTCAGTGCAAACTATACACCTATCAGAGGAAAGAATTTCGCATGGACTATCGGTATAAACGCCAGCAAGAACAGAAACCGTTCGGAAGCTGATGACCGCACAGCAAAGGCTGACGAATTGACACATATTGACTTCCTTAACGGAAGTAGCGACCGTCCGTTGAAAAAAGGCTATCCGCTGTCAGCATTCTGGTCATATAAGTTTACAGGATTAGACCATTATAATGGCTACCCCACATTCTACAAAGCCACATATGATGATGTTGATGGCGACGGTAGCGTTGACCCGACAACATTCCTTGTATATTCGGGACAAAACGAACCGGACTTCACCGGCGGTTTCAACACACGTATCCGTTGGAAAGGATTCAACCTCGGAGTTGACTTTGCTGCAATCCTTGGTGCAAAAAAGCGTTTGCCAAACCCATATTCGACATTTACAAACGGACAGATGCCTGATATTTTCAGCAACCTATCGACAGAGTTGAACGGCCGTTGGAAAAACCCAGGCGATGAGGCGCACACAAATATACCGGCACTTTATACATCTATCATAGATTTGTACAACCTAAACCTTCCTAATGGTTTGTATAGCGACATCTACTCAATGTGGGCACAGTCGGACATAAGAGTGGCAAGTGCATCGTTCCTACGCTGTACACAGATTTCGCTATCATATAGTTTCCCACGCAATTGGTGTCAGAAGATAAAATTGTCGCACATCACACTCAGTGCAAACGTAAACAACCTGTTTGTTATCGCAAGCAAAGAGTGGAGAGGTTATGACCCCGAGTTAGGATATAGCATACAACCACGTGTGTATTCATTAGGATTAAGTGTAGGATTATAAGAAGCAACGACTATGAAACATATTAAGAATATTTTTACCATTACACTTATCACACTTGCATTGACAGGATGTGAGGATTTTCTTGAGCCTAATTCAAAAAGTGAATTTGTCCCCAAAGATGCGACCTCGCTCAATGAATTATTGTTAGGAGAAGCATACCTGCGCAACGATATGGGCGGATTCAATATATTCCTGGGGTTATTGGATGATGATATTGAAGCTACTCCATACCAGATTCCTAACGACAACTATAACGAAAACAAATACCTGGCTGGTTTCGCATGGCAACCTGATATGTTCAAACGTATGGAATCGGCGAATTCGGGACATACAAACATGTATGAAAAATACTATGAACTTATACTTGGAGCCAATGCCGTACTTGATTACCTTCCAGAGGTAACAGATTCAGAAGATCTAAAAAACTATGTTAAGGCACAGGCACATGCATTAAGAGCATTTTATTACTTTAACCTCGTAAACATCTTCGGACAACCGTATAACGCAAACCCTGATTCTTTAGGTAATGCGCCAGGTGTGCCATTGAAACTAAAAAGCGGTATGGAAGCCGAAGAAAATGCATTGAAGAGAAGAACTGTAGGAGAGGTGTACGACCAAATCTTGAGCGACCTGCACGCTGCAGATGACATTTATAAATCCTTGCCGGAGAACATGCATAATAACAAAAAGCGTCGCGTTAATTGGCCTATGGTACAGTTAATGCTGTCACGCACATACCTGTACATGGAAAAATGGGAGGAGGCTGCAAAATATGCAAAGTTGGTCATGGACAACAAGAACTTCAAGCTCAAGGACCTGAATGAAGTTCCTACCACAGAAGTGAACAACGAAGGTGAGACCGTACGTACATACTTACACTACCCTATAGCCGACTCACCTGAAACAATATGGATGTACGGCAGTGTAGATGATATGTTCGGATGGGTACACTATGGTGCAGGTTCTACAAATCCCAAAAATAACAATCAAGTTATGCACGCATATTTTAGAGCATCTCAAGATTTGTTGGACACTTATGACAAATTCGACCTACGCAAGGAACGCTACATTGTAAAGGCTGCTTTTGGTAGTGAAGAACTTGTACCTATGGCATACGGAAAAATTTTTGTAGGAACAGAATACCTGCCAAAGACTTCAACTTCAGACGGCAAATTCGGTCGTTGCCTACGTTTGTCCGAGGCATATCTTAATTATGCCGAAGCACAGGCACACATTGGAGGCGAAGGATTGACAGAAGCCATAAATACTTTGACAACACTTCGTGAGCACCGTTTCGACCCTGAAGACAATTTCTATGTTAAAGTTTCGGGACAGGATGAACTCATTGAATTCATAAAGGACGAAAGAAGACGAGAACTTTGTTTCGAAGGACATCGTTGGTTTGACCTACGTCGTTGGGGTATGCCGGAGATTAAACATGTTTGGCACACAAGTGCAACCAAGAGCGTAGAATACACTCTTAACGAAAAAGATTTGATGTACACTGTACCTATTCCCGATGAAGCACTTGAAGAAAATCCGCAATTGGTACAGAATGAATTACCGGAGATACGTCAAGGATTGTAATGATAAATGGATATAAGAAACTTAATCGTATTCAAGATGAAAACATATATTAAAGTTACATTATTTATATTGGCGGCATTTGTATCTTTTACAGCATGTCGTGAATCGGAGGAAGAGATTATTCCATCGGGTAACTATTCTCCGATACGTGGTGGATTCCCACAGGGTAATACCGAATACGACAGTATCATTAATGAAATAAAAAACAAATATAGTGTCTATCTGTTGTACAAGGATGTTACAGAGGAGGATATGAACCGTACATGGGTGTCTGCCGGAACCGGAGATATATACGTTGCCGGTGATACCGCTCTACGCAAAGAGGGAACTTGGACTTTACCAATGGAGCAACTGCCTATATATGTGGATTTCTTTAATGACTATATATTCCCAAACATTGATAAAGAGCTTGCCCAAAAGACCTTCCCTGTCAAGATTTATATGATAAACAATCTCAGAACAGAGCCTCGTGACTACGGAGAAGAGAACAAGGTTGTGTCCGGAACAGATACAAACCCAAACAAAATCATCAAATTGGGAGAATTCGACAATTGGGCCATAAGCATTCCCGACAGTATTATTGAGGGTAAGAACTCTGAATATACTCTAAAACAGATGCGTTGTGTATTTATGATAAACATCATCAAGAACTCCATAGCAAAAGGTGACCTTGTTGCTCCTGATGAATTCTGGGAAGATTACAGTATGAACAGAAACAGCACTTGCCTTACTTCAACAACAACCAAGAACCACGAGGGTTGCGACATGGTCAATGTCAAAGACAAAGAGGCTGCAAACGGTCTTTACACACTTGGCTATGTAGATGTAATGGAAGAGAAATTCGGTACTGAGAATTCTGACAGTATTTGGAAAAAAACCGATATATTCGGTGATAAAGATGTACATGCAGACACTTGGAATTTGGTATCAATGCCGACATGGAACTTGTTTGAGGCATATATAATGAATGCCATGTGGCTTACTACCGATGAATTCAATACAAAATACAATACCGCAAAACATACCAAAATCAAGGAAAAGTATGATTTGGTAGTAGAATATATGAAGGAGTTTGGTATTGACCTTGTAGGTATTGCAGAAGGCAAGAAAGAAGAAGAAGGAAAAGAAGAGTTACAATGACAAGACTTAAAGAAATATCATTAACAATTCTACTGTTATTTGCTACATTGTCATGTAAGGCAGATGTTCAGGTCGATTCTTTATGGAACAAAGAATTTGCTTGTGCAAAGGATATTATTGACACATACCAGACAGCCAAGAAAGGCATAAGAAAAAGTGACAAAGAGCAACAGATTCTAAACATTTGCCACTATGTTTGGCAAAGTGGTGAGTATATGTTCAGATGCAAAGGCAAGAATTTGGATATCAATGAGCTACATAAGTATGCCGAAGAGCTTGACCTTGACAACGAAACGGTTGCCACTTACATGGAAAAGCACGATATTGCACGCTTTGCCGACCACTATTTTGCACTGCAGGCAATGAAACGTGGTTCTACGTTCGAAGATGCACGCGACGGCATTACCATGACAGTTTTTTTCTCTTTGCGTAGCATGAACAGCAACGACTACGACAAACTGAAAAAAGTGTTTTCATACAAGAACAACGCTTTACACACAGCATATCTAAAAAAACTTATACACCCACTGACAAACAGCGGTTGCAGTAAAGAGTTGTTTGAAATTCGTACACTAATAGAAAAAAACGTGGCTGAAAGCGAATTGAAGGACAAAGTTCTGTCACTTTACGATATTTATTCAACCATTATGCCTGGCAAAGAGGCTCCAAATGTAACATTCAAGGATGCTGAAGGAAATAGATACACAATCAATGGATTCAAAGGCAAAATCATTGTAATTGATGTATGGGCAACATGGTGCAGTAGTTGTCTTAAGAACATGCCTCGCTTTATGGATCTTATAAAAGAGTACGAGGGTTGCGAAGACATTGTTCTATTTACCGTTTCAACCGACAGCGATGACCTTAAAGAGAAATGGCTTGCGGCAATAAACAAACATAATATGGGAGGAATGTTAAACCTCACTCCCGACAGAAGTGCCGATTCCCAATTCGAAGAGAAATACTATATAAGCAGCGTTCCACGATATCTTGTAATTGACAAGCAGGGGTATATTGTTTCGGCTTTTGCGCCTAAACCCGGTAACGGACTTAAAGAGATTATAGACGAACTGAGAAAATAAATTCTAAAAACTATATTATATGAAGAAATTTTTACTTTTACTCATTGGCTTTATGGCTTTTGCCGTAGGCTTGAATGCAAGAACTTATTCATATGCATTCAAGAACGGAGATCTTACCACAGCGCCTGCTACTGTTTCTTTAGGAAGCATTTCATACGCACAGAATGAAGAAATGGTGTCAAGTGATATTGTATGGACTACTACCAAAGCCACAGAAATGAAATGGGATGCAAGCAATGGCAGAGGTTTTCAGATTGGTAGTTCAAAAAGTGTTTGCAAAAATTTTTCTCTCACAACAAACACATTTGCAGAGATCAGTTCTGAAATAAGAATCAAGAGTGTAAGTGTTTACAGTTGCGTCGGTTTTGAAGACATAGGAACTAAACTGACAATTAAAGTTGGTGATAAATCAGAAGAGTTTCTTCTTACCATGGACAAAGAGAGCAAATACACATTGGAATGTGACTGTAATGGAAAAATCGAGCTCAATTGGGAAGCAACTCAAAAAGCATATTATTTAAGCAAAATTGAAGTTGTATATGTTTTGCCTGCAAGCATGGTAAATGTAGAGTTGCCTGTATTCAAGACTCCGACAGACAGCATTTATGCAGACAACGTTCAAGTCACTGTTGAAACAACAGATACTATTCATGACATTTATTACACTCTTGATGGCACAGTTCCAAGCTACGAAGACTACAACAGCGACCCACGCGTTGGCACAACCGGTTGTAGTAAAGGACATCAAATGATTTTTAACTTGGTAGACACTACAACAGTAAACAATATCAAGGTAATAGCGGTACAAGTTGACGAAGGAGTTGTTTACAAACGCGAAGAGGTTATTGAAGCGACATATATCGTTTCACCTACAAAACCGTACATACATGTTACAGAAATTACAAATGGTAACAAATATGCATTTGTTGCAAACGACAGTGTTGCCGATGCACTTGTTCCGTCTATTAACAAAGGCTTTCTTTCGGACAGAAAGACCATAAAACATGAAAAATGTATTGAAACAATTGAATATGACGCTTTCACATTTACAGAGATTGAAGGCGGATATACAATACAGGATGCAGCCGGACGCTATATGTATATAGCCGAAAATGCAAACGAGTTTTCTTTTGCAACAGAGAAGCCCGAAACTGGTGCAGTTTGGAGTATTGCTTTCAATGAGAATAAAGCAGAAATCACAAACGGTAACAAGACTATTTATTATGTAAGTGACAAAGGTATATTCGGTTGTTACGAAGAGGCTGGAGAGAATATGGTATTGCCAGAGTTGTACACACCAAAAGAATACCCACAGATAGTATTCGACCCTGAAAACGGAAGTGAGGTAAAAGGGTTGCAAGTGATCATCGTAACATGCAAAGATGGTATCAGTGTTTCAAACAACTTCAAGCTAATAGCTCGTGGTAACCAGTATGGTAACGGCATATACGAAATCAATGCAACATACAAGCACGAACAGCTTAATGAAAATACCTTGAAGTTTACAATTGATAACCCGCTTGTTTCAAAAAACAACATTGAACTTGACATTGTAATAGAAGGCGACATATACCTTAACCCGGATGTTTTGAAATATCCTCTTCAAAAGGCCAGATATACAAATAAAATTTGTTCATACAAACATTTGGGTGATGCAGAACCTGCTAAAATAACAAAAGTTGAGCCTACAGATAATTCAACTGTAGAAGAACTTAAATATTTCCTCTTTACCTTTGACAATTACGTAACAGAGGTAAATGGAGAAAAGGGGGCGAAATTACACCTTGAGGGAAGCGAGGAACTTATTGAATTGGAATATACTACCTATAAATATGGAAGCGATAGTGAGCATATTGACCAGTTGCAAGGCGCACTAAAGACTGCAGAGCCTATAGTTGCAAATGGTACATATATTCTCGAAATCGGAGATGGCTACTTCAAGGATAGTAACGGAAATGAAGTTAAAGGCACAACACTTAAATACATTGTCAAGAACGATCTTACAAGCGTTGAGGAGATAACAACCAAAGAGGAGAACGGATGCGTTGTTTACAATGTAGCCGGAATCAAAGTACTTGACACAACAAATGCCAATGACCTGAATACACTTAGAAAAGGTATTTATATCATCAACGGACAAAAGAGACTGATAAAGTAATTTAATAAAACACAAAAAAATATGTTGGCAATTGCATAATTGCCAACATATTTTTTTATTGGTGGAATTTTATTAGAAATAATAACGGAAACCAACTTTTGGAGATGCCAAGAAAGAGAAACCGACACCATTAACTTTAGCCATATATGAATAAGACAAATCAACAAGGCTCATAGAAATGGCCATATTCTCGACCGGTTGGTATTCTATTGATGCAACATTCAAAGATAGAGCAAAAGCGCCCTTTGTATAACCTGAAGTTGCACCAAGGCCGCCACCTACTGAGAATTGAGGTGTATAATACAACTTATCTACGATTGGCAAATAGTATGCCACGTTAGGCATTACCAAGAAAGTGTGTGAACCTCCGGAAATACTATAATCCAATTCGGCACCGACTTTGATATTATCAGCTACGAAATAACCGAACTCAGGTGCAATGCTAAACGCAGTAGCAGTAGCTGAGTAATCCTTAACAGACTGATTCTGAACTGCGAAACCGAGAGTTCCACCTACATACATTTGCTCCTTTTTCTGAGCATTTGCAGTTAAAGCAAACATTGCCATAACAACAAAAAGCATAGTAATTTTTTTCATAATAGTTTTGTTTTATAAAGTTTTGGTATGCAAAAATAAACAAAAAACTATTACAAGAAAAATAATGGTTATCTTTGTTGCGGAATCTATAAATAGTGTTGAAGGTTGAAAAACATGACAAATAAAAGAATCATTACTATTTCAATTATTATACTTTTAATAATATCAGTTATAATCCTACTTATTTCAGGCAGGGATAATAATACTATATGCGAAGAAGAAACGACACAACAACCCATAGAGCAGGAAAAGCGCATGAAATATGGGTTACCGATTGATGACTATATCGTAACATTTGACACCATTTGCCCCAATCAGACACTTGCTGAAGTAATGCATGAATTTGGTTTCACTGCAAAGCAGATCTACGAGCTTACCCAATGCCCCGACAGTATTTTCGATGCAAGGAGAATACGTCCCGGACAGGTTTGCGCCCTATTAGCGAGCAAGGACAGCACCCGAACACCGCAATATCTTGTTTTTGAAGAGAGTGCCAAGAAGTTTGTAACATTCGACTTGCAGAACAGCTATAAGGCAACGCTCAACATTATCCCCGGCGAATGGAGAGAAAGTGAAGTTGCCGGCATTGTGCAGAGTTCATTGTGGGAAGCCATGATAGAGAACAACGCATCGCCACAACTCGCCGTACTGATGTCGCATATATTCGGTTGGTCAATTGATTTCTTTGGCATACAGAATGGAGATAACTTCAGGCTTATATATGCACAGGAGTTTGTAGAGGAGAAGCCTTTGAACAATTACAGGATACACGCTGCCTCGTTCTGCGCTTCAAGCAACCTTGTATATGCCATTCCGTTTACACAGGATAATGAAGAGCTGTTCTACAACATTGACGGCAACAGCCTCGAAGGAGCATTTCTCAAAGCCCCACTCGACTTTTACCGTATAACATCGAAATTCTCGAACAGCCGCATGCACCCCGTACTCAAACGTCGCAGGGCACACCACGGTGTGGATTATGCAGCACCTGTGGGAACACCTGTATATGCCATTGGTAACGGCAAGGTAATAGACAAGGGTTACCAGGCCAATGGTGGTGGAAATTATATAAAGATACGCCACAACAGCGTATATGTAACGACCTATATGCACCTGTCAAAATTTGCAAAAGGGCTGAAGGTCGGAGATATGGTAAAGCAGAAACAGGTTATAGGCTATGTGGGCTCAACAGGCATTTCGACAGGCCCGCACCTCGATTTCCGTGTCCACGAGAACGGCAAACCGATAAACCCGTTGACAATAAAGTCGCAGCCCAAAAAGCCTGTCAAGGAAGAGAACAAGGAGTTATTCAAGCAAGTATGCGACTCGCTTGTAATGAGATTGGACAATATCCCGATGAAAGGTATATCAACAGAGCTGCAATAGCTTTATTTACATCTCTTTTTGGGATTGGCCGGAAACCAGCCCTTCTCTACCCTCTTCTTTTGTTCGAAGACCTCACCTATGCTCCAAAAAGAGGAGAATGCCACAACACCTAAAAGAATAGAGAGTGTAAGATTTGCCACTATCAACGAAGCTATTACTGATATAACACCAAGCAACAGAAAGAGCCACCAGCTCTTTACGCCAATGTAATACTCTGCCTTTATTACAAGCGGATGAAACAAGCCTATAACCAAGAAAGTGGCTACACCTATTATTATTCCTGAAAAATTCAAATCCATACGATATTAAAACATCAAATAAACAAATCCTGTTCATTGAACAGGATTTGTTTATTATATATCCATTACCATTTTATAAACTTGTGCGTACGTATCGCATCACCTTGCTTGATAACAAGGAGGTACGAGCCGCGTGGTTGGCCTACAAGCGAAACTGATACGTTTGCACCTGAAGCAACAGGCTTACCCACCGACATACCGCCAAAATTATAGACAGCCACATCGGCATCGGCATCAACGTCAAAACAGATTACTGACTGCGATGCCTTATCGTACTCGACATTATACCCTTTCACACCTTCCTCGGCAACACCTGTTTCCTTACCGTTTATGGTGCTTATACGCATCTTGTGCGATACGGTCTGGTTGTATGGGCAATGGTATTGGCTTTCGGTGCCCGGGCCACAGCTTCCGTTACCCAAGCCGCGTTGCATATAATCAAATGTAGCATATACCACATCGTCCTTCTTCAAATCCCAAGGATGAAGCTCCGGTGTCAGATACTGACGCTGGTCATAGTGAGAGAGTGAGAACGATACCTGACCCTCTGTTTCTATCATAATGGTATTACCATTCTCGGGATTCCACATTTTAAGGTCGCGCAATGCCATGCGGTTACCATGCGACTGTGGGTGAGGATACATCTCGAACATATCATCGACAGTTGTTGTATAACGGCCGAGGAATGAGCCTGTCTGACGGTCGATATAGTTCTCCCATGGGCCCTTTGCATAGTATTCAACCTTCTCATATCCGGCAGGGAACAGCATGTCGATACCGATACGGCGCAGCTCTTTTGTTGGAGAGTAATCTATCTTCATGTCAACGACACCGCTTGCATATATGGTATATTTTACTGTATAAGGACACTTGTCATGCTGCACGTTTACCGTAACG
The DNA here is from genome assembly GCA_017647225.1 of Bacteroidaceae bacterium. GTDB lineage: Bacteria > Bacteroidota > Bacteroidia > Bacteroidales > Bacteroidaceae > HGM04593. The sequence goes on along the minus strand of JAGCLA010000006.1, from coordinate 75,618 downwards.
TTACATATCTTGCCGTCGCCCGAGAGTGCGCTGCTTACTGTTGCTGATTTTATACTTGCCACATTATCACCGAACTTATGTTCACCATAAGGACTCTCGTTCTCAATCCAACGTATATTGCTGTATATTGGATAGTTGCCCTTTTCAACTACCTGAACTCCATTGGCAACCCACTCGGTAACAAAACCATTTGTGTTGACAGCGAATGTTATGTTACCGTTGCTTACCTTGCATCCGTTGCTCTTGTCAACAGTCAAGGTTTCATTGCCCTGCGCAACATTGCCCAACGCTGTACGCTCCTGCAATACAAACTGCTCCATAGCCATAGGATAGCCTTTCTCGCACCACTCCTCGGCACCCTTCATGAGAAGTTCCACATTAAGAGCATACTCTTTGCCCTGCTCAATATCTGTTGCAATACCCAAAGCGACAGAGCCTGTTGCACCGGGAGCAACAGAAGGCGCAGCAACCGTTTTTTCTTCAACGACATCACCATCACAAAGAACGGTGTAACGCAAATCGAAGAAATCCTGCAAATTGACAAAATTGTATTTATTCTGCAAATTCACCTTACCGTTGCTGTATGTGAACTTCACATTCTGATAAACCTTCTTCACCTCGGTGAGCTTTGCAGTCCACGCACGGTCGGCAGTAATTATACCGTTATTACAGAAGTTTCCCTGGTGAGGACCCGGATAGTCGTAACCTGTGGTATATGCAGGGAAGCCGTTTTTCTCAAGTTCGCCGTTCTTAATTGCCTGCGGGTCGTAGATTGACTGATCGACCCAGTCCCAGATACAACCACCGATACCATATTTGCTTCCCTCAATAATATCCCAATAATCCTGCAGGTTACCCACTGCATTACCCATGGCATGCGCATATTCGCATAGGAAGAATGGCTCACCACCGATACTGCTGTTGCAATGGTTGCGGGTGTAATTAAGGTTAGGATACATTTTAGAATCCATATCGGTATTTTTTGCCGAATTCACATTCGAGTAACCCTCATAGTGTACAGGACGTGAATCAAGGACTTTTGTTGCCGAGTATGTTGCATCGAAGTTCACACCAATACCCGATTCATTGCCAAGTGACCAGAATACAACAGAAGGATGATTGCGGTCACGTATAACCATACGCACCGTACGGTCAATATATTGTGCTTGCCAAGAAGGATCACTTGATATGCTGTTATCTTTCTTGTCGCTCCAGCTTTTATGACACTCCACATCAGCCTCATCCATTACATAAAGACCATAATAATCGAACATCGCATACATTTTGGCAGCACGCGGATAGTGGCTGGTACGCACAAGGTTGACATTGGCTTGCTTCATCAAAAACACATCCTTGAGCATTGTTGGAATATCCATTGTACGACCATAAAGCGGATGGGTATCCTGAGTGTTCACTCCTTTGAAATATACACGTTCTCCATTAATGAGTACAACACCGTTCTTTATCTCGATATGACGGAAGCCGTACTTTGTTGAGAATACCATCTCTTCATTACCTGCGGCATCCTTTTGACGAACTATCACGGTATAGAGATTTGGTGTTTCAGAATTCCATGGCAATAGTGATGCAAGATTTTCAAAAGTCACTTTCTTCATCAGGCCATTGGCACCTTCAGCCAATTCCACATTAATATCCTTTTTTGCCACAACATTACCGTCGGGAGCAATAAGTTCCACCTCGATATTCTTTTCCACAGCTACAGCATCACGGTTCTCCATCTCCAGCGCCACCTTCATTGAGCCGCCATCAAATGCAGAATTGAGTTCTGCAGTGATATAGTGGTCACGGACAAAAGCCTTAGGTGTTGCATAGAGATATACATCGCGGTGCAGACCGCTCATGTGGAACATATCCTGACCCTCAAGATACGAAGCATCGCTCCAACGGAACACCTGTACGCAGATATTATTCTCGCCGGTACGTACATAGGCACTGAGGTCAAATTCGTGGTCATTGTTACCGCCCTGTGTATAGCCGACATACTCGCCGTTCACCCATACATAGGCAGCGCTGTAAAGGCCGTCAAAATGTAGGAAGACATTCTTTGCCTCCCAACCTTGTGGCAAAGTGAATGTGCGGCGGTAAGAGCCCACAGGATTGTCGCCAACACCTGGAACCTTATTTTCGATATAAGGAGGATTGTTCAAGAATGCATACTCCACATTCACATACAGAGGAAGGTCGTAACCCTTCATCTCCCAGCACGAAGGAACATCAATGTTATCCCATGCCGAAACGTCGGCATCGTTGCCCCAGAAATTGTCTTCACTAGGACGCACCGATGGTTCGGGTACGAGATTGAATTTCCATGTACCGTTCAGTGACAGATAGTCGGCCTTTTCGGGTGTAAGCCACGCCTTATCGTAGTTCACATCAGATTTCATGGCACTTGTAGAGGTATAAGGAATGAATGTGGCGTGCGCAGCCTCCTTATTTTCCTCGTAAATACGCTGATCCTCCCAATAACTACCCTTTGGACCGGCGACTATGGTAAAGAAGAACTTGCTGTTGTCACCATCCTTATTGGTAGAAGCAATGAGTTTGTCTTCACTGACACTTATGTAATACTTTACATCTTTATAAACTCCTGTAAGATAGACATAACCGTCACCTGCATCCTCTAAAATTATATTCTGGTTTTCATTGTTGACTTCAGTTGTATAGACAAGTGGCGTTTTAGGACCATTGAGGGACATATCTATTGACATATCACAACTGTTCGAGGTCAATATCAATCCCGACTTTCCATTAGAGACTTTCCATGTTTGGGCATTATTATCTGCAACATATAATTCCATACCAATTAGAGACGCTTTTTCAGCATCCACAGATGCGGCAAGGACCTTCTTTGTTGCAGCACTGCTTATAACATAGCTCTTACCTGCATATACTTGGGCAATAGAGAACTGTTTACCCGTTTCATGGAAATAGAAAAGAATATCCTCGGCATCATATTCGGTCAACATCATAGGATTACCATCGTCGGACAATGCCAAGTACTGATAAGGGTTCGATGAATTTGCCAGACGGTTGTAACCATCGCCCGGAGCCACAATCTTAAAACGCTGGTTCGCATTTGTAGGTTCATAATTCCACTGCACGGGATAACCCACAACGGGAGCCATATCTATAGCCTTGCCTGATTCCGGATTCACGAAGGAGAAAACACCGTCGGTTTCTGTAGGATACATCGCCCACTCCTGTCCGACACTTTCCTCATTCTCGTCGGCAAAGACTATACGTGCATTATTGTTGGAATTGTCACCATTAGAGAGGAACTTGCCATTGGCAAAATTCTCTATACGATATACCGTAACAACACCTACTGTAGGTTTCAGATCTTCTGCAACAAGTATTTGTAGCGGAAGAAGCAATGCAAGCACAGCGCTAAAGAAGCGAGATGATTTTTTCATATATGATTATATTTATTATTATTTTATATAATAATTGCACATTTGTGTCAAAGATATAATTTTCCCACATCTTTTCACATCTGTTTGCGAAAAAATAAATTTACTTTATACAAAAGCAATATATAACCATGAAATCGAGAGAATAATTTGTGGTTTTCGAAGGCAACATATATTTTTGCACAAAATGACCAAAAACATAAGACATGAAAACCGTTAGACAACTTATGCAGGCAACAGCTGTTGCGTTGATGTTTATTCTTCCTACAGCCACAAAAGCACAATACGTTCCTACAGAGGATAACCTAAAGGCAAGACAGGAGTTTGCCGACAGCAAATTCGGTGTTTTCATCCATTGGGGTATATACAGCATGTTCGCACAAGGCGAATGGTATTTGCAGAACTACCCCATAGACAAGAACGAATATGCCAAGGCGGCAGATGCATTCTACCCTCACCGTTTCGATGCTAAAGCATGGGTGGCTGCGATAAAGGATGCCGGAGCAAAGTATATCTGCTTCACAAGCCGTCACCACGACAGCTTTTCAATGTGGGATACCGAGCAGAGCGACTATAACATTGTCGATGCCACTCCATTCAAGCGCGATGTAATCAAGGAACTTGCCGAAGAGTGCCACAAGCAGGGTATCAAGTTGCACTTCTATTATTCACATATCGACTGGGCACGCGACGAATATCCTTTGGGACGTACAGGCACAAAGGTTATTGGACGCGACAAGACAAAAGCCGATTGGCCTGCATATTACGATTTCATGAACAAGCAGCTTACCGAGTTGCTCACCAAATATGGCGAGATTGGCGCGATATGGTTCGACGGTAAGTGGGACCGCGACCAGGACAGCATTCCGTTCAATTGGCAGCTTGATGAGCAATATGCATTGATACACCGCCTGCAGCCGTCATGTCTTATCGGAAACAACCACCACGAGACACCTTACCCCGGCGAAGACATACAGATTTTTGAGCGTGACCTACCCGGCGAGAACAAGGCCGGATTGAGTGGTCAGAGCGTAAGCCGCTTGCCACTGGAAACATGTCAGACAATGAACGGCATGTGGGGTTACAAGCTCGTTGACCAGAACTATAAAAGCACAGAAACACTCATCAGACTACTTGTAAGCACATCGGGCAAGGGAGCAAACCTTTTGCTTAATGTCGGCCCACAGCCGAATGGTGAACTTCCTGCAGCAGCCCTTGTACGCATGAAGGAGATGGGTGAATGGCTACGTGCAAACGGCGAAACCATATACGGAACCACAGCCGGTGATATTCCTGCACAGGAATGGGGTGTGACAACACGCAAAGGCAACCGCCTGTTTATACATATTTTCGATTGCAAAGAGAAAGAGCTTACCCTGCCACTTGACTGCAAAGTACAGAAAGCATTTGCATACAGCGACAAGAGCCCAATCAAATTCCAAAAAACGAAAGAGGGTGTAAAGTTGATTTTCAATGGAATACCTGAAGGAATCGATTATATTGTAGAATTAATCACAAAATAAGCCAACTCCATTATTGACTATGGCAATACTTGAAATTTGTGCCGGAAGCGTAGAGAGCGCCATTGCAGCACGCGATGGCGGAGCAAAGCGAATTGAGCTGTGCGCAGCATTGGAGGTGGGTGGCGTAACCCCTTCGGCCGGACTCATTGCAGAGGCACGCAAAATTGAAGGATTAATACTTAATGTGATAATACGCCCGCGTGGAGGCGATTTCCTTTATAACGAATACGAAGTCGCATGCATGACCGAGGATATACGCACATGCAAGAGATTAGGCGTTGACGGGGTCGTCATTGGTGCCTTGACAGCTGACGGTGACATTGACACTGCAACATGCAAAAAACTTATTGAAGCAGCCGAAGGCATGAGCATAACCTTTCACCGCGCCTTCGACATGTGCCGTGACCCGCACAAGGCTTTGGAAGAGCTTGTTTCGCTCGGTTGCGACAGAGTGCTGACGTCAGGACAAGCCCCGACTGCCGAAGCCGGAATTCCGTTATTGAAACAACTCGTCGAAAAAGCCGCCGGGCGCATAATAATAATGCCCGGTTGTGGCGTGAACAGCGCAAACGCAGCAACGATACTCAAAGACACAGGAGCTACCGAGATTCATGCATCGGCGCGTAAGGGTGTCGGCAGCGGTATGGTCTTCCGCCATAGCGGTGTAAGCATGGGTAACCCCGACTGCGATGAATACGCACGTAAGGAGACCGATGTAAACGAGGTAAGAGCCATTGTAAACAGCATAGCATGAAAACACTCAAAGAACGTATTCTAAAAGACGGGCATTGCCTCGAAGGCGGCATATTGAAGGTTGACAACTTTATCAACCACCAAATTGATGCCGCATTGATGATGGATATCGCAAAAGAGTTTGTAAAACGCTTTGAAAACACAAGGATTGACAAGGTCATCACTGTCGAAGCCAGCGGAATTGCGCCTGCGATAATGGTTGCCCACCTGCTGAATGTCCCATTGCTCTTTGCAAAAAAGAAGGTGCCAAGCACCATGACCGGCATACTCAAAAGCGAAGTGTTCTCATTTACCAAAAGCCGTTCATACAACATTTGCATCAGTGACAAATTCCTGCAGAAAGGTGAAAAATGCCTTTTCATCGATGATTTCTTAGCCAATGGCAATGCAGCAACTGGCATACTCGACCTTGTTTCGCAAGCCGGAGCGGAGATTGCTGGAATGGGATTCATTATAGAAAAGGTGTTCCAAAAAGGTGGAGAGCTGCTACGCAACAAAGGCATACATGTTGAATCGCTTGCAATAATCAAGAGCCTTGACAATTGCAATATCGAGTTTGTATAACAGAAAATGCCCCGATTCGGGGCATTTTTGTTTACAAGCTGTTCAAAGAATCAATCCTTCTGAAGTTGTTTTACGACCTTCACAAGCTGTTCGCCAAGACCTATCGAGTAACCTTGTGACATGAACACCACGCGGTTGAAAGTGTCTGCCACAAGTATTATAGGACGATTCGGATTCTTCAGTTTCATGTTGGCAACAATCTCATTGTAGATATTGTCGTTGATGTCGGTACCCCACACAACGGTCGAAGGCAATTCGGGGAAATCATTCACAAAACGCTCGGCTTCATTTGTGTCACGGAACAGCAGTACCATCTTTTGCCCCCACTGTTCAAAGTCGTTCCTGTAAGGCATCACATCGCGCAAGAAATGATTTGTAGGCTCACTGCCGGGGGCTACAAGCGCGATAATATAATATCCGCGACCTGTTGCCGACAACAACGAACGTTCGCGGTTCTCGACAGTGTCATAGAAAAGATTTTCGCTGTTGAAATCGCCAATCACCTGCAATCGTTCACTGCTCTCGCGCAGAACATACTGCATGTTATTCACTTTTCCCTCTTCTACTGTAAAAAATGTAAGGTGCGCAAGCACACCACCGTCGGCCATGCGTGTACCTGTCATCATGAAGTAATCGCCGGCATCAAGAGCCTCGCCGTTCTTCAGCAAAGATTCCCATGTGGCATCCTCTGGGTAATTGAGCAACTGCAGACGACCGTCAACAATTTTTGATATGGAGAAATGCGAATAGTATCTTGGGTTGTCAATGAATGTCGAAGGAGTGAAGGCAACCTTTATATGACCTTGCGGAGCATTCTTGTTCTCCAATGCCTCGAAGTTCACATCAACCCACTCTCCGGCAACCATGTATTGCGTTTTATTCGTTACCTCATCGACACGGGCAGGGATTCCCATTGAACGTGCAGCGGCAACGAAGAATATATCGCGCGAATGTGGGTCGGCAACACGCATCTCCCACACGCCTTTTGGCGACATACAAAGTGAGAGAGGATTCCATGTGTCATCAACCTTTATATTCTTGCGGCACCACTCTACCCATTGTTCAGGATTTGCCTTATAACATTCAGCCTCAGCAGCAGGTATTACACTGTTGAAGAACGAACGGTAAGGGGTGAGCATTTCGTTGCTTACGCGCGGATTGACAATGTAATTATAGAACCAGTCGGCACTGTTGTCAGTTGCAACAGCAGCGGCTATATGGTCGGTAAGTACATTCAGAGGAACATCGCGACGGTCCTTGTCAGACAGGCAGAACAACATTCTCAAAGCCTTTCCTCTCTCTTCAACAGGGCATGTACGAAGGAATTCTACCATTGTGACATGATTTCCACGCGAATCCTTCAACAACTTTACCATCGCCTGCTCATCGACAGACAATTCGTTTGCCAACACCTTTGCATTCTCTACAGTAGGGAATGTGGCAACGTAGGCATTGCGTATCGAGTCCTCGTGTGCAAAGCGACGTGTGTTTTCGGCAGCCTGCTCCGCAGTTACTGCAGGTATGGTATTACGCTCCTTGGGAGGAGTTATATTCATCTCCAAAGTCGCGGTATATCCGGGAGCCTTGTCTATCACGACCACCACTTCCGCGTCCTTGCCGGAAGTAAATTTTGCAAAGCCGAACTTACCATCTTTTGAAGCCCAGGCAACCATATCGCCATGACCTGATGTTATTGATGTTTCGCCATTTTCGTTACACTCCTTTGTCGCAGCACTGTAGAATTCTGCATAATTGTATATTTTGAATTCAACGGTCGCCTTTACAGGGTTACCCTTTTCGTCAACAACCTTTACAGCAGTTGTTGCAACCGGAGCATAGTTCGATGTAACATTTATTTCGGTAAAGCAGTGAGTTACGCTCAACACCTCTTCGGGGCCGTCATAGCTACCGAAAGCATTGGTGTGCATGAGCATACCGCGTGAAGCGGGAGCATTGAACCATGCAAGGTCGAGCACCGGCTCAGGCTCGCAAGCTCCAAGAAAATGCCATTCACCATCGACCCACGCCTCAACCCAAGCGTGATTGTTGTCGGTATGCGCCCAACGCGGAGTATAGACCTGACGTGCAGGAATACCCACAGCGCGCAACGCGGCAACGGTAAATGTCGATTCCTCACCACAACGGCCGTATGCTGTACGTACTGTCGCGAGCGGTGAGCTTGTACGTATGTCGCTCGGTGTATATGTAACCTTTTCGTGGCACCAATGATTTACCTCAAGCACCGCATCGTGCATTGAAAGACCTTGCACGCGTTCTTTCAATTCGTTATAGAAAGCCACGCGGCTCGTGTCCATATTTTCATTGTTTACCCTGACAGGCAACACAAAATGCAGGAATTCCCTTACAGGCACCGTTTTTCCCCAAGGCATTTCGGCACGAGCCTTGAGAGCATAATCGACATTCTGCAAGTGATATTCAGCCGAATAATCGGCGATATCGGGTAACGGCATATATGCGTACAGGAACTGCATTGCCTGAAGACGTTCACCGCAAAGAGTATCGAAGAGATTGAAATAATCACCTCCCACGAGATTGCGACGTTGCTCGAAATCTTTTGCAATTTTGCCGTTTTCATCGAAATTTTCTTTGGTTGAACATGCTGTAAACAGAAGAGCCGAGAACAGGGCAACCAAGAGAACTGTTGTATGTTTTTTCATTTTGTCTATAATGTTTTACTTTGGGGAGTAAAGATACAATTTCTCATTGAATTTGCCACAAAAGAGAACAAATATTGAGGGTTAGATGCATTTATACCTGCAAAGCAGAGCTTTGGTAAGATAGATTTTGTATATTCGCAGAATAATTGGATAGAACAGTGAAAGCAAACGGAATACCTACAAAAAAATTGCTCAAATGGCTATGGCAAAATGCCAGGAACGCCAAAGGACAGGCTTTGGCAAGCATTGCCATTGGAATTACCGACGTTGCATGCCAATTGTTATGGGTAATAGCCTGCAAGCATGCCATTGACATAGCCACAGGAACAACCGAAGGATCACTCACAACGACAGGAATTATTGTCGGCGCCTTGATGATTGCAGAAATTGCTCTACGCATATCAAGCCGATGGATACATTCGATTATAGGCAACAAAATCCGCAACAGACTGCGTCTTAAAATTTTTGCAAGATTGCTGAAATGTGATTGGCTTCACCTCTACAAGCGTCACACCGGCGACCTTGTCAACCGCCTCGAAGGGGACGTAAACAACATCACGGCACTGATTACTGACACCATACCTTCGACAGTAGTCGTTTTCATACAGCTCATAGCCTCGTTCGGACTGCTTTACTATATGAACCCGATGTTGGCTGTTTCCATAATAGCGATTCTCCCTGTATGCCTGATTGCAAGCCGTTTCTACATTCGCAGAATGAGAAAATACAACCGCGAAGTACGTAACAGCGACAGCCGCATACAGTCGGTACTGCAAGAGAGCCTGCAACACAAGGAGGTAATCAAGGCCATGGAGCAGAACAATTCAACCGAACAACGCCTTAACGAGTTGCAAGGAAAACTTCATGAGCAGATTTCACGACGCACAAAATTCTCTATCAGCACATACACTCTTATTCAGTTTGGTTTTGCGGCAGGTTACCTGGTTGCCTTTATGTGGGGTGTATGCGGGTTACGCGATGCCGTGATAACATACGGTACAATGGCTGCATATCTGCAACTTGTAAACCTAATTCAGAACCCGACAATGGATTTAAGCCGATATATTCCCGGCATAGCATCATCATTGACTGCCATTGAAAGAGTCCATGAGCTTGAAGACATTCCTTTGGAGCAACAGGGCGACAGCATAATGCTCAAAAAGACAGCCGGCATACGTTTCAACAATGTCACATTCTCTTACGAGGAGGAGAGCCGTAAAATTCTGGATAATTTCAGTTACGACTTCCCACCGGAAAGCATAACCGCCATTGTTGGTGAGACAGGTGCCGGAAAAACGACTTTATTGAGATTGCTGATAGCCCTTACAACGCCAAGAAACGGAAGTATTGAGCTATACAACAACGAAGAGAAATACAATGCATCGACCTTGACAAGAGGAAACATCGTTTATATTCCGCAGGGTAACAGCCTTATCAGCGGAACAGTCAGAGAAAACCTGCTTTTAGGCAACCCCGATGCAACAGAAGAGCAGATATCCAAAGCCTTGCACATTGCCTGTGCCGACTATGTGTTTGACCTGCCAAACGGCATTGACACTCCTATCGCAGAGAGCGGCGGCGGTGTCAGCGAAGGACAGGCACAACGTCTTTCGGTAGCACGTTCACTGTTACGTCCGGGAAGTATCATCATTTTTGACGAAGCTACATCGGCTCTTGATGAAGAGACAGAACAGGAGATGCTGACAAGGCTTACAAAAGAGAAAACCGGCAAAACGCTTATCTTTGTAACACACCGACCGGCTGTAATGAAGCATTGCACCCAGGTGCTGAAAATAGAGAGAACAAAAGCCTGACAAGTATAAAGACACCCCCAAAAAGGGTGTTTTTATTATAACGCGGGTATATTATATACAATAAAAAGGGAAAAACATCGTTTTGTAAAAGCATATTAAGCATAAAAAGAAAATACTATGATTGAATACTTGAAAGGAGAAATTGCCGAACTCACACCGGCAACAGCAATAATAGAGTGCTGCGGAGTTGGATATGAAACAAACATAACACTCAACACCTATAGTGCGTTACAAGGCAAAAAAGATACAAAACTATACATTTACGAGGTTATCCGCGAGGATGCACACCAGCTCTTCGGATTCAGCAACAGACAGGAGCGCGAACTGTTCCTTCTGCTGATTTCAGTTTCCGGCATAGGCGGCAACACAGCACGTACCATTCTGTCGGCATTCACCGTAAACGAGTTGTGCGAAGCCATTGTAACAGGCAACGAAGTAGCCATAAAGAGTGTCAAGGGTATCGGTTTGAAGACTGCACAGAGAATTATCATTGACCTGAAGGACAAAATAAAAGGCATCGGAAATGACTTTGCAAGCACCGCAACTGCCGCAGCTACCGTAAACAACGATGTAATTGACGGTGCAGTTTCTGCACTTGTAATGCTTGGTTTCCCGTCATCTGCCGCAAACAAGGTAGTGCAGTCAATTGTAAAAAGCGAGCCACAGGCAACAATTGAACAGGTTATCAAGCTTGCTTTGAAACAACTTTAAGAGAAAGCACAAACAGAGAATGAGAACACGCATATTTACATTGTTGACACTTCTTTTCGCATGTATAAACATACTTGCGCAGGAGAACGTACGCAATGATTTAGTGCGTCACTCAATAAAAAGACGACACAAGGCTGAGCTGATAAACGATTCGGTACAGGCCCGCTATCCAGTTTCCGAGACAGCACCGTTGAATTTTGAGGAGAACCAGCACCATTCTCTCGACCTTGAAGACCCGGAAAACATTGTAACCGACACCATTTACAATGACCTTGACAGCACATATACAATTTCCACACGTCTGAAAGACGGCTCGTTGCTTGGAGCACCTGTCCTGTTGTCGCCCGAGGAGTATGCAAAATGGCACGAAAGAAGCTCAATGAGAAGCTACTTCAAGAAGAAGAATTACGAGGAGTGGGAAAAGTCCAGCAAAAAAGACAAGTTCGACTTTACCGACATGCACTTTGACCTTGGCCCGGCTGAGAAGATTTTCGGCCCGGGCGGTGTGCGTATAAAGACACAGGGTAATGCCGAGCTGAAGATAGGATATACAATACAGACCATCGATAATCCGGCATTGCCGACACGCAGCCGCCGTACAAACAGTTTCGATTTCGACGAGAAAATCAATCTCAACCTGCGAGGCAGCGTCGGCGACAAGATGAGCATGGACTTCAACTATAACACCGAAGCCACATTCAGCTATGACGCAAAGAAGATAGGACTCAAATACGAGGGCAAAGAGGACGAAATAATAAAGTTGCTTGAGGCCGGAAACATCTCTTTCCCGACCAACTCGGGACTTATCAGAGGTGCATCGTCATTGTTTGGTGTAAGAGCCGACCTGCAATTCGGAAAATTATCGTTGCAGACCGTAATTTCACAAAAGACATCAAACACCAACGTCGTAAGTTCAAAAGGCGGAGCGCAACTTACCACATACGAGATTGAGATTACCAACTACGACGAGAACAAGCACTTTTTCCTTGCACACTATTTCCGTGACAACTACGACCGCGCTATGTCGCAGTTGCCTACAATCCTGTCGGGTATAAACATCAACCGCATCGAGGTGTGGGTAACAAACAAGACAAGCGACTACAGCAACCCACGCAATATCATAGCCTTTACCGATATTGCAGAAAGCAACCATATAAGCAACACCCTTTGGTATGCACAAAGCCAGAGCAGCCTGCCGTCGAACTATGCCAACAACCTCTACCCCGAGATGGCAAGCACCTATTCGGCCATACGCGATTTCGACCAGATAAACAATGTTATGAACAACATCAGTGGCATGAACGGCGGACTCGACTATGAAAAACTCTCAAACGCACGACTACTATCTTCAAACGAATATACATTAAACAGAGAACTCGGTTTCATCTCGCTGAAAACCGCCCTCAGGGCTGACGAAGTTCTTGCCGTTGCCTATGAATTCACATACGGAGGACAGACATATCAGGTCGGTGAATTCTCGAACGATGTCAATGAGTCAACTTCGACCCTGTTTGTAAAGTTGTTGAAGCCCAACGCCTGCTCGCCAAAGAACGGATGCTGGGACCTTATGATGAAGAACGTCTATTCTTTGGAGACACGCAACCTTAAAAGTGAAGAGTTTAAGCTCGACGTATATTATGCCAGCGACAGCTTGGGAACAAACATCACATACATTCCGGAAGAGGGACTAAAGAGCACACCGCTCCTGCAATTGTTGAATCTTGACCGTCTTGACAGCAACAACAGCAAGGAGAACCCCAACGGCATATTCGACTTCATTCAAGGATATACTATCGATGCTGCGTCAGGTAGAATTTTCTTCCCTTCGGTAGAGCCTTTCGGCAGTTTCCTCGAAGGAAAAATCAACAACAATGCCATAGCCGAGAAGTATGTTTTCAACGAGCTGTATGATTCAACAAAGACACAGGCCAAACAGATTGCCGAAAAGGACAAGTTCTACCTTATAGGTGAATATACAGGTTCTTCGGCAAACGTGATACAGACCGGTTCCACCAACATTCCAAAAGGTTCAGTCGTTGTAACAGCCGGTGGAGTCACATTGACCGAGAATAGCGACTATCAGGTCGATTATTCGTCGGGAACGGTAACCATTCTGAACCAGAGCATCATAGATGCAGGAACAGACGTGCAGGTATCATTGGAGAGCAATACACTCTACAACATGCAACGCAAAACCGTACTCGGTTTGAACTGGAAATACGATTTCTCCAACGATTTCAAGTTCGGCGGTACGCTCATGTCGCTTACCGAGAAGCCTTTGACATCAAAGGTTGACATGGGTGCAGAGCCTTTGCAGAACTTCCTGTGGGGTTTCAACCTTTCGTGGAAGAAACAGAGCCAATGGCTGACAAACATGATTGACAAGCTACCGCTGATAAGTTGTACCGAGCCGTCATCGATAAGCCTGACAGCCGAATTTGCACGCCTTGAAGCGGGAACGTCAAAGCATGTGCAGAGCGAAGCCTCTTACATCGATGACTTTGAAAGCACAGAAAACGGCATTGACCTAAAGTCGCCGTCACAATGGATGCTGTCATCAATACCGACAGGCATGCCGAATTATAACCTTATTAATGATATACGCACAGGATATGACCGCGCACGTATCAGCTGGTACACTATCGACCCGCTCTTCACACGTCGCAGTTCATCATTGACCCCTGCGCATATAAAGAGCGACCTCGACCAGCTGTCGAACCACTATGTACGCGAGGTTTATGAACGTGAGCTATACCCCAACAAGGAATCGACTTACGGCGAGTCGTCGTCACTTTCGTTGTTCGATGTCACCTACTACCCCAACGAACGTGGACCGTATAACCTCGATACCGACATGGACTTCAACGGTAAGCTGAACAACCCCGAAAGACGTTGGGGCGGTATCACACGTCAGCTGACCACAACCGATTTCGAGAGCGCAAACATACAGTATCTCGAGTTCTGGTTGCTCGACCCATTCATCTACGAACAGACAGGAATGGGTGGAGATCTGTATTTCAACCTCGGTGAGGTGTCGGAAGATATTCTTAAAGACGGAAAGAAATTCTTCGAGAACGGCTTACCTGCAGCCGGCAACACATACGAATACGAAGAGACCAATTGGGGACGTATTCCTACAACAGCCAGCCTTGTATATGCCTTTGACAACAACAGTGGCAGCCGCGACCAGCAGGATACAGGCTTGAACGGATTAAGCAGTGCCGAAGAAGCCGAATTCCCGACATACAAGAATTACCTTGAAACACTGAAAGGACGTGTAAACCAAGAGGTGTATGACAGCATTGCTAAAGACCCAGCCGGAGATAACTACCACTACTATCGTGGTGGCGATTACGACGCCGTGCAGAAGAGCATCATCGAACGATACAAGTTCTACAACAACACCGAGGGCAACTCGCCATACACATCGGATGCAGCATACAGCAGTGCTGCAAAATCCACACCTGACGTAGAAGATACGAACCAGGATTTCACTATGGACGAATATGAGAACTATTTCCAATACAAAATTTCTCTGCGTCCCGAAGAGATGGTTGTCGGCAAGAACTATATCACCGACAAGCGTGTCGTCACCACCAAGCTACGCAACGGCAACAGCGAGAGCGTAAACTGGTACAAGTTCCGTATCCCCATTGAGGATTACGAAAAGGTTGTCGGTTCAATACGCGACTTTACATCGATACGTTTTATACGTATGTATATGACATCGTTTGCAAAGCCTATTACATTGCGCTTTGCGACAATGCAGCTCGTACGTGGCACATGGCGTCCTTACCAGCAGCCTATCGCATCGAAGAACAACACATCTCCCACAATTTCGGGAGAGTTCACGACATCGGCTGCAAACATTGAGGAGCATGGCGACAGACAACCTGTCAACTATGTACTTCCACCGGGAATAACACGTATCATAGACCCAAGCCAGCCACAATTACGCCAGGACAACGAGCAGGCACTTGCGCTCAACGTCAATAACCTCGGAAGCAAGGAGTCACGTGCCGTATATAAGAAGACAAACCTCGACATACGTCAATATGAGCGAGTGCAGCTTTACGTACATGCCGAAGCACTCGAGGGTAATGTAACCCAACTGGAGAACAACGATATTTCACTGTTCGTACGCCTCGGCTCCGACTACAAGAGCAACTACTATGAATATGAGATTCCTCTGACACTTACTCCTCACGGCTCATACGACGGCAACAGCACCGCTGCGGCAACAACTGTATGGCCACAGGAGAATATGATTGACATTCCGCTGGACAAGCTGACCGATGTCAAGACAAGACGTAACACCCTGCGCAACAGCAATGCCGAGGGTGTAACAAACACTACCATATACAGCGAATATGACGAGGAGACACCAAAGAACAGAATAAGCATTGTCGGCAGCCCGTCACTCGGACAGATTAAGGTGCTTATGATTGGTGTGCGCAACAACAGCGCAAGCAACAAGTCGGCAATAGTATGGGTTAACGAGATGCGTCTTCTCGGTTTCAGCAACAAGAGCGGTTGGGCGGCACAAGGAAACCTGAACATCAAACTGTCGGATATAGCGACATTGGCAGCACAAGGTAAGGTTGAAACAGCCGGATTCGGTGGCCTTGAAGAGAAATTGTCGGCACGCAGTACCGACAACCACTACAAGTATTCAGTGACAGGAACAATGAATGTAGGCCGTCTGCTACCCGAGTCGTTCAAGGTGTCGATACCGACATACTATTCATTCTCGGAAGAGATTACATCACCTCTTTACAGTCCGTTCGATACCGACCTCTCATTCAAGGAGATGCTCGACTCATATGATGGTGAGAGCAGGGATTCGCTAAAGAACATTGCCGAGGTACATTCAATAAGCCGAAACTTCAGCATAAGCAATGCGAAGATAAACATAAGCAGCAAGACACCAATGCCTTACGACCCTGCCAATATCAGCTTCAGCTATTCGCGTGCAAGCACCGATAACAGCGGAAGCACCATAAGCTGGGAAAACAGGCTTAACTGGAAAGCATCGTTGTCATACAATTATTCAAGTCCTATAAAAACCATCAAACCTTTTGACAAGATTTCCAGCAAGTCGAAATGGGTTAAGATATTGAAAGACTGGGGCATAAACCCGTTGCCACAGTCGCTTGCGATGAATACCGACATGACACGTAACTACCACGAGATACAACGACGCGACCTCGATGCCATGGCTGGTAATGGAGAGATACCAATCACCTTCTCACAGCAATTCTACTGGAACCGTTCAATGTCGCTCAAGTGGGACCCTACAACCAACCTGAAGATGAGCATAAACACCGGAACAAATGCCGAGGTGTCAGAACCATTCGTGCCGGTAAACAAAGCGTTATACCCAAGTGATTATGTAATGTGGAAGGATTCGGTAAAGCATAGCCTGAAAGAGTTCGGTACCCCACTCGGCTACCAGCAGAATTTCAGTGCGTCATACACTCTGCCACTTAACAAACTGCCTATTTTTGAATGGCTGACGGCCGATGCGAGCTATTCTGCGACATACAACTGGTTGAGAGGAAACAGCATGGCGGGTATAAACCTCGGCAACAACATCGCAAACAAGCGCAACGTATCACTAAAGACCACGTTGAACTTCGAGAAGTTGTATAACCTCATACCATATCTCGAGGATACAAACAAACGATTCTCAAGCAGCAAGAGCAAAAAGACGGCACGCAAGCCAAAGCCAAAGAAAATTAAGCCCTTTGTAAAGGAGATTACAATACGCGAAGACACTACCGTAACCATTGCGCACAACCTGAAGAACAAGAATGTCGAGATAACGGCACGCACGAAAAACGGCGAGAACTACAGGCTGAAATACAAAATTCTTGATGAAAACAAAATTCTTGTAAAGAATAAGGACAGCATTAACGTAAAGGTAACCATTCTGCCAAAGGCTGAAAAGAGCGGCGAGCTGAGCAAGTTTGCTAAGGCCATGCAGTACCCTGTACGCGCCTTGATGCTTGTACGCAATGTTTCGGTGAACTATACCAATGCCTACGCAATGAACTTGCCGGGATTCCTCCCAAGCACAGGCGACATATTCGGACAGAGAAAGACCGGCGGCGTTTTTGCACCGGGCCTTGATTTTGCCTTTGGTATGACCGACGACAGTTTCCTTGACAAAGCGCATAACAACAACTGGCTGTTACGCAGTGACAGCATTGCATCACAGGCATCGTCAACAGCAGCCGAAGACCTGCAGGTAAAGGTTACTCTTGAGCCCATGAAGGATTTCAAGATTGACCTGAACGCAAGCTGGACACGCAACAACAGCAAGAGCATACAGTTCATGTATGACGGCATGCCGTTCAACGAGTCAGGCGGACTGACAATGACAACCATTACCATAGGAAACTCTTTCGGTGGTGGCAATGCAGCCAACGGTTACAAGTCGGCCGTTTATGAAAACTTTGTAAACAACATTGAGATATACCGTCAAAAGACCGAGAAGCTATACGAGGGAAGCAAATACCCTGTTTCGAGCTCACTTGCCGGCGAGACATACGACGCAGCCAACGGTGGAGTAAACAGATATTCAGCCGACGTCATGATACCGGCATTCCTTGACACATATACCGGCATTAAAGGCAACGGCATATTCCCGCAGATGTTCCGTCTGTTGCCTAACTGGAAGATAAGGTACTCAGGATTGTCAAAATTGGAATTCCTTAAGAAGTACTTCAAGAGCGTAAACATTGAGCACGGCTACAAGAGCGTATATGCAGTTGGCTCATACAGCACATACGCCACATATATGGAATACTCAAAGGGTATAGGCTTTGTAAACAACACGGCAACAGGCATGCCTGTCCCCAGCGGACGATACAATGTAGGCGCAGTGTCGATAAACGAAAGTTTCTCGCCACTTATAGGACTTGATGTAACAACCAACTTCAACCTCACACTCGGCGGAAAATTCATAAAGTCAAGAACGCTGAACATGAGTGTTACAGCCATTCAGCTTGTGGAGACAAGTTCCGAGGAGATTGCTTTCAACGTTGGTTATAAAATTGTCAACCTGAAGCTATTCGGCAATGGCAAGAAAGCAAGCAAAGATTCCAAGAAGAGCCAGGGCAACGATATTAACATACGCGCGGACTTCTCGTTCAAGAACAGTTCATCGGTATGTCGTAGCATAGACAAGGGAACAACACAGGCGACCAGCGGAAACAAGTCGTTCAACTACTCGGTAACGGCAGACTATGCTTACAGCAAGATGTTGACATTCAGCCTCTATTTCGACAGACAGAAAACTATACCGCTTATTTCAACGACATCGTACCCGACATCTACAACCGACTTTGGTATAAGCATGAAGTTCTCGTTGGCAAGATAAATAAGAAAAATGACATTATATAAGTGCTAATATGCTGTTATTATTTATTATAGTAGGTATTTTCATTGTCGTTCTAGTTATTTCAATAAGGACGAATCTAAAAAAAATGTCCAAAAGACTAGCTGAAAAACTTTTTCGCATACCTACTTATAGTGAATTGTCCAAACATGGAAAAAACGCATTTATTGATATTTACACAGACCTAAACAACAGTTTTTACGGTGAGATAATATCAACAACAGATGAAAAGGATTTTTCCAATCATTACAGTCTGTATTTTCAAGAAGCATATCAACTAGTCAAAAAGCTTACCTTTTTTAAGATTACACCAAATAAAAGTATTATAGCATTTATTAATGAGTTTAAAAACATCAATAAGTTTGTCAAAAAACATAATGAAGATGTTATAAACTTCTTACTTAATACATACAAAGATTTTTTCGACAATTGTTTAGAATATCCTTTGGATAAACAACAAAGACGTTCCATTATTTCAGAAGAGGAAAATTGTTTAGTTGTTAGTAGTGCTGGTAGTGGAAAAACTTCCTCAATTATCGGAAAAGTTAAATATCTAACAGAAATAAAGAAAATAGATCCTGAAAAAATACTGCTTATCAGTTATACTAATAAAGCCGCGGCAGAACTTACTGAAAGAATGGATACAAAAGGGCTGAAAGGTTACACCTTTCACAAGTTGGCTATTGATATTATTGGAAAGGCAACTGGTACAAAACCAACTATTTGCGACAACACAGATTCTTTGTTTGTAGATATTTACCACAAGCTATTAGAAAAATCCTCTTTTAAGAAAAGCGTTGTAGAATACTTTATTGATTACCAAACAAATGAAGCCGATTGGGAAAAACGCAAAAATAAAAGGCGTGAACAATTAGCTGAGCAAAAGAACATGCAGTTAAAAGCGATGTTCCCAGACATGGATGGTAAAACTATATATGTAAAAAGTGAACAAGAACAAAAAATATGTTTTGTATTATCATCACTTGGAGTAAAATTCAGATATGAAGAACCATACGAGTATAAGTTAGCTGATGAGACGCACTCGCAATATCGTCCTGATTTCTCTATATACTTTGAACAAGGCGGAGTCACCAAACGTATCTATTTAGAACATTTCGGTATTGATGAACATAGCCTTGTTCCTTCTTGGTTTGCGAAAGATAAAAATATCACATACGAAGAAGCAAATAAAAAATACAATGATGGAATAACTTGGAAAAAAGCGGCTCATAAAAAATTTGGTACACAATTATTAGTGACATCAAGTGCTGATTTTCATTATTCAGACATTATGGATAAACTCAAAAAACTATTGAGTGATGCAGGTGTACCAATTCAAGAGAAAAATGATACAGAGTTATACAATTTGATTTTACCCAAAGGTAGCAAACAAGAGAAGGCGTTTATACGACTCGTTGCTACTTTCGTAACATTAATAAAATCAAGTTGTAAATCCGTTAAAGAAATTCTCAACCAAACAAGAAATGCTAATGATGAAAGAAGTTTTTTTATCATTAAGAATATATTTCAGCCTGTATATGAAAACTACATAAACGTATTGAAAGATAGTAACCAAATAGATTTTACAGACGCGATACTTGAAGCAACAAATATTTGTCAAACATCACCCTGCGTAGAGTATGATTATATAATCGTTGACGAATTTCAAGATATATCAATTGATCGCTATAATTTCTTGAAAGTGTTACGAAAAGGAAATCCCCCAGCAAAGTTGTATTGTGTTGGCGATGATTGGCAATCTATATATCGTTTTTCTGGAAGCGATATGGCTCTATTTAATCAATTCCCCGAATACTTTGGTGCAACAGAAATAAACAAAATAGAAACGACATATCGCTTTGGTGAGCCCTTAGTCTCGATGTCATCTAGTTTTATTCAACGCAATAAATCACAAATACAAAAAAACATACGTCCGTTCAATTCTACAATAAAAACAGATTTAGAATTCTGTTCTTATGACAGAAATGATTATTGCAATACTATAAGAGAACTTATTAATTCTATTCCATTAGATAAATCAATATTTTTGTTAGGACGTTATTCTTTTGATGATTATTATCTCTCTTATATGTTCCAGGCTATAAAAGAGGGAAATAAATTTTACTATATAATTGAAGGACGAAAAATTGAATTTCTAACTGTTCATAAATCAAAAGGTCTTGAAGCGGATTTTGTCATACTCTTACAATGCAACAAAGACACTTATGGATTCCCCTCTCTTGTTAATGATGACCCCGTTCTTAATTATGTATTGACTCAAAGCGACCAATTCCCATATGGAGAAGAACGAAGACTTTTTTATGTTGCAATAACAAGAGCTAAGAAAAAGACATTCGTACTATATGACAAACGTTTCCCATCTATTTTTGTTGACGAATTCTTACATCCCGAAAAGATTTCTGAAAGAAGTTTTATTAAGCATCCTAATGCCAATAAAAAGTGGACGAAAGGTGAAGATTATTTCTTATTGGATTTATACAAGAATGGCAAAAGTATAAAATACATTGCAACAAAAATGGGAAGAAGTCAAACATCTATAGTTATGAGACTCGGCAAATTAGGCTTATAATGAAGTACAATAGAATTTTATATCATTATATTTCTATATAATACGCAACTTATATGCCTATTTTCCAATTTCCAAATCAATATTTAAAATAGCAAAGCCCACCTCGAGGTGGGCTTGTACCTCAGTCGGGAATCGAACCCGAATCTAAGTCTTAGGAGGACCTTATTCTATCCATTGAACTACTAAGGCAAATTTGCTTGTTGCAAATCCAATGCGAAGATAAGCAAATTATTTCAACCATCAAACGCTTCTAACAAAAACACAAAAACTGTTATATTGTTTTAAAGTTTCGGGTGGTGTATTTCTCATTATCAATTAATATATTATATTCGCAAACAAATGAAAAAACACATGAGATATACCCTACCCATACTATTATTTATTTTTGCGCAGGCTGTGTCGGCACAAGTATTCAGAACTCTATGCAATGACGGCATCAAACATATTGCCAACAGGAACTACAGGAATGCGGCCGAATGTTTCCAAAAAGCGACAGAAGAGTACAGTACCGAGCAGGAGAAAACATACGCCTTTGCCAACCTCGCCTATTCGCAACAGATGTGCGGCGAACTGCATAAGGCCCTGAAAAGCTACAACAATGCCATTGGCAACGACATGAACAAAGTTGCCCTGATGTCGCAACGTGCAAATATCCTGTTACAATTAGACAGCCTTGAAAGAGCCCTTGAAGAGTACAATCTGATTCTTGAAAAAGAGCCTACAAACGCCGGTGCGCTATTTTTCAGAGCGGGCATATACTCCGAGACAGAGAGATACAACGAGGCAAGGGCCGACTATATCAAGTTGCTCTCGCTTGAGCCGGAGAATGACAACGTAAAGCTTGGCCTTGCCATGCTATACAAGAATGAGAACAAGCTAAACGAGAGCCTCACTCTCCTGACAATGCTCATTGAGAGCAACCCCGAGAGGGCTGAATACTATATAGCACGCAGCAACATCGAGCGTCTTATGGGACATACCGAACTTGCGCTGCTGGACGTGGAAAAGGCTATCGAGTTGGAACCGACAAACGGCAACCATTATACCTTGCAGGCTATACTATATGAAAGATTAGGTAAAAGAGATGCTGCAAAGAAAAGCCGCATTAATGCCACAAAGTACAATAATGTTTCTGTGAACGATTAACGAGGAACGTTGAACGATTAGCGAGGAACGTTGAACGAGGAACGAGGAACGTTGAACGATTAACGAGGAACGATTAGCGAGGAGCGAACTACGAGAAACGAAATTCGTTCAACGTTAATCGTTTTTGCTATCTGAGCGGAGTGTATTCATACTAATTGTAAAAAAATATTAACGTAAGCTTTAACTTTTCACTCGTTTGTGTTATATTTGTGGTAAATAGAATAATTATCATGACCGAAAAGACAACACAACCCTATAATATAAGGGAAAAACAGGAGAAAAATGCCGCTTACCGTTCTCTGATCCGTGCGGAGCTTGCTGACGAATTGTATGAGCGTATTCTCAACATGATTGTGATTGAGAAAAGATACCGCAATAAGGATTTTTCGGCAAAGGAACTTGCACAGGAGCTGAACACCAACACCCGTTACATTTCGGCTGTCATCAACTCTCGTTTCAATACAAATTTCTCATGCCTTGTAAATGAATACCGCATAAAGGAGGCCATGCACCGCATGACCGACAAGAGATATGCCGATATGACAATTGAGGAGATAGGTTTGCAGGTGGGATTCGCCAACCGCCAGTCGTTCTATGCGTCATTCTATCGCGTCATGGGCGAAACACCGAACAATTACAGAAAAAGACACACTATTGCGAAATAAACGGCTGTTCCATGATTGACAATTCTGTTATCCACGAAAAGACAAGAGAGATAAAAAAGGAACTTCGCTTGGCGATGAATGGTGTCGTATCGACACTCCAACGCAACCAGGGACTCAACTACAAGATAAATTTCGGCGTTGAGATTCCACGTCTGAAAGCCATTGCATCGAAATACGAGAAAGATGAGGAGCTTGCAAAAAGGCTGTGGCAAGATGATATAAGGGAGTGCAAGATGCTTGCGATATTCCTGATGCCGGCAGAGGGCTACAGCGCTGTTGCCGAAGAGTGGATTGCCGAAGCTCCGTTTACGGAGATTGCCGACCATTTGGCTATGAACATTTTAAGCAACCTGCCCGATGCGGCGGCAAAAGCAACGGAATGGATTCTGAAAAGCGAAGGGTTGTTCCGTTATTGCGGATTCATGACACTGACACACCTTTTCAGAAAGGGCATAACCCTTGAAAATGAGCAGGAACAAAAGTTCCTCGCCACAGCAAAGGATATTGTAAACATAGACAACAGAAAAACGGTCATTATGGCGGCACACAACTCTCTCGGGCATTACTGCAACGATGACGAATGAGAGTAATTCAGATATTTGAACATTTTATAGAAATTTAAAAGAGTTTCTGTACCATAATATTCAAAAAAGAGATACCTTTGTAAAGTAAACCTTACGAAAATAGGCGACACGCGTTGTGAAATGCCAAAGCCACAAGTTTTGTGCAATAAAATGGAGAATAGCAAAACCTTAGAAACTGTAAACAGGATATTTACAGAATACTTGAAGGAAAACAAATGCCGATGCACTCCTGAACGATATGCCATATTGAATGCTATATATTCAATCAACGGCAATTTTGAAATAAACGACCTGCTTAAACAGCTCGAAGAGAAGGAAAGGTTCAGGGTAAGTCGGGCAACTATTTACAACACAATTACGTTGCTTATAAATGCCAACCTTGTGATACATCATCAGTTCGGCGGCACATCGAAATACGAAAAGTGTTACGGAAACGAGAAGGCACACATGGTATGCACGAATTGCGGAAAGGTTACAGAGATAAACAATATAAACATAAACGATTATATAACTGCGAATATCAAGAAATTTCATTTAACCCATTATTCGTTGTACATTTACGGAGTATGCAACAAATGCCATCAGGCAATAAAACGACGTAAGGCACGAATGAACAAAAAAATAGGACAATGAAACAGAATATAGACGTACTCTTGGGCCTCCAGTGGGGCGACGAAGGAAAAGGAAAGGTTGTTGACGTTCTAACCCCTAACTATGACGTGGTTGCACGTTTCCAGGGTGGACCTAACGCAGGACACACATTGGAGTTCGACGGTAAGAAGTTTGTACTACGTTCAATCCCTTCGGGTATTTTCCAAGGAAACAAGACAAACATCATCGGTAACGGTGTAGTTCTTGACCCTGCGCTTTTCAAAGGCGAGGCCGAAGACCTTATAAAGGCCGGATACGACCTTACAAAGAACCTCTTCATCTCAAAGAAGGCTCACCTTATCATGCCTACACACCGCGTACTTGACGCTGCATACGAAGCTGCAAAGGGCGACGCAAAGGTCGGCACAACAGGTAAGGGTATCGGTCCTACATACACTGACAAGATTAGCCGAAACGGTTTGCGTGTCGGTGACATTGTAGAGAATTTCGAGAAGAAATATGCACAGGCAAAAGCACGTCATGAGCAGATGCTCAAAGATATGAACTACAGCTATGACATCACCGAGATGGAGAAAGCATGGCTTGAGGGCGTAGAGTTCTTGAAGAAGTTCCGTCTTATCGACAGCGAACAGCTCATAAACGACCTTATGAACGAGGGCAAATCGATTCTTTGCGAGGGGGCACAGGGAAGCTTGCTCGACATTGACTTCGGTAGCTATCCTTTCGTAACATCATCGAACACTGTTTGTGCCGGTGCTTGCACAGGCCTTGGCGTTGCGCCAAACAGAATAGGCAATGTATATGGTATCACAAAGGCATACTGCACACGCGTTGGTTCAGGTCCGTTCCCAACCGAGTTGTTCGACGAGGTAGGTGCTGAAATGCGCGACAGAGGACATGAATATGGTGCCGTTACAGGCCGTGAGCGCCGTTGCGGTTGGATTGACCTCGTTGCTCTCAAATATACAATCATGATCAATGGTGTGACACACCTCATTCTCATGAAGAGCGACGTGTTGGACACATTCCCTACAATCAAGGCTTGTATAGCATACAAGAAAGACGGCGAGACATTGTCACACATGCCTTACGACATCGAAGGTGTTGAACCTGTATATACCGAGATAAAAGGTTGGCAGACCGACCTCACAAAGTTGAGAAGCGAAGAGGAGTTGCCTGCAGAGTTCAAGGAGTACATCAAGTTCCTCGAAAAGGAATTGGGTGTTCCCGTAAAATACCTCTCTATCGGCCCTGACCGCGACCAGACAATCACACGTAACATTTAATAATTAAGGGCAGGGAAACCTGCCCTTAAAAGTAATTTTCAGATACAGGAATATGTTTCTTACAGCAGCGACACCAGTAGTTTACGATTATACATACCTGATTCTCTTTTTTGGTATAGCCATTGTGAGCTACCTTGTTCAGGCAAACCTGAAAAGAAAGTTTGAGCGATACTCAAAAATGCCTATAGGCATGACAGGACGTGACATTGCCATAAAGATGCTACACGACAATGGTATATACGACGTTAAGGTAGTGTCGACTCCCGGCATGCTCACCGACCACTACAACCCCACCACAAAGACCGTAAACCTCAGCGACGGAGTATATAATTCGGCAAGCATTGCCGCTGCAGCCGTTGCGGCGCATGAGTGCGGACACGCCTTGCAGCATGCCAAGGCTTATGCCCCATTGAAAATGAGATCGGCACTTGTACCCATTGTGCAGTTCTCGTCAAGCATCGTGTCATGGATTCTGCTTATAGGAATACTTACAGTAAACTCCATGCCACAGTTCTTGTTGGCAGGAATTGTGCTTTTTGCAAGTACCACCTTGTTCAGCTTTATAACCTTGCCCGTAGAGATTGACGCAAGCCGTAGAGCATTGACATGGTTGGAGATAACAGGAATAACAAATTCAAATAATCACAAATACGCTACCGGCGCTTTGCGTTCGGCGGCATATACTTACGTTGTTGCAGCATTGTCATCATTGGCAACACTGCTATACTATGTAATGATTTATCTAAACAGACGCGACTAAAAATGGCAGCAAAACCATCTATTCCAAAGGGAACACGCGACTTCTCACCTGTTGAGATGTCAAAGAGAAACTATATTTTCGACACCATACGCGAAGCCTTTCACCTGTTCGGATTTCAACAAATAGAAACTCCTGCAATGGAGAACCTATCGACACTGATGGGCAAGTATGGCGAAGAGGGCGACAAGCTATTGTTCAAGATACAGAATTCGGGCGACTACTTCAAGGAGTTGACCGACGAGGAGTTGTTGAGCCGTAATGCCACAAAACTGGCATCAAAGTTCTGCGAGAAGGGTTTGAGATATGACCTTACAGTTCCTTTCGCACGCTACGTGGTAATGCACCGCGAAGAGCTTGTATTCCCGTTCAAGCGCTATCAGATACAACCTGTATGGCGCGCCGATCGCCCACAGAAGGGACGTTACCGCGAATTCTACCAGTGCGATGCCGACATCATCGGCAACAACTCATTGATAAACGAAGTCGAGCTTGTCCAACTTATCGACCATGTGTTCGGTAAGCTGAACATTCGCGTTGCCATAAAGTTGAACAACCGCAAGGTACTTGCCGGTATTGCCGATGTCATTGGCGAGCCCGACAAGATAATTGACATAACCGTTGCCATTGACAAGATAGACAAAATTGGTCTTGACGGCGTTATAGCAGAACTCAAGAGCAAGGATATAAGCGACGAATCAATTGAAAAGCTGTTGCCTATACTCAAAGCACAAGGTAACAACGAAGAGAAGATGCAGATTCTTGCCGAAACACTCAAGGGAAATGCTATCGGCGAGAAGGGTGTCGAGGAATTGCAGTTCATACTCAATGCATTGAAGAGCGTCAGCCTCAACAGCGCACTCGACATTGACCTTACCCTTGCACGCGGACTCAACTACTACACAGGTGCAATCCTTGAGGTTAAAGCACTCGATGTCGTTATCGGCAGCATCACAGGCGGAGGACGTTACGACAACCTCACGGGAGTGTTCGGTATGGACGGTGTTTCGGGTGTCGGCATATCGTTCGGCGCAGACCGCATTTATGACGTGATGAACCAGCTCGACCTTTACCCAAAAGAGTCGATACACACCACAAAGGTGATGTTCGTCAATTTTGGCGAGAAGGAGGCTCTTCACTCTTTGCAAATCATTGGCGACCTTCGCAAAGCCGGCATTTCGTCAGAGTTGTTCCCAAGCAGCGACAAGATGAAAAAACAGATGAGCTATGCCAACAGCCACAGCATTCCGTTTGTAGCCATTATCGGTGAGCAGGAGATGATAGACAATACCATTGCCTTGAAAAACATGATAACCGGCGAACAGAAAACAGTTACAGCCGAAGAGTTGAAAGAGATTTTGGCGTAAGTTTTTTAGGAACTTAAACATAATGCCAATGAAGCACCGACAATGTTTCATTGGCAAAATAGTATTAGCAAAAAGCACAAAAATGAAACAAATAAAAAAATTATTCACAACATTATTACTACTATGCAGTATTGTTGCTATGGCGGAAGAGGTGACAATCGATGGTATTAAATACGATGTAGTTACCAAAGCTAAAGTTGCAACAGTTATTGGCGGAGGTAATTATTCCGGCTCCATAGTTATTCCCGAAACAATTGTGCACAACGAGGTTACATATAGCATTATAGGCATTGGAGATGGTGCGTTCGACAGTTGCTCTGGACTTACAAGCATAACAATACCAAACAGCGTTACAAGTATTGGAACTAGTGCATTCTGGTATTGCTCTGGACTTACAAACATAATAATACCTAATAGTGTTACAAGCATAGGAGATTTTGCGTTCTCTCGTTGCACTAGCCTTACAAACATTATAATCCCTAACAGCATTACAAAAATTAGTAGTGTTATGTTCGAGGGTTGCTCTGGACTTACAAACATAACAATACCTGACAGCGTTACAAGTATTGGAAATAGAGCGTTCGAGGGTTGCTCCGGACTTACAAACATAACAATACCTAACAACGTTACAAGCATTGGGATTTGTGCATTCTATAATTGCCCTAAGTTGACAAGTATAACAATAGGCAGTGGAGTAGAATATATTTATTCAGAAGCTTTTGCTAAGTGCGAAAAACTTTCTGACATTTATTGCCTTACAAAAACACTCCCATCAACAGATAGTAATGCATTCAACGAATCATATCCTGAATATATGACATTGCATGTACCGGCTGAATCAATTAATAGCTACAAAGCAACAGAGCCTTGGAGTTGCTTTGGAAATGTTATAACACTTGATAGTGAAGTAGAAATGCCCAAATGTGCAAACCCTGTTATATCATACAACAATGGTAAAATTGAGATAGAGTGTGAAACCGCCGATGCAGAATTTGTCACTACTATTAAAAACCATTATACAGGAACATATAATAGCAATAATTTTGAAATCTCTGCTACATATAGCATAAGCGTATTTGCAACAGCGGCTGGTTACGAAGATTCAGATATCATAAATGCTACACTCTGCTGGATTGATTGTGACTGTAGCGGAAACAACACAAGCTCTATCAGTATCCCTGCCAAAGCTATACTTGTTACATCAAGCAATGGAGTAATATCTGTAAATACATCACTCAATGGTGAAGCTGTTGAGGTTTACACAAGCGACGGTATGTTTATTGGCAATGCTACCATAGAAAACAACAACGCAACAATCCAAACAAGTCTTACAAAAAACTCTATTGTAGTAATAAAAATTAGCGAAAAGAGTATAAAAGTTGTCATCAATTAACAAACAACAAAATCAGCACTAAAGAGCGAAAAAGGTGAACACCTTTTTCGCTCTTTAATTATTTAATTATATGTCTACCATATAAAATCCATTTTCAGTCCTAAAATAAATAGAATTTATTTTGCAGTCAATTCTGTTTGAGCTACCTTTGTACTATGTATGCCTGCGTGATAACACTCCACAGACATAAAAAACGGATTTTTACAAATTAAATTATTTATACTATGGATGTTATTAAAAATCTAATCGAGCGCGCACAGCAGAACAAGCAGCGCATCGTTCTCCCCGAAGGTACTGAAGAGCGTACACTTAAGGCAGCTGACAAGGCTATTGCTGACGGTATCGCGGAGTTGGTTATCATCGGTAACCGCGAAGAGGTTCTCGCTCTCGCAGAGAAGAACGGTCTTACAAACATTGAGAAGGCTACAATCATCGACCCAAACAACAACCCTGACGCCGAGAAGTATGCAAACTTGCTTTTCGAATTGCGTAAGTCTAAGGGCTTGACAATGGAAGATGCTCAGAAATTGGTATGCAACCCATTGTACCTCGGTTGCCTTATCATCAAGAACGGTGATGCTGACGGCCAGGTTGCAGGTGCACAGAACACAACAGGAAACGTACTCCGTCCTGCATTGCAGATTATCAAGACTACTCCGGGTATCACATGTGTAAGCGGCGCAATGATGCTTATCACCAACGCTAAGGAATATGGCGAAGACGGTGTTCTTTTTGTTGCAGACGTTGCCGTTACTCCACAGCCTGATGCAAACCAGCTTTCACAGATTGCTGTATGTACAGCACAGACAGCTAAGGCTATCGGTGGTTTCGAAGAGCCACGCGTTGCAATGTTGAGCTTCTCTACAAAGGGTTCTGCAAAGCACGAAATGGTTGACAAGGTTACAGAGGCTACAAGACTTGCTCATGAGCTTGACCCAGAATTGTCACTCGACGGCGAATTGCAGGCTGACGCAGCTCTCGTTCCATTCGTAGGTCAGAGCAAGGCTCCAGGTTCAAAGGTTGCCGGTAAGGCTAACGTTCTCGTATTCCCTGACCTCGGCGCAGGTAACATCGGTTACAAGCTCGTTCAGCGTTTGGGTCACGCAGAGGCTATCGGTCCTGTACTCCAGGGTATTGCACGTCCTGTAAACGACCTTTCACGCGGTTGCTCAGTTGAGGACGTATATATGATGATTGCCATCACAGCAAACCAGGCTATTGCTGCCAAGAAATAAACAAACAACAAATTAAAACATACGATATGAAAATATTAGTATTGAACTGCGGTAGTTCATCAATCAAATATCAGTTGATTGATATTGAGGCAAAGAACGTACTTGCAAAGGGTGGTATTGAGAAGATTGGCCTTGAGGGTTCATTCTTGAAGTTCAACCTTCCTAATGGCGAGAAAGAAACAATCTATACAGCAATCCCCGAACACACTATCGGTGTACGTCTTATCTTCGATGTATTGACAAGTGAGAAATTCGGTGCTGTAGGCTCAATTGACGAGATTGATGCTGTAGGTCACCGCATGGTACACGGTGGTGAGAAGTTCAGTGCATCGACACTGCTTACAGACGAGGTTCTTGAGGTGTTCGAGGCTTGCAACGACCTTGCACCACTCCACAACCCTGCAAACCTCAAGGGTGTAAATGCCGTTAAAGAGGTTGCTCCTGACATGCCTCAGGTTGGTGTATTCGACACAGCATTCCACCAGACAATGCCTGACTATGCATATATGTATGCTCTACCTTACGAGCTTTACGAGAACTATGGCGTACGTCGCTACGGTTTCCACGGAACATCACACCGTTATATCACAAAACGTGCTCTTGAAATGTTGAACATTCCTGCTGAGGGTAGCAAAATCATCACATGCCACATTGGTAACGGTGCTTCTATCGCAGCTGTAAAGGACGGTAAGAGCGTTGACACTTCAATGGGTATGACTCCGCTTGCAGGTCTTATGATGGGTACACGCAGTGGTGATGTTGACCCGGGTGCTTTCCCATATATCATGGACAAGACAGGTCTTGACATGCAGGGTGTAATTGACATGCTCAACAAGAAATCGGGTGTTGCAGGTATCACAGGCATTTCATCAGACATGCGCGAGGTTAAGGCAGCCGCTGAAGAGGGCAACAAGCGCGCTCAGCTTTCAAACACAATGAACTTCTACCGTATCAAGAAGTATATCGGTGCATACGCTGCTGCTATGGGCGGTGTTGACATCATCATCTTCGCTGGTGGTGTCGGCGAAAACCAGGCTGACTGCCGTGAGGCTGCACTCGAAGGTCTTGAATTCCTCGGTGTCAAGCTCGACAAGGAGGTAAACAACAAGATGCGTGGTGAAGAGGCTGTGCTTTCTACTCCTGATTCTAAGGTTAAGGTATTGCTTATCCCAACAGACGAGGAGATGATGATTGCAAGCGACACTTACGAGATTGTAAAGGATTTGAAATAATCCCTACATAATACACAAAAAAGGCTTCACTTTCAGTGAAGCCTTTTTTATTGGACTTTATGATTCCAATGCCATATCACTCTGCAACCTCAGTGTTTTGGATATTCTCCTGTGAACGCTGTTGGCTCTTGATAAGAAAATCGAGCGAGCGCTGCGCCTCATCGCGCATGGCACAACTCTCCTTGTATTGCTTAAGCAAGTTTGAAAGTTCTATGACACGTTTGATTGCCACTGCGTCTTCGTTGCGAAGAGTGTATTCGCACTTACCCATAGTTCCTGATATTTCCACTTTCAGCGGTGATGTGGCCGAAGCTATGTAATCCATAATTCCGTTATCCGATCCATAGCGGAATTCACGACGTTCGTTATACAAACCGTAATTCCAGTAAGACCTTGACAAATATGGATTATCACAAACTACGAAACTGTCACCCGAAGATATTTTCAATGTGTTATGAGCAATCTTCGCACCACGATAATACGACGCAAGATAGGCATCACCGTCTTCTCTTACACTTGCACGAAGGAAACAATTTGATTGATTAAGGTTCAAAGCCTGTGATGCAACCGTATAATAGCCGATATCCTGGAAACGCTCATCCTTATTAAATATAAAACCGGAAACAAGAGAGTCGCGCTTTGCTGACAGTTTTTCGCACATATCAGTAAAGAATTCCACATCGCGACGCTTCTCCTTGAGCATGACCTCGCGGCGCAACACTTCAGCTTCACGGCGTGTCTTATATGCTTTGGGATAAGCTACCGACATGCTGTCAATAAGCACTCTTGCCTTGTTATATTCTTCAGCCGCATATAGTTCTCTTGCCTGAGCAAGCAAGTTACGTGCAGGTTCCTCGACAGAGTTTTCGCATGAGGAGAAAAGCGCACATGCCACAAAGAACAGAATAATGTATGGGTTCTTCATTATATAAAAGTATTCGTTTACGGCAAAAGTACATTATTTATCGTTACGCATCAAAGATGAATGGCTCTTTTTAATGTATAGCCCATTGTTTTTACATTTTAACGGGTGCTGTTTTTATAATCGCACGAAAATAGTTATCTTCGCGAATACATTTGTACTTAAACGACCTATTTATGTATAAACCCGATAGAGAAGAACTTTGCAAATTGCTCGATACACCCATATTCCGAAAGATATCGGAAACGGCCGACAGTCTGGGTATGGAATGTTATGTCGTCGGTGGATATGTGCGCGACATATTCCTGCAACGCCCATCGACCGACATTGATGTAGTGGTTGTTGGCAAAGGTATTGAAATGGCACGCGCGTTCAGCAAAAGACTCGGACGCGGAGCACACCTATCGGTTTTTGCGAACTACGGTACAGCACAGGTAAAATACCACGAACACGAAATAGAGTTTGTAGGTGCGCGCAAGGAGAGTTACAGCAGGGATTCGCGTAATCCAATTGTTGAGGACGGCACACTCGAAGACGACCAGAACCGTCGCGACTTTACCATAAATGCAATGGCTATATGCCTGAACAAGGAACGATTCGGCGAACTTGTTGACCCGTTTGACGGTATGCTCGACCTTGAGGACCGCATAATAAGCACCCCTCTTGAACCCGGAATAACATTCAGCGACGACCCGTTGCGAATGATGCGTTGCGTACGTTTTGCCACACAGCTCAATTTTTACATCGAAGACGAGACTTTTGAAGCTCTCTGCGAGAATAAGGATAGGATAAGAATTATCTCACGCGAAAGAATTAACGATGAGCTGAACAAGATAATGATGTCGCCTACCCCATCAAAAGGCTTCATAGAGCTTGACCGTTGCGGATTGCTTGAGATAATATTCCCACAGCTCACTGCAATGCAGGGTGTTGAGACAAAGAACGGCTACAGCCACAAAGAGATGTTCTACCACACGCTGGAGGTGCTTGACAACATTGCAAAGAAGACCGACAACCTTTGGTTGCGTTGGGCAGCCTTGCTACACGATATTGGCAAACCAAAGACCAAGCGTTGGGACCCTGTTATGAAATGGACATTCCACAACCATAACATCGTTGGCGAGAAAATGGTAAACAGGCTGTTCCGCGACTACAAGATGCCACAGAACGAGAAGATGAAATATGTGGCAAAACTTGTTTCGTTGCACATGCGTCCCATAGCCATTGCCGACGACGAGGTGACAGACTCTGCCGTACGCCGTCTGCTATTCGATGCCGGAGATGACATTGACGACCTGATGCTGTTGTGCGAAGCCGACATAACATCGAAGAACGAGGTACGCAAGAAACAGTTCCTGAACAATTTCCAGATTGTACGCCAGAAACTGAAGGACATCGAAGAAAAAGACCGCATACGCAACTTCCAGCCGCCGGTGAACGGAGAGGAAATCATGCGCATATTCAATTTGGGACCATGCGCAGCCGTAGGCCAACTGAAAAGCGCGGTAAAAGATGCTATTCTAGACGGAGTTATACCTAACGAATATGAGGCCGCACTTGCCCACATCATGACATTGGCCGAGAAGATGGGATTGACACCGCAAAACAATAATTAAAACAGACAGCAACAGTTGAATTTTGGCAATAAATAACCATTTTGTCAACTGTTCATATTCACTATTTTCGCAACAAAAAGCGAACAACAATGAAAAAAATAATTCTTTTCACAACAATCATTCTATCGTTGCAGGCAACAGCGCAGAATATATCGTACGGAGAGTATATGGAGCGCGTGTTCAAGAATAACATAGCACTGACAGCCAAAAGCCTCGACCTTGACATTGCCGATGCCGGCGTCAAGAGTTCAAAGACCTTCAATGACCCTACGCTTGCTGTGTCATACACCAACAACGAGGATTGGAGCAAAGGACTCGGACAAGGCATTGAGTTTGAACTTGGCAAGACCTTTACATTCGGTGTCCGCAGAGGACGTATCGATATAGCAGAAACGGAACGCAAACAGACAATTGCCCTATTGGAGGAGTATATGCGTAATTTCCGCGCCGATGCAACAATAGCCTACCTTGAGCATCTGCATGCAAGCTTGTTGCACACCGAAGCTGTTGAGGTATATAACAACCTGAGCGAAGTGGCAACGAACGACAGCATACGCTTCAGTAAAGGCGACATTGCCGAGAGCGATTGGTTGGAGAGCCGTATGGCGCAGGGAGTGGCACGAAACGCAGTTCTTGATGCCGAGGCACAACTATGCAACACCGCAATAAAGTTAGGTTACTACATGAACAGCCTCAACGGTGCAGAGAATTTGAGAGGAATGGGAACACTTGAAATAAGCGAACACCCGGCACCTATGCAGGAGTATATAGACATTGCCCTTGAAAGACGACCAGACATTATAGTAGCGTTGGAACAGGCCGATATTGCCAAAGCAAAGGCACGATTCAACAAGGCACAACGTCGCCCCGAACTTGATATAAACATAGGAGCGACATACAACATTGCAGACCCGAACTTCACAACAGTCAAGGCCGGCATTGCTGTACCGTTGAAGTTCTCAAGCCTCAACAAAGGAGAAAGAATCATTGATGCCACACTCGCACACCAAGCAGAGATTGAGGTAAATGAAGCTCGTCTGCAAGTTGAAAGCGAAGTAATGCAGGCATACCACAATTTCAACTTCACTACAAAGCAGACCGAAACCTTTTCTACTGCAATGCTCAACGACATGCGTAAGGTTGTTGACAATAAAAGGAGAGCATACGAACTTGGCGAGATACCGTTCCTCGACTACCTTATAGTACAGCGTAACGAGAACGAGATGCGCCACGAATATATCAACGCCCTGTTCAAGAAGGCTGCTGCGTGGGTTGAACTGCAACGCTCCACAGGGCTTGACATGAAGTTTGGTGCAACGGTGATTGCGGAATAAAAAAAGAGGTTTGAAAATTCAAACCTCTTTACTTTCTCCTTCTACGTAGTGTTTATGTTCTATTGCTTTGCTGTCGATTACGACATAGTCGAATTTGGAAACCCAATCGCCAAGGAATATCACCTGTGAATTGCCAAGACTGACATCGGTGTCGATGTGACGATGACCAAAGACAAAGCAATCGACCGACGCATGGGTTGCAAGATACTTCTTGGCAAACTTCACGCAATCTTCCTTCTCTTCACCCATATATGGTGTTTCGCCATTCACCTTATGCTTGATCATGCTTCTATAAGCCCATTTATGCCCGAACCACACACTCCAACGTGGGTGTAACATCGACAACAGGCGTTGCAGGAAGCGGTTGTGAAACATTGCCCTCAAAAAGCGGAAACCCTTTTCTGTAGAGAACTCGTCGCCATGAGCAAGGAACACCTCTTTGCCATAAAGCTCCACAAGGCATGGCTCACGGTGTATTATCATGCCACACTCCCTTTCAAAATAGTCAAGACACCATATATCGTGGTTGCCGGTGAAGAAATGTACCTCGACACCCTTGTCCGTAAGTTCAGCCACCTTGCCGAAAAAGCGAGTATATCCCTTTGGAACAACATTCTTGAATTCGTACCAGAAGTCAAACATATCGCCCAACATATACACAGCCGATGCATCGTTCTTTACTTTGTCGAGGAATGACACAAGACGACGTTCATGGGTGCGTCGGTGTTCGATAGCCCATGAGCCCAAGTGTGCATCGGAGAGGATATATATCTTTTTCATAGTAATAGTTTTCAATTAGAGCAAGCCAAGTTCCAGTTTAGCCTCCTCGGTCATGAGGTCATGGCTCCATTCTGGCTCAAAGACAAGGTTAAGTGCAAGAGAACTCACTCCCTCGATAGATTCCACCTTCATGCGGACATCCTCCATCATGAAATCTGCGGCAGGGCAGTTCGGTGCGGTAAGAGTCATATCAATTTCCACCGCATTGTCTTCCTTTACCTCAATGCGATATATAAGTCCCAAATCGTAGATATTGACAGGTATTTCAGGGTCATACACAGTCTTTATCATCTCAACTATTTTCTGTTCAAGCTCAATCTTTTCCATAATCGTTCAATCATACTCCCTCGTCGTTATAGCTGTAGTATCTGTCACCGGCAACTATAATATGGTCGAGGAACCTTATATTCATAACCCTGCACGCATCGCGAAGGTTCTTTGTCAGTTCGTTATCATCCCTGCTTGGATTTATATTCCCCGAAGGGTGGTTGTGGCAAAGTGCAATGGCCGTAGCACGTTTCATAAGCGCCTC
Organism: Bacteroidaceae bacterium; assembly: GCA_017647225.1. Lineage (GTDB taxonomy): Bacteria > Bacteroidota > Bacteroidia > Bacteroidales > Bacteroidaceae > HGM04593. Next base: position 38,691 of record JAGCLA010000006.1, on the reverse strand, counting down.
ACGTATCACAAGACGTATATCAACAGTCGTAGCAGTCAAGCCGCCGCTGCCGATGAGTGCACTATCAATCACCCCGTTCTTGCTGTTCAGCATCAGCACATGACATTGCTCCACATTAAGGTCACACAGCATGGGATGGAAATACCTGAACAGGTCCTGCGACGACTTTATATATTTTGTACGGGTAATGTCATCACCCTCACGACGTTTCCACAATTCGCATGCCGCAACAATAGTCAGAGCCTTTGCAGGGCCTATACCCTTGAACAGACAAAGGTCATCGACTGTCAGACGCGCCAACCTTGCAATACTGTCGTTGCACGATGCAAGCACCTTCTGCATAAGCTCTACCGCTGACTCGTCAGGTGTACCCGACCCTATCAATATAGCCATAAGCTCGGAATTGCTCAGCGAAGATATTCCGTTCTTTACCGCCTTTTCACGCGGACGTTCATCCAAAGGCCACTCCTTAATGCTCTTTCTTGTTTTCTGTTCCATAATCCTTGTTCATCAAATTAATGAGATTACGTTTTGTTTCCAAAGGCTGTTTAAGCACCATCTTATACCAGAAAGCCTTCAGGAAACCAGAGCCGTAGCCCGTTATCTGAACAGCAGCTGCCGCCACAGAAAGGATTGCCACATTCAGACTGCGATTTTTCGCAAGAGAATCAAAGAATATAAGTAAGGCATAAAGCAACGGCAAGAGCAATAGCCATGGGCAGAAGAATGATGCCGCCACCAACAATATAGCCATTATAAGCAACAATGCCGGCGCTGTATGTACCGCCTTCATGGAGCCTGGGTGGATAAGTTGTAACCAGATACGCGCCTGACCAAAAGTATTGACCTGCTTGAAGAAACGGGCAAAGTCGATACGGCGCTTATGATACACAAAAGCCTCACGGATAAGTTTAATATCAAAACCGGCCTTTCGTATGCGCAGGCTCAAGTCGATATCCTCACCCAACATATCATTGAAACCGCCCACCGTCTCATAGACCTTTCTTGAAATGCCCATGTTGAATGTGCGCGGACAGAATTTCTCCATAACGACCTTACCGCCACGTATTCCACCCGTTGTCCAAAACGATGTCATCGCATGGCTGACAGCTTTCTGCATATCGGAGAAAGAGGCATCGGCAGCATCGGGACCACCAAAGCAGTCGCAGGGCGAAGCGCCCATTGCCGTTTCAAGCCTTTCGAAATAGAAGGGCGGAAGAATCACATCGGAGTCGAAGAAGAGCATATAGTCGCCATTGGCACGCTCCAGTCCATAGTTACGCGCCTCGCACCTGCCCTCGTTCTTCTTGTAATGATAATTGATAGTAAAAGAAGAACGGTAGCCATCGAGCAGATGGTCACACCGTTCTTCTGAGCCATCCTCTATAATCACCAACTCAAATGGTTTTACCGTCTGAGCCGCCAGACTTTCGAGAAGTTTGTTTATCTCGTCGGGTCTGTTGTAAACCGGGACAATTATAGAGTACAACAATTTGTTATTTTTTTTACTTGTGTTCTTATGTCGGTTCATCAAAATGGGACAACCACGCAGTCATCACATTCTCGATGAATCAAGACTTAGGCTTTTACACGACCTACGTACGAGCCGTCGCGAGTGTCAACCTCAACGAGCTCACCTTCGTTGATGAAGAGAGGAACGCGGATTTCAGCACCGGTCTCCAATGTAGCAGGCTTTGTTGTGTTTGTAGCTGTATCGCCCTTTAGACCTGGCTCAGTGTATGTAACAGCCAAAACAACCTTAAGAGGCATGTCAGCAAAAAGGATTGTCTCTGTTGAAGCGTCAGTTACAACTTCAAGAGTCATACCCTCCTTCATGAAAGCAACACCGTTGATCTGCTCACCTGAGATGTTAACCTGCTCGAAAGTCTCCTGATTCATGAAAACATACTCGTTACCCTCCTGATAGAGATACTGATAAGGACGACGCTCAACACGAACATCTTCAAGTTTCTCACCGATATTGAAACGACGTTCCAAAACGTAACCGTCAACAACGTCCTTCAACTTTGTACGCATGAAAGTGTTACCCTTACCTGGTTTTACATGCAAGAAGTCTATGCAAAAATACAATTTGCCATCCATACGGATAGCGGTACCGATTTTAATGTCTTGAGAGTTAATCATAATATTATCTGTTTTTTGTTAAAATTATTCGTTTTAAGGCGCAAGAGCAAAGCCCTTTTCGCAAATCGGGTACAAATATATGAAAAACGAACGAAGAAAAAAACAAATATATGTACAAAACGAAATTGTTATTATAAATAACATATAATATATATAATTTAAGATTTAACATTTTTACACTTTACGGATTTTACCTAACTTTGCAGGTTGTAACAGTTTAGAACAGAAAAACATCGCAAAATATGAACAAAAAATTAAAATGGGGGCTTGTCGCAGCTCTTGTAATTGCAGTCGGAGTGTGGGGATATTTCAAACTTATGCCACAACAGAACAAAGAATTGGCTCAAGCCGAAATGAAACACAAAGTCACAAAAAAGGTCTTGAGTGTAAATGCAAAAATCATTGAGCCTCATCTATTGACAGATGAGATACCTGTCGTGGGTAGCCTTGTCCCTGACGAAGAGGTTGATTTGTCATTCGAAACATCGGGAAAAATAACCGATATATTCTTTGAGGAGGGCAGTTTTGTCGAGAAAGGCACACTGCTTGCAAAAATCAACGACGCACAGCTACAGGCGCAGTTGAAACGCCTTGAGGCTCAGGTTCCACTTGCCGAGGAGAGAGTATATCGCCAGAGCGCGCTATTACAGAAGGACGCCGTAAGTAAAGAGGCTCTTGAAATTGTAAAGACCGAACTCGCAGCATTGAATGCCGATATAGAGAAGATTCAGGCACAGATTGAAATGACCGAGTTGCGTGCACCATTCGACGGTGTTATCGGTTTGCGTCAGGTGAGTGTCGGAGCATACGCATCACCGACCACTGTCATTGCCAAACTGACATCAATGACCCCTATCAAGATAGAGTTCTCTGTTGCTGAAAGATATGCCACAGACATCAAGAAAGGAACAAACCTCGAATTCCGTGTCGATGGCAACCTCAACACATTCAAAGCACAGGTATATGCTACCGAATCGGCCCTTGAAGCACAGACACGTTCATTGCTTGTACGCGCACGCTACGCAAACACAAAAGGCGAGCTTATGCCCGGACAGTATGCCGACATACGTTTGAAGCAGAAAGAAATAGCCGATGCCATTGCAATACCTGCAGAAGCCATTGTTCCCGAAATGGGCAAAAACAAAGTGTTTGTTTTCCGCAACGGAAAGGCAGACCCTGTTGATGTAATTACAGGAATACGTACCGAGAGCGAAGTCCAGATTCTTGACGGTTTGCAGGAGGGTGACACAATCCTCACATCAGGAACACTGCAGTTACGCAAGGGTTCAGACGTTAAAATTGCCGTTTTTGAATAACCACATTAAAACAGACAATAGATGAATATTTCGGAATTGAGTATCCGCAGGCCCGTACTTGCGACTGTACTCACAATCATAATACTGCTTTTTGGTTTCATCGGTTACAACACCCTCGGTGTACGTGAATACCCGTCGGTCGATAACCCAATCATTTCCGTTACCTGTAGCTATGCAGGAGCCAATGCCGATGTTATCGAGAACCAGATTACAGAGCCTCTTGAGCAGAACATCAACGGTATTCCCGGCATACGTTCACTATCGAGTGTCAGCCAGCAGGGACAGTGCCGCATAACAGTAGAGTTCGAGCTCTCGGTTGACCTTGAAACAGCTGCAAACGACGTTCGCGACAAGGTTTCACGCGCACAGCGTTACCTTCCACGCGACTGCGACCCCCCTACCGTATCAAAGGCCGATGCAGATGCAACCCCTATCCTTATGGTTGCCATACAGAGCGACAAGCGCTCATTGCTTGAGCTCAGCGAAATAGCCGACCTTACAGTAAAAGAGCAGCTACAGACTATCCCCGACGTGAGTGGTGTGCAGATTTGGGGAGAAAAGCGCTACTCTATGCGTATATGGCTCGACCCTATAAAGATGTCGGCATACGGCATCACGCCTATCGACATAAAGAATGCCGTTACCAGTGAGAATGTCGAGTTGCCGTCAGGTAGCATCGAGGGTAACACAATGGAGCTTACCCTTCGTACAATGGGACAGATGCACACCGCCAAAGAGTTCAATAACATCATTCTCAAAGAGAGCAACGGCAATGTCGTACGTGTCAGCGATGTAGGCTATGCCGAACTTGGCCCTGCCGACATCAAGAGCTACATGAAGATGAACGGTGTGCCTATGGTCGGTGTCGTTGTTATACCGCAACCGGGAGCAAACCACATTGAGATTGCCGATGCCGTATATGAGCGTATGGAATCCATGAAGAAAGACCTCCCCGAGGATATAACATACTCTTACGGTTTCGACAGCACAAAGTTCATACGCGCATCAATCGACGAGGTAAAGAGCACCGTTTATGAAGCATTCGTGCTTGTAATCATCATCATCTTCCTTTTCTTGCGCGACTGGCGCGTAACCCTCATTCCGTGTATCGTAATTCCGGTATCACTTATCGGCGCATTCTTCGTAATGTACATAGCAGGTTTCTCGATAAACGTACTCACCATGCTTGCCGTTGTCCTTTCGGTAGGTCTTGTGGTCGATGATGCCATTGTGATGACCGAAAACATTTACATTCGCATTGAACAAGGCATGCGACCATTCAAAGCCGGAATCGAGGGTTCTAAAGAGATTTTCTTCGCGGTAATTTCAACAACCGTTACCCTTGTGGCGGTATTCTTGCCTATCGTGTTCATGGAGGGTACAAGCGGACGCTTATTCCGAGAGTTCAGTTTTGTCGTTGCCGGTTCGGTGATTATTTCATCGTTTGCCGCATTGACATTCACCCCTATGCTTGCAACAAAAATTCTTAAAAGACGCAAGGAACAGAAATGGTTCTACCGCAAAACCGAGCCATTCTTTGCAGGATTGAACAACATATACGAAAAATCGCTTGACTCATTCCTCAAAAGAAGATGGATATCAATACCTGTAACCATTATCACATTTGTGCTTATCGGTTGGTTATGGAGTACAATACCTTCGGAAATGGCACCACTTGAGGACCGTTCGCAGATAACCATCACCACAAGAGGAGCCGAGGGTGTAAGCTATGAATATATGCGCGACTACACCGAAGATATCACCATGCTGGTCGATTCGATAATCCCAGACGCAGAGTCGGTTACATCGCGTGTGTCAGGCGGTAGCGGTAATATCAGAATAACTCTGAAAGACCTTGGCGAGCGCGACTATTCACAGATGGAAATGGCAAGCAAGCTGACCGAGGCGTTGAGCACCAAGACCAAGGCACGCTCATTCGTACAGCAGCAGTCTTCGTTCGGTGGCCGTCGCGGAAGCATGCCTGTGCAATATGTAATTCAGGCCGTAAGTTTGGAGAAGTTGGAGAAAGTATTGCCCGAATTCCTTGTAAGGGTAAATGACAACCCCACTTTCCGTATGGCTGATGTCGATTTGAAGTTCACCAGCCCCGAGGTACGTGTAAACATAAACCGCGACAAGGCAGGTACAATGGGTGCCAGCGTACGCGATATTGCCGAGACATTGCAATACGGCCTCAGCGGACAGCGTATGGGCTATTTCTACATGAACGGCAAACAGTATGAGATTATCGGACAGGTGAACCGCATACAGCGCAACACCCCGACAAGCGTAAAGTCCATTTATATACGTAGCGACCGAGGCGAAATGATTCCTCTCGACAACCTTGTTGAATTTGTCGAGTCCGTAACACCTCCTAAGCTCTACCACTACAACCGTTTCCTTTCGGCAACAATATCCGCAGGCTTGGCCGACGGAAAGACCATTGGCGACGGACTTGACGAAATGGACAAAATTGCCGAAGAGGTGCTTGACGAGACATTCCGCACAGCCTTGACTGGTGACTCAAAAGAGTTCCGCGAGAGTTCATCGAGCCTTATGTTCGCATTTATCTTGGCTTTGGTACTTATATACCTCATTCTTGCAGCGCAGTTCGAAAGTTTCAAAGACCCGTTGATTATTATGCTCACAGTGCCTTTGGCCATTGCAGGAGCATTGATATTCATGAGTATCAACGACATAACAATGAACCTGTTCAGCCAGATCGGTATCATCATGCTCATTGGTCTTGTAGCAAAGAACGGTATTCTCATTGTAGAGTTCGCCAACCAGAAGCAAGAGAGCGGAGAGAACAAGATGGAAGCCATACGCAGTGCTTCATTACAGCGTCTGCGCCCTATTCTCATGACAAGCGTATCGACAATGCTTGGCTTGATGCCTTTGATATTCGCTACAGGCGAGGGAGCTAACCAACGTATAGCAATGGGTACAGCCGTTGTAGGTGGAATGTTGTTCTCAACAATCCTCACCATGTACATAGTACCTGCGATATACAGTTACATTTCAACAGAACGCATAAAAAAAGAGGATAAATGAAACGACTGATATTATCACTGTTAATTATACCGGCATTGTTCGCAAATGCCCAAGAGCAAGTATATACATTGAGCAGATGCATTGAGATAGGCCTGGAAAACAACTATTCACTACGCATTGCACGTAACGAAGAGGTGATAAGCCACAACAATGCTACTCTTGCCAATGCAGGATACCTGCCAACACTCGACTTGAGCGCAGGATATGACGCACAGTTGAACAGCAACAATTCCGAACTACGCGCGACAGGCGAGATTGACAAGACACGCAATGTCTTTGACCAGACAGCAAGCGCAGGGATAGGACTCAACTGGACCATTTTCGAAGGTTTCAAGGTAAGCACCAACTATAAGCAACTGAAAGAACTTGAGCGCATGGGAGAAACGAACACCCGTATAGCGATAGAGGATTTCATTGCGAACATGGCGGCTGAATACTACAATTTCCTTCAGCAGAGATTGCGACTTATAAACTATTACAATGCCGTACAGCTCTCAAAAGAGCGTTTACGCATTGTCGAAGAGCGTTATAACATCGGTAACTTCTCACGCCTCGACTACCAACAGGCAAAAGTCGATTTCAACGCCGACAGCGCACAGTTTATGAAACAGCAGGAGGTTGTTATCACATCACGTATCGCACTTAACGAAATGATGGCGATAGACCAGGTATATACACCTATCGAAACCGAAGAAAAGGACATAGTCATCAACGACACGCTCGATTTTGCCGATTTATGGAACAAGACACTCAGCAACAATGCATCGCTGTTGCTTGCCACACAGAGCAACACATTGGCACAGTTGGATTACAAGAAGGTGCTGTCGCGCAATTATCCGTATGTAAAGTTCAGGGCAGGATACGATTACGGCTTCAACAGATACGGCAACAACACCTTGATACGCCGTAATGCATGGGGCGGCAATGTAGGCATAAGCATAGGATTCAACCTATGGGACGGCAACCGTCGTCGCGAGATGCGCAATGCCAAGATTGAAATGGAGAATGTAAAGCTCACACACGACAAGCTTGAGCTCTCACTGAAGGCAGACCTCGGAAACCTTTGGCACGCATACCAGAACAATCTGCAACTGCTTGAACTCGAAAAGACAAACGTTATCACAGCAAGAGAGAACCACGAGATAGCCAAAGAACGTTATATGTTAGGTGACCTTTCAGGTATTGAGATGCGTGAGGCGCAACAGAGCCTGCTCGATGCCGAAGAGCGCCTGCTTTCGGTAGAATATGATACAAAGCTTTGCGAAATATCATTGATGCAGATAAGCGGTAAAATCACCGAATTCATCAAATAAAAAGTACGACACTTGAACAATACAATAAAAAATATCCTATTCCTGTTCCTGCTTGCTCTGCCATTAGGCATAACGGCACAGGCTACAGGCGGAATAAGCGGCAAAGTCATTGACAGCGAGAGCAACGAGCCTTTGGGATTCGTTACGGTTGCCGTTGTTCCCGAAGGCAGCAACACACCCATAGCAGGAGTCAGCAGTGATGATGAAGGAGTATTTGAGATACCTAATATAAAGAAAGGCAAATACACCGTCAAGTTTTCCTATGTAGGCTACATAAGCGACAGCTGTAATGTAAGCATAACGGGCTCCTTACACAAATTGGGAACAATAAAGCTCAGGAGCGACAGGAAGTTGCTGAAAGAGGTTGTAGTTACCGAACAGCGCTCACAGATGAGCTTCGACATAGACAAGCGTGTCTTCACCGTTGACCAAAGCATTGCCAACACCGGTGGCACAGCAAGCGACGTGCTTGCCGATATACCGTCGGTAGAGGTCGATACCGAAGGTGCTGTTTCATTACGTGGCAGCGAGAGTGTAACGGTGTGGATAAACGGCAAGGCAAGCGGACTGACAGGCGACAACCAAGGCGACATTCTGCAACAGTTGCCGGCAGGCTCTATCGAAAGAATTGAGGTCATCACCAACCCTTCGGCAAAACATTCGCCCGAGGGAACAGCCGGAATAATCAATATTATCCTGAAGCGTGACCGCAAGGCAGGATATTACGGCAGCGCACAAGCCGGAGCCGACACTCGCGGAGGATTCAACGCGGGAGGCAATTTCAACTACAGCAGCGGTGTTGTCGATGCATACGCAGGATTGAACTACCGCAATATGCGTTTCAAGAACGAAGGACACACCAATACAAAATACTTCGGGCCACAAAGCTACATTAACCAGACAAGCACAGGCACACATAACCCCCAGAACATTTTTGCACGCGCAGGAGTAACATGGCATGCCACAAAGGATGACGACATATACATCAACCTTATGGGAATGTATGGCGACCGAAAGAACAACAGCAGTATCGAGTCGGAAAACGGCGCACTTGATACCGACAACCAGCCATTGACACCTACCGAACATAAAAGACGTACAACAAACAGAAGAGGTAACCCATTGATGTACAATGTCGAGTTAGGTTATACTCACCGCTGGAGCGACACCCACTACATTGATTTCTCATTGAGCCACCACACATGGCAACAGAAAGAGAATGCCACATACGAACAGACAACCATAGAGATAGCCAAAGCCGACACCACATATAGTTATCAGTTCCAGAATAACGACAAGAACAATTCAAGATACGAAGCAAAACTCGATTATGCATACAAGATAAACGACATGCACCGTATCGAGGCCGGTTACAAAGGAGATTTCTCATACGACAACAGCCCTGTAAAGACATACACCGACAAAGAGCACAAGCATATAGATCAAAAGCTATACAATGATTTCAGCTACAAACAGCAGACACACGCTCTCTACGGAACATATTCTGGACGAATAAGCCGTTTCAGTTTTCAATTGGGATTGCGTGGCGAATACTGGAATGTACAGACGCGCTCACTCGAATGGGGCGAAAAAAAGAGCGGGAGCCCATACAACAGCAAGGATTTCTTCAAGCTCTTCCCAAGTGCATTCGTCAGCTATGAAATTAGCGATGGACACGAGATACAGGCCAATTACACACGTCGTCTGCGTCGTCCTTGGGGCGGACAGCTTAACAGTTTCCAGAACATAAGCGACTCCACCAACATATCGTATGGTAATCCATTGCTTACCCCGGAATACTCCAATGCCTACGAGGTCAACTATATTAAAAATTGGAATAACCACACGCTGTCGGTAAGTGCATATTACCGCACTACCGACGATGTCATAGAGCGTATAAGCTACAACAAAGACAAGATTATATACACCACATACGAGAATGTCGCACAGGAGCAGTCGGCAGGATTGGAAATAATAGGAAAGAACAAACTATTCAAGATACTAGACCTCACAACAAGTGTCAACCTCTTCTACTACAAGCTCGACGCCTTCAGATACACAATCAAAGGAGAGGAGATAACAGGAAAAGCCGACGAACATTTTTCGTGGAACGCACGCATGACAGCAAGCATCATATTACCTTGGAACATGACCATGCAGATTACAGGCCGCTATAATGCACGTCGTATTGTAGCACAAGGATATATAAACCCCGATTACATGCTCGACATCGGCTTGCGGAAGATATTCAACCAGCACTGGAGTCTGAGCCTCAATGCACGCGACTTGTTGAATTCGCGACACCGCCATACCATAACGGAAAACACAAGTTTCTACCGCGACAGCAAAAGTTCACACGGCGGACGCACATTCGGTTTCACACTTACCTATAATTTCGGTAACATGAAGGCAAAAATGCCTAAACGGAAACCGCAAGAGATGCCAAGCAACGGATATGATGACTACGGAGAAGATATGTAATAACAGAAAAGGTAACGCGCACGTTACCTTTTCTGTTATTTTTCGTACAAAATATTTCATCATTTCATAAATGTTTACGAAATTTGGCGACAACTAACAAACCATAATATGGCAAACACAAATAACACACAAAAAGTTGACCAGATAGTTGTCCGCTTTTCCGGAGATTCAGGCGACGGTATGCAGTTGGCTGGAAACATCTTTTCCACCATCTCGGCAACAGTTGGAAATGACATTTGCACATTCCCCGACTACCCAGCCGACATACGTGCGCCACAAGGTGTCCTCACCGGCGTTTCAGGTTTTCAGGTGCACATTGGTGCCGACAAGGTATTGACCCCCGGTGACCAATGCGACATTCTCATAGCGATGAACCCTGCCGCGCTCAAGACACAGCACAAATACTGCAAGCCGACAGGAGCTATCATCATCGACAGCGATTCATTCACAGAGAAAGACCTCCAGAAGGCCGAATTCAAGACCGATGACCCAATAGCAGAGTTAGGTATCACCTGCGAAGTTGTCCCCTGCCCCATAACATCACTTTGTCAAGAGACATTGAAAGACAGCGGCATGGACAACAAGAGCATCATACGTTGCAAGAACATGCTTGCCCTGGGCCTTGTATGCTGGATTTATGACCGCGACCTGACACTTGCGGAGAATATGCTCCGTACAAAGTTCGCAAAGAAGCCCGAGATTGCAGAGGCCAACATAAAAGTATTACGTGCCGGATATGACATGGGTCACAACACCCACACATCCATTTCGCACACATACAGCATCGAGAGTAACGGCGAGAAGAAGAAAGGCCGTTATATGGATATTAACGGAAACAAGGCTACCGCATACGGACTTATGGCGGCAGCCGAGAGAGCCGGTATGCGCCTGTTCCTTGGTTCATATCCAATTACTCCGGCTACCGATATTCTTCACGAACTCGCAAAGCACAAATCGCTCGGCGTTGTTACCATGCAGGCCGAGGACGAGATTGCAGGTTGCGCGTCAGCAGTAGGTGCTGCATACGCAGGAGCATTGGCTTGCACATCGACGTCGGGTCCCGGTATATGCTTGAAGAGCGAAGCCATAAACCTCGCAGTAATAACAGAGTTGCCACTTGTCATCATCGACGTTCAGCGTGGTGGTCCGTCAACAGGTTTGCCTACAAAGAGCGAGCAGACCGACCTCTTGCAGGCATTGTACGGACGTAACGGTGAAAGCCCTATCCCTGTGATAGCGGCCACATCACCCACAAACTGTTTCGATGCAGCATTCAGCGCCTGCAAAATTGCCGTAGAACACATGACACCGGTAATTCTGCTCACAGACGCATTCATCGCCAACGGTTCTGCCGCTTGGAGATTGCCCGACATCAAAGAGTACCCAACTATTGTTCCGCCATACGTAACCCCCGAGATGCAGGAGGGTTGGAGCCCATACAAACGTAACCCCGAAAACGATGTACGTTATTGGGCAGTACCCGGCACACCGGGCTTCACACACCGCATTGGCGGCTTGGAGAAGAGCGCGGCAACAGGAGCTATAAGCAACGACCCGGCCAACCACCACAGCATGGTTGAGACACGTGCAAGAAAAGTAGAGAAAATTGCCCTTGAGATACCCGAACTGCAAGTTGAAGGCGCTGATGACGCCGACCTGCTCATAGTAGGATTCGGTGGCACATACGGCCACCTCTGCGAAGCCATGCAGCAGATGAATGCCAACGGCAAGAAGGTTGCATTGGCACAGTTCCAGTACATAAATCCATTGCCACGCAACACAGCCGAAGTGCTTCGCAAGTACAAGAAGATAATCGTTGCCGAGCAGAACATGGGACAGTTTGCAGGCTATTTGCAGACAAAGATAAACGACATTAAGCTACACCGTTACAACGAAGTGAAAGGACAGCCGTTCACCGTTGCCACACTTGTAGAGGAGTTCACTAAAATAATGGAGGAATAAGAGATGAGCGACTACACAGCACAGGATTATAAGTTCGGACAGCCACGTTGGTGTCCGGGTTGCGGTGACCATTCATTCCTTGGCGCACTGCACAAGGCAATGGGCGAGTTGGGCGTTGCCCCACACAACATTGCAGTCATTTCAGGTATCGGTTGTTCGTCACGCCTGCCTTATTACATGAACACATACGGTTTTCACACCATACACGGACGTTCCGCAGCAATTGCCACAGGTGCAAAACTTGCAAATCCCGACCTGACGGTATGGCAGGTATCGGGCGACGGCGACGGCCTTGCCATTGGCGGTAACCACTTCATACATGCAGTACGACGCAATATTGACCTGAACATGATTCTGTTGAACAACCGTATCTATGGATTGACAAAAGGTCAGTATTCACCTACATCGGTACGTGGTTTTGTAAGTAAATCATCGCCCTATGGAACGGTCGAAGACCCATTCCGTCCGGCAGAACTATGCTTTGGTGCAAGAGGCAATTTCTTTGCACGTTGCGTAGCCACCGACATGCCCGCAGCAGTAGCATGTCTTAAGGCTGCTGCACAGCATAAAGGAGCATCGGTGACAGAGGTTTTGCAGAACTGTGTAATTTTCAACAACGGCACTCACGAGAGCGTATATACCAAGGAAGGACGCGCCAAGAATGCCATATATCTTGAGCATGGAAAGCCCATGATATTCGGCGAGAACCGCGAGTACGGATTGATGCAGGAAGGCTTTGGTCTTAAAGTAGTTAAGATAGGCGAAAACGGTATTACCGAGAGCGATATCCTTGTACACGATGCACATTGCAAGGACACCACTTTGCACCTGAAACTCGCCCTTATGGAAGGCCCGGATTTCCCCATTGCATTGGGTGTCATACGCGACGTTGAAGCTACAACTTACAACGATGCCGTCCATGCACAAATCGATGAGGTTAGGAATAGCAAAAAGTACCACACATTCAGCGAATTGCTTGACACAAATGAAACATGGGAGATAAAATAATTGACAATTGTTAATTATTTTAACGAAAAAAGGATAATAATATCAAAAAGACAGCAGAGTGGGCAAATTTGCCCACTCTGCTGTCTTTTTGATAAACGCGCATGTTTTTTTAGTACGAAAGGCAAAAAAAAGATGTTAAAATATAGTGTATATAAAAATAAACCACTATTTTTGAAGGTGATTAATTAGGCTTATTTTGTACAAATTAAAATAACATTAACCATAGGTTAAGGCAATGCCAAATTGCCGAGGCCGCAAAAATTAAATTAAATCAATATGAAACTACTAAAATCAGTTGCAAAGTCGCTATTGGTAGCAGTTGTTTTGGGAATGTCATTTGCCATAACATCTGCAGAGGCAGTGGCTGCAACAGCTGTACACCAACAGCAGTACGGCACAGCAAAAGGTACCGTTGTCGATGAGAACGGTGAACCTGTGTTTGGTGCCGTTGTTTTCGTTGTAGGAACAACAAACTCAACATCAGTTGATTTTGATGGTAACTTCGAGTTGGGCAACGTAAAACAGGGTTCAGAGATTCGCGTAATGCTTATGGGTTATGCTTGCGACGACCAGGTATGGAACGGCAAGGACCTTAAGTTCGTTATGAAGGAAGAGAGCACAGCGCTTGACGAAGTTGTCGTTACAGCCATGGGTATCATGCGTAAGGAGAAGTCACTTACCTACGCTACACAGCTCGTAAAGGCCGACGACCTTTTGAAAGCTCCCGATGCAAACCTTGTAAACTCACTTGAAGGTAAAATTTCAGGTATCACAATTACCCCAAGTGCAGGTGGTGCCGGTGGTGCTTCAAAAATTGTTCTTCGTGGTAACAAGTCAATCATGGGTGACAATGCTCCACTTATCGTTGTCGATGGTGTTCCTATGACAAACAGCATCCGCGGACAGGTTGGAAGCGTAGAGAACCTCACAGAATCAAGCGTAGCAGAAGGTGGTGACCCACTTTCAATGATTAACCCTGATGATATTGAATCAATGAACGTCCTCAAGGGTGCCAACGCAGCGGCTCTTTACGGTTCACGTGCAGCCAATGGTGTTATCATGATTACCACCAAGAAGGGTAAGGAAGGTAAGATGGAGGTTACATTCAACTCCGGTACTACATTCGACACACCATTGTTGACTCCACGTATGCAGAACTCTTATGGTGGTTATGTTGCAGCAGACACAAGATTGTACTACAACAGCTGGGGTGACAAAATTGGCAATGCTCCAAGAGAGTACCAGTATCAGGCCGACAAACAGTATTTTGTACACAAGGACGAACTTGATAACCCTGTAATGCAGACAGCATACTTGCGTAACTACGCAAAGAGCGATATTGACGAGTTCTACGGTTTGGGTATCAACACAAACAACTCAATATCGGTATCAGGCGGTACAGAAAAGATTCAGACATACGTTTCATATTCAAACTCATATTCACGTGGTATGATTGAGAGCAACCGTTACGACCGTAACACATTCTCTTTCCGTCAGAGCTACAAATTGTGGGACCGCATCACATTGAACGCAAACTTGAGCTACAACCAGGCAAAGACAAAGAACCGTGTCGGTGGTGGTAAAATCGGTAACCCCATCTATCACCTATACACAACACCACGCGATGTAGATATGGACTACTACAAGCAGAATTACCAGGGTGAGGGAACTTGGTGGTCATCTGGCGATGTTGATGGCAACGGTACTCAGAAATATTATACAGATATGTCTGTAGATAAAAACGGAAAGTTCCAGGCCACACAAGTAACCGGCAAGGAACTTCTCACAGGCCCAACACAGCAGTATGCATTCCAGGGTCCTACATACAACAACCCTTATTGGCTTACCGACATGAACTACGGCGAGACAATCGAAGAGCGTTTCTCGGCAACATTCAGCGGAAACTTGATGATTATCGAAGGCCTTAACCTCCAGGGACGCGTTTCTATCGACCACTCTAAATACCAGAACGAAGGTGGTACATACGCTACGACATGGGGCCCTGTCGAGATGTATCGTTATGGTGCATACTGGCTTGGCAACAGCCGTACAAATGAGATTTACACCGACTACATGCTCTCTTATAATAAAGAGTTCGCAGAGGATTGGTCAGTTTCGGCTTCAGCAGGTTATGTAGGTCACACAATAAAAGGAACAGATGTTTCAACATATATTGGAGCAGCAACAATTGACACACACGATTCTGCTTACAATGTTCCTATCAAGATACCTACAGAGGTGAACATGTTTGCCCCCAACTATGGTGGCCCTGGCGTAACATCAAAGGGCAAGAGCTCAAATTGGGACCAGGCAGTCCTTGCAACAGCACAGATTGGTTGGAAAGATGTAATATTCATTGACGGTTCATACCGCCACGACTGGTATCGTCCATTCAAACAGTTCACATACCTTGGAACAAAAGAGAGCTACGGTTACTTCGGTGTAGGTGCCAACGCAATCATCAGCGATATGGTTAAGCTCCCAAGATGGTTCAACTATGCAAAATATCGTTTGAGCTATTCAGAGGTAGGTAACTCTATTCCTAACGTATTGTATGCAACAGCCAGCACAAATGCACTTTTGGGTACAGCTACAACAGTTTCAAGAAACCGTTTCGTTCCTATACCTGAAAAGACCAAGTCATTTGAGACCGGTCTTGAGATGCAGTTCTTGCGCGACTGCTTGACAGCCGACATTACATATTATAACTCAGCAATGCACAACTCATATTTGGAAATTGCCGGAACAAACGGTAAGTCACAACCCGTAAACAGCGGTATCATCCGCAACCAGGGTGTTGAGTTGACATTGGGTTATGACTGGAAGATAAACAGGGATTGGAGATGGCAGACAAACCTCAATTTCTCTTACAACCACAACGAGATTATTGAAACAAGCAAAGACAGACTTGGCAACAGCAAGGACATGTCAACAACTCTTGCAAACGGTAAGATTCAGTTGCTCTACAGAAAGGGCGGTGCATACGGTGACATTTACGTAACCGACTTCACACGCTACAACTGCGATGTCTATGCAGAGAAAGACGCTGCAGGCAATATCATCTCATACAACGCTAACGGCAAGGGTGAGCTCGTAAACAAGAAGGGCGACTTGTATTTCGCAAAGAATGGCAAGCCTGCACTCGGTGGTTATGCAACAGTTACAGAAGAAGGTAACATTCGTGTACGCGAATCGAACAAGAAGTTCCAGACATACGCAGGTAACGCAAACAGCCCTTACCAGTTGTCTTGGTCTAACACATTCACATTCAAAGACTTCACACTTTACTTCCTTATCAACGGACGTATAGGCGGTAAGGTTATTTCATTGACCGAGAGCTACCTCGACCGTTATGGTGCATCAGAGCGTTCAGGCGAAGCACGTTTGTATGCAGAGCAGAACAATCTATACATGCCTGACGGACGTCACGCAATGTACTTGAACGAAGGACGCAACATGATTGCAGTTGAAGACTATTACACATTCCTTGGTACCAGCGATGCATCAAGCTACATTTATGATGCTACAAACTTCCGTTTGCGTGAGTTGTCACTTGGTTACACATTCCGTAACTTGTTCGGTGACTACAAGAACTTGAGCATTTCGTTTGTTTGCCGCAACCTCTTCTTTATTTACAGAGCTGCACCTGTTGACCCGGATATATCATTGTCAACAGCAAACGGTTTGGGCGGTATCGACATGTTCAACTACCCATCGGCACGTCAGTTCGGTTTGAACATCAAATTGAACCTTTGATAAAATCATTTGAAAATCATAAATTAATATTGAATTATGAAAAAATATATAATACTTGCAGGTTCAATGCTTTTTGCATCGTTGACAATGCAGTCATGCCTTGACTTTGATGACCCGGGAGCAGAGATGAACTTGAATGATGTAAATGCCGGATTGGAGCATTTCGTAGGAGATGTAAATCACATTCCTTTCCAGAACCACCCGACAGTAGCAGGTGTAGATACAGCCATTGCAAAGCTCGATTTGTACTTTAAGCAGGCTAAATCGGGCCAGTACTGCCTACGTGGAGGTAAAAATGGTGATATACCCGGTGCACATGCATACCAGCGCCAATACTCACTCGGCCCTGACACCTATGCACAATACTTTGTAGTACCTCACAAGGACTTCATGTATGGTTCATTGACTTCGTCATACAATGTATCGGCCGACTTCAATAACGGTCCACTCGGTGCATATACAATGGCAAAGAATGCAATCATTCCATTGCTTAACCACCCGATGATAGACTCTATTCCTGAGATGAAGGCTATTAACCTATTATATTATTGCCTTGCTGCACAGGAGATGGCCGACCTTTCAGGACCTTTCACATATCTTGAGGACAAATTGAATTCAGAAGCTCCTGAGACATACAACAACCTTGAGGTCATTTACAAAGGAATTGTAGAGAACCTTGATACAATTGTTGCTTGCCTCGAGAACTATGACAAACCGGGACAGCGTGATGTATGGTATAAGGAGAGAATCAGCAAACTTATGACTGAATATTGTACCACACACTCCAACTACACCTTAATGGACCCATACGTACGACTTGCAAACTCCTTGAAGTTACGTATGGCTATACACATAGCAAAGGTTGACAATGCCTTGGCTAAGAAATGGGCAACAGAAGCTATAAAGAGCGGAGTTATACAGGGTAACACTGACCAGCATTACATCAAGCAGGGATTCCACCCATTGGCCGATGTTGTCACAGCCTGGAACGACCTTCGTTTGTGCGCTTCGTTCGAGAGTCTCTTGATGAGTCTTGACCACCCATACACAAAGTACTTGTTCAAGCCCAACAACAATGATATTGTAAACCAGGAAACAGGTGAGATTACACCTACCGGTGACAGAATTTGCGGTATCCGTGCCGGAGTTCTTGTTGACGATGGACAGCAGTATGGACAGAACATGCGTCAGGCATATTCAACATTCGATTCAGAGATTGTAAAGAACAGTCCACTCTATTTGATAAAAAGATCAGAGGTTGACTTCCTTTGTGCTGAAGCGATATTACGTTGGCCCGAGATAGAAGAGATTTGTGATTACAGCATTGAGGATCTATATGAGTATGGTATCAGAAACGCATTCATGGAACTTACCAATGAGAACTATGGTCAGTACATAGACGATTATTTGGAGAGAGAAGAGCCTGTTGATTATGTAAACATAGACCCTTATGGCGACGGCGAGATTGCTGAATGGCCAAGCGTAACCAAAATTGGTGTTGCATGGAACGACAGTGATACACCAGAAAAGAAACTTGAGAAGATTATCACTCAGAAATATTTGGCATTGTTCCCGCTTTCAACCGAAGCTTGGACCGAATTGCGCCGTACAGGCTTCCCAAAACTGTTCCAGGTATTGAACACCGACGACGGTGACGGCAGTATCAAGCAGGGCGAAGAGGGACAGGCACAGACCCACATGATTCGTCGTATCCCTTGGGTTCCGACTGACCCTATTGCTGCGGCAATGGTAAATTCAACCGGTTTGAAGGAACTTGCTCACGGAAAGACAGGGGCTGTTGCTGACGACCAGGCAACACGCTTGTGGTGGGACGTAGAAGAGGACCCTAACTTCAACTATTAAAAAACCAAAGCCTGCCCTCTTTCACAGAGAGGGCAAGGCTTTATATAACTAAAAATAATATGAAAAAAATTAAACTTTTCGGCGGATTAATGATTCTTGCTCTTACCGCCAATGCACAGTCCTACAAGGAAGACTATGTTGACTGGGGTAAGTTTTCTACAGACTTCGTCACAACAATGCAAGCATGGTCACCCGGCAGAGAGGTAACAGCCGATGACAACTTCTTTATTTCACGTGTCAAGCCAAAAGAGCGTTTCCGCAACGCGGCGACACAGGTAGATCCCAACATAACAGAAGCAAACGACAAGAAGCTTCTTTTCTGGGTACCAATTGACGATGCTGCAGAGAACGCAATGCCTAACGGTGTTTACGACTCTGAGGTATTCAACATGTGGCAGTATATTACCCACTATGGTAACTGGACTGCTCCATTGGGCCGTATCCCCGGTAACTTTGCCGACGTAGCACACAAGAATGGTGTTGCAGTATCTTCAGTTGCAGGTGTTCCTAATGCATCACTTGATAATTACCCTGATTGGAAAAACTGTTTGACAGCTCTTGGTAATTCCAATGTTGACCAATGTGTAAAATTCCTACGCTACTACGGTAATGACGGATTAGGTTACAATTCTGAATTCTACGGTGGAGGAGCATTGATGCCAAACTTGATTAATTTCCACAAGCAACTCCAAGCAAAATCAAAAGAATTCAACCCTGTATTCAACAATGTATGGTACGATGGTACTAACGACACCGGAGGTGTAACATTCGATGGTGGTTACGGAAGCCACAACGATGACATTTCAGACGGTGCTGTTCTTTTCTTCAACTATAACTGGAGTAGAGCTTCATTGCTACAAGGTGCTGTCAGCCATGCAAATAGCAGAGGCTATAATCCTTTGGACATTTATGCAGGTATGAACATGCAGGGTGGAGAACCTAAAAACGGTGTAGTATGGACATTGTTGAAAGACTATCCTATCTCTATTGGCCTTTGGGGTGCTCATAGCCAGAATATGTTCTGGGAGAGCCGTGGTGAATTGGGTGGTGCGCCTGAATCAAGACAGCGTACATACCAGTTGCGTACAGAGCGTTGGTTCACAGGTGGTACACGTAACCCGGTAAACTGCCCTGCTGTAGGTAACTCTCTGAAATACCATGCCGAGAACTATGACTTCCAGGGAATGTCACCATTTATATCAGCAAAGAGTACTTTGAGTTGGGACCTTGCTACAGAGCCATTCATTACATACTTCAACCTTGGTAACGGTAAGTTCTTCAACTGGATGGGCGAACGCCAGCACGACAAAGAGTGGTACAACATTGGTGTACAAGACTACTTGCCAACATGGCGCTGGTGGTTCACAAAGACACTCCTTGGCCGCGATGCAAGTGACGTTGCAGAAAACGGACTTGACGCAGAGTTCTCTTGGGACGATGCATACGTAGGTGGTTCTACAGTACGTATCTTTGGTTCTACAACCGAGGAGTACCTACACCTCTTCAAGACAAAATTCCAAGTTAATAACGGTGACGTTATTACATTGCGTTACAAACTTGCTTATGGTAATGCCGACATGAACCTTGTTCTCACTGCAACAGGTGCAGAAAGTACACCTTTGAGCAACAATCTTGTATTGTGTACAAAAGACCAGTTTGCAAACGAAGACCGTTGGATTGAAAAGAAATTCACTGTAGGTGAGGATATCAGCGCTGCTGAAATTGCACTTGTTGCTCTACAGATTAAGAACGCTGACAATGCAAGCATTTTCTTGGGTGAGTTCTCAATTATCAGAGGTACATTTGACAAACCTGAACGTCCTAATGTAAAATCTTCAAAAACTCTTATGTATGGCAGCCATGGTATTGATGGTAAGATTATATTTGAAATGCCAAACAACAAGGACATTTCAAATGGCGAACCTTGCTACAACATCGATGTAAAAACATCATTGTTCAAGATTTACGCACAGCAAGCAAATTGTGAAAAAGTTCTTATGGGTATAACCACTTCATGGGCTGGTTTGGTTTACAGTATGCCACTTGATTTAACGATAACTCCTCGTGTACGTTTCGGTGTTTCAGCTGTATCACTCGACATGAAGAGCGAATCAAATATCAGATGGGGTGAGTACGAAACTGTAACAGATAAATACACATACAACGACGATATACAGATAAACAAGACTACCATCAAGCCTAACGAGGACTTCGAAATATCATATATCGACCTTAACCACGAAAAAGCAGACTGGACTATTACAGACCAGAATGGCAATGTTGTCAAGAGTGCCCAAAATTCAATGGGTATTTCAGTTCCTGAAGGATTGGCAGAAACCGGAAACTACTCCCTTACAGTAAATGGTAATGTTTACAACGAACAGGGTAGTCGCGTTAAGAAAGAGCGTGTTTTCAGCAGCTACATACAGATAAGCAGCAAGGAGACAGGTGCTTTGCCAAAGATTCTCACACTCACT
Organism: Bacteroidaceae bacterium; assembly: GCA_017647225.1. Classification (GTDB taxonomy): domain Bacteria; phylum Bacteroidota; class Bacteroidia; order Bacteroidales; family Bacteroidaceae; genus HGM04593. The sequence continues at coordinate 17,316 of JAGCLA010000006.1, read as the reverse complement.
GCAAATGGCAACGAGGCTGACATATATGTAGATGCCAATGAAACTGTAGAACTTGCATACACAGGACGTGAGGCTAACGGTATTGGCTCACAGGCTGTTGACCTTGGTGAGGCTCGTTTTGGTGCAAGATGCAATGACCTTGGCATTAACGGTGTAAAATCATTCTCTACAGCATTCTGGCTCAAGATAAACAAGCTCGACAAAGGCGACACCCAGCTATTCTCTGTTGCAAACAAAGTTGATGACCCATGGCCAAAGACCGACTGGGGTTGGATTTGGGTTAATATTAAAGAAGACGGTAGTATAGGAAACTATACATTCCGTGGAACTGACGCTAGCAACAACAATGAGTTGGCATACTATTTTGAAAATAGCAAATTGCCTATAGGCTCATGGGTTCACGTGGCATTCGTATTCGATTACAACGCTACCGGTAGCTTAAAGAGCGATTTATACATTAATGGTGTAAAGCAGGAGATTACCAGCTGGAGCCGAGGCTCAGGAGGTCACGTGAAAAAACAAACTGCTGTAGGTTACCAAGGCAGTGTTTACAACATTACAGCAAACCAGATTCTTGCTGTAGGTGGTGATGCTTTTAACAGAAATGGTATAAACGGTGCTATCGACAACTTGCAGATTTGGGAGAAGGCTATGACTGCAGAGGATGTCAAGGCATCAATGGGCAACGTTCGTAACAACCCACCTGAAGGCTTGATAGCTCTATGGGATATGGAAACACCAGCCGGAGATGACCTGACATTCAAGTCTGTTGGTGTCAAGGGCAATGTAAGTGCCGGAAGACACGCTTACAAGGCTGAAGGTGCTGAAGGCCAGGGTGTATTCAAGTGGTTGAAATCTGATTACACTTCAGGATGTCCATTCATACAAGGTACAGGATACAAGGTTGAAACATTACCTTCTTGGAAGACCAAGGGCGCTACAATTCAGCCTGTAACCGGTAACGACAAGGAAGGTTCTGCTACTGTACAATACGCATTCGACGGTGACTATGCAGTAACACTTACACTTGAAAACTCTTTGGGTTATGACCAGAAGACATACCAGATGATTAAGGTTGGTGCTTCTGTTCCCGAAGGTATTGACGATGTTGCAAACAACGAGCTTGCAGCATACGCTATCGACGGTATTGCTGTTGTTGAGTTCGCTAAGGAAGGCAACTACAATGTAAGCCTTTACAACGTTGCCGGACAGAAGGTTGCAGGCAAGAGCGCAACTGTTGCAGCTAATGACAAGATGCATATTGTTATCGAGAACAAGGGTACATATGTTCTTGTTATCGAGGAAGACGGCAAGCCTGTACGTAGCGTCAAGTTGTTCAACAAGTAATATGTGAATAACATATAAACTTTCAGGTAGTGCGCCCCACGGCGCACTACTTTTTTTATTATCTTCGCGAAAAGAGAAATAGAAAGCCAAATGCAAAAGATAAACACACGACGTGGAGTGCTAGCACTCTCACCTATAATTGTATTATTGAGTATATACCTTGCAGGTTCTATTATAGCCGGTGACTTCTACCGCATACCAATAGCTGTTGCATTCATGACAGCATCGGTATATGCTGTAGCCATAACACGTGGTGGCACACTCGACGAGCGCATTGACCACTTTTCAAAGGGAGCTGCAAACCCACGTATCATGTACATGATATGGATATTCGTACTTGCAGGGGCTTTTGCAGCACTTGCCAAAGCTATGGGAGCTGTGGATGCTACAGTACAGCTGACGCTAAACCTTATTCCAAGCAACTACCTTCCGGCAGGTATATTTATTGCGGCATGTTTCATTTCGCTGTCGATAGGAACGTCTGTAGGAACAATTGTTGCGCTAACACCCGTTGTGACAGTTCTTGCCACCGAGATGAACTGCGACACAGCATGGCTCGTGGCTATTGTTGTGGGCGGTGCTTTCTTTGGCGACAACCTGTCGTTCATTTCGGACACGACCATTGCTGCAACACAGACACAGGGTTGCTCAATGCGAAGCAAGTTCCGCACAAATATTCTGCTTGTAACACCTGCTGCAATAGTTACACTATTGATATATGCCTTTAGTGGCAATGGCATGGAAAGTGTTGAGAACACACCTATAACAGCTACCGAAGCACTCAAATGTATTCCATACCTCACCGTTATAATATGCGCTCTGGTGGGACTAAACGTGCTTGCTGTGCTTATCACAGGTATTGTCATTGCAGGAGCTATGGGTATTGCCTTTGGCACTGTCGATGGTATAGGTATTTTCACTGAAATGGGCAGTGGAATTGCCGGTATGTGCGAGTTGATTATTGTAACCATGCTTGCCGGTGGTCTGCTGGAGATTGTACGCATAAACGGCGGTATAGATTACCTCATTCGTATTGTAACACTACGCATGAGGTCGAAACGTGCGGCAGAACTCGCCATAACGGCACTGACTGCACTTGCCAATATATGCACAGCAAACAACACCATTGCCATACTTACCGTAGGCGACATATCGCGCGACATCTCAAAGAAATATGGTATTCAACCACGCCGCGCGGCAAGCCTTATGGACACTACTTCGTGTTTCGTACAGGGAGTGATTCCCTACGGCGCACAGTTGCTCATTGCGTCGGGCCTGGCAAAAGTATCGCCCTTGGAGATTATTCCAAACCTCTACTACCCTATGCTGATTGGAGCAATTGTTCTTGGCTCTATTCTAATTAGAAGAAAATAACTCTCATCTGTTAAATACCATTAAAAAAGAATGGTGTTTATGGATTTTGTATTGACTTCACCACATTCGGAAAATTAAATTTGTGACGGGAACAATAAAAAATTGTTGCTCTGATTGTCGTAACAGATCCTTCACTACGTTCAGGATGACACCATCGTGAGTTTGTCATTTTCGGGCAAGCCCTCAACAACACGTCTGAGCAAAGCGAAGAATCTGCAATAACAAAACTGTCATTCTGAGCAAAGCGAAGAATCTGCAATAACAAAACTGTCATTCTGAGCAAAGCGAAGAATCTGCAATAACCAAACTGTCATTCTGAGCAAAGCGAAGAATCTGCAATAACAAAACTGTCATTCTGAGCAAAGCGAAGAATCTGAAGGGCAAGCCCTCAACAACACGTATAAGTCAGAAAAACCCAAAAAAACACCACATACAATACAAGTATGAGAAAGTCTATAAAAAAAGCGAGATTTTCTTTCGAAAACCTCGCTTTAGAACGCTTTTACGCAGATTATCTACGCAAGCCGAGCTTAGCAACGATAGCACGGTAACGCTCGATATCGCGATCCTTAAGATAGTTAAGGAGTGAACGACGCTTACCTACCAACATAGTCAAAGCTCTCTGTGTGCTATAATCTTTACGGTTAGCCTTAAGGTGCTCCGTCAAGTGGGCAATACGGTATGAGAACAAAGCAATCTGGCTCTCAGCTGAACCAGTATCAGTGCTAGACGTTCCGTATGTGCCAAAGATCTCTTTCTTCTTTTCTGAATCCAAATACATAAAATTTGAAAATTAAATGGTTAAAAAAAATATCTTTTGGCCGACAAATGAATGCGAATGAACGCACTATGTTGCCAACGCGGATGCAAAGATACAACCTTTTTTCTTAACAGCAACCACTTTATCACTTTTTTTTCATGCACCACGTCCAAACACACTCCTAAAAGCACTCTTATTTTTACTCATGTATATATAAACTATATATAAACGAACGAAATTCGCCATTTTTGTTGTAACTTTGCAAGGTCTTGTAAAGTTACAACAAAAACAAAATACTATCATATATGCAGAAAATTCGCAATATCGCTATCATTGCACACGTTGACCACGGTAAGACCACTCTCGTTGACAAAATGATGTTGGCAGGAAACTTGCTGAAAGAGCAGGACAACGACAAGCTGACACTTGACAACAACGAACTTGAACGAGAAAGAGGTATAACCATTCTCTCAAAGAACGTGTCAATTCTATATAAGGATACAAAAATAAACATAATAGATACTCCGGGACACAGCGACTTCGGTGGAGAGGTTGAGCGTGTACTCAACATGGCCGACGGTTGTATTCTGTTGGTCGATGCCTTTGAAGGCCCTATGCCACAGACACGTTTCGTATTGCAGAAGGCTTTGCAGATTGGTTTGAAGCCTATTGTTGTAGTGAACAAGGTTGACAAGCCCAACTGTCGTCCCGAAGAGGTTTACGAAATGGTATTCGACCTTATGTTCTCTCTTGATGCTACCGAGGAACAGCTCGATTTCCCAGTCCTCTACGGTTCGGCAAAGAACAACTGGATGAGCACCGACTGGCGCAACGAGACAACAGACCTTACCGCGCTGCTCGATGCCATTCTGGAGCATATCCCCGCACCAGAGCACCTGGAAGGTACACCGCAGATGCTTATCACATCGCTTGACTACTCCCCTTACACAGGACGTATCGCCATAGGACGCGTACACCGAGGCACACTCAGCGAAGGCGCGAACATAACACTTGTGAACCGCAACGGTGAGCAGAGCAAGATGAGAATAAAGGAACTGCATACTTTCGAGGGCTTGGGACGCAGAAAGACAGAAAGCGTAAGTTCGGGAGATATCTGCGCTATTGTAGGACTTGACAAGTTCGAGATTGGCGACACCATCTGCGACTTTGAAAACCCGGAAGCATTGCCCCCTATCGCCATTGACGAGCCTACAATGAGTATGCTCTTTACCATAAACGACTCGCCGTTCTTTGGCAAGGAAGGCAAGTTCGTTACATCGCGCCACATTCAGGAGCGTCTTGACAAGGAGCTCGACAAGAACCTTGCATTGCGTGTAAAGAAAGACCCAGAAGAGGACGCATGGACAGTTTTCGGACGTGGCGTGTTGCATCTTTCGGTACTTATAGAAACAATGCGTCGCGAAGGATATGAATTGCAGGTAGGTCAGCCACAGGTTATCTACAAGGAGATTGACGGTGTAAAGCACGAGCCTATCGAGGAGCTTACCATTAACGTTCCCACAGACTATTCAAGTAAAATAATTGATATGGTGACACGCCGCAAGGGCGAAATGTTGTCTATGGAAGCACAGGCTGACAGAGTAAACATTGAATTCAACATTCCTTCACGCGGTATCATCGGCTTGCGTACCAACGTGCTTACAGCATCTGCAGGAGAGGCTATCATGGCTCACCGCTTCAAGGAATACCAGCCATTCAAGGGTGAGATTGAACGACGCACAAACGGTTCTATGGTTGCAATGGAGGGCGGTACAGCATTTGCATACGCCATCGACAAGCTACAGGAACGTGGCAAGTTCTTCATCAGCCCACAAGAGGAGGTTTATACAGGACAGGTTGTCGGCGAACACATACATGAGAACGACCTTGTGATTAACGTGACCAAGAGCAAGAAACTGACAAACATGCGTGCAAGCGGTTCAGACGATAAGGCAAGAATCATTCCACCAATAATTTTCTCACTCGAAGAGGCGTTGGAGTATATCAAGGAAGATGAATATCTTGAGGTTACTCCAAAATCAATGCGTATGAGAAAGATTATCCTTGATGAACTTGAGCGCAAGCGCGCCAACAAGCAATAAGCCGACAGGAAGCCTGAAAACCCAACAGAAAACCATGACAAAGCGTCTTCTTACATACCTGCTGATACTGTTCGTTTTCGCATCGTGCGGAAAGGAAGAGGTAACCACATATACCATAAAGGGTAAGGTGAGTAACGAGGCGTGCGATATTGTCCTGTTCGGGTTGAACAACCGATTCGAAAAGATTGATTCCATAAGAACCGACACTACCGGCAGATTCACCTACACCATTGACAAAGACACGGTAGTGCCGTTCTCGCTCTTCCTGCCCGATGGAGAACATATAACGCTGTTTGCCGAAAAGGGTGTAACAGCCGAGTTGTCGTACGACAGCATTACCAAAGGCTGGGTGGTAAAAGGCGGCCCCATACAGGCCATGCACGACAGCATCTCTTCGGTAATAGAGAGTAGCGACAATGTGCATGAGAGGCTTACCATAATAGAGGCATTCATCAAGAGCCACACCCTGAGCGAGATAAACATCGAACTGATACGCAGGTATCTTGTGGATATTCCGGGACAGGACAACACAAGAATAAAGGCGACAATATCCAAACTTAGCGGTGTGTTGCAGGACAACGAGTATATAGCTGTCACAAAGAAAAAGATAACAACCAGAAACTTCGATACACTGCACAAGCTGTTCCCTTCATTCACCTACATAACAGCAGACAGCTGCAAAAGGATTACACTTGACACTTTCAAGAAGAAGCACCTGCTTATCACCTTCTGGGCTTCGTGGGACAAGGCAAGCAAGAACGGAATGCAAAAGCTGCGCAATGTCAAGGACAGCATAAAAAGCGAGAACTTCGAGATATTAAACATTGCCCTCGACCACGACACAATAGCTTGGAAAAACGCCTTGAAAGAGGATAGTATCATCGGGTACAATGTCTGCGACGAAATGGCATGGAGCAGCGAGGTTATTTCAAAATTCGACATAGACAGCCTGCCCTACTCACTGTTGATAAGTCCATATCAGCGTATAATAAAGTACAAGATTGACACCGAGAAGGACATTGCGCTGATTGACTCTCTTACAAAGAAACACGATAAGAGCCTTGAGGAGCGCAGGAAGCGCGAAGAGCTTGAGAAAAAGAAGAAAAACAACAAGAACAAAAAATAAACATCAAACAGGATATGCTGGTAAAGGTACTTGCTGCAGCCATTCAAGGCATTAATGCAACACTTGTCACAATAGAAGTAAATGCATTGAGAGGTATTAAGTTCTACCTTGTCGGGCTACCCGACAATGCAGTAAAGGAGAGCCAACAACGCATAAACTCAGCATTCTCACATAATGGTCTGCGCTTCCCGAGCAAACAGATTATCGTAAACATGGCTCCTGCCGACATAAAGAAAGAAGGGTCGGCATACGACCTGCCGATAGCCATAGGCATACTTGCGGCAGACGAGGTAATCTCAACAACACACCTTGGACGTTACCTGATAATGGGAGAACTCGGGCTCGACGGCAAGCTTATGCCGATAAAAGGAGCTCTACCCATAACCATCAAGGCAAAAGAGCTTGGCTATGAAGGAATAATTCTGCCTGAAGGAAATGCTGCCGAAGCAGCCGTTGTCAACGACATAAAGGTGTTCGGTGCAGACAACCTGGTACAGGTCATCAAATTTCTGAACAACGAAGAGGATATTCCCCCTTACGGCATTGACATTGAAAAGGATTTCTATTCAAGACAGAGCAATTTCCCGTTCGATTTCAGCGAGGTACGCGGACAGGAGAGCGTAAAGCGTGCTTTTGAAGTAGCAGCTGCCGGTGGACATAATCTGATAATGATTGGCCCTCCGGGTAGCGGAAAATCAATGATGGCAAAACGCTTGCCAAGTATTCTGCCCCCTCTGACACTCAAGGAGAGCCTTGAAACCACAAAGATACATTCGGTAAGCGGAATGATGCCCGACGGTGCGTCACTTATAACCCAGCGTCCGTTCCGCAGCCCACACCATACAATTTCGTCGGTAGCCCTTTGCGGTGGCGGCGCAAACCCCAAACCGGGAGAGATTTCATTGGCACACAACGGTGTGCTCTTCCTTGACGAGCTGCCCGAGTTCAACCGCGATGTCCTCGAGGTCATGCGACAGCCGCTCGAAGACCGCAAAATTTGTGTGGCACGTGCAAACTATAAAGTTGAATACCCGGCAGGAGTGATGTTCGTTGCCTCAATGAACCCCTGCCCATGCGGTTACTATAACCACCCTACAAAATCTTGTGTCTGCAGCCCCGGACAGGTACAGCGTTATCTTAACAAAATTAGCGGACCATTGCTCGACCGCATAGACCTGCAGATTGAGATTGTCCCTGTACCCTTTGAAGAGATTTCAAGCACCGCACCGGGCGAGCCAAGCGCAGTCATACGCGAACGTGTCATTGAAGCCCGCAGAGTTCAGGAAGAACGTTTCAGAAACGAGGAAGGAATATATTGCAACGCGCAGATGACACCAAAGCTGATTGCCAAATATGCCGTACTTGACGACATGAGCCTTGCGATGCTCAAGACCGCAATGACAAGGTTCGACCTGTCGGCACGCGCATACGACCGCATACTGAAGGTAGCACGCACTATTGCCGACCTCGACAAGAGCGAGAACATACAGGCACAGCACATTGCCGAAGCCATAGGCTACCGCAACCTTGACCGCGGCAGTTGGGGAGCATAAAAGATATATAATACAATGAAGATAAACAGAGTTTGCGTATATTGTGCATCGAGCAACAAGATAGCACCCATTTATGGCGAGATTGCACACGAGCTTGGTGCCACACTCGCCAAAGAAGGCATAACGGTTGTTACCGGGGCAGGAAGCATAGGACTGATGCGTGAAGTCGAGGACGGAGCTTTGGAGAATGGCGGCAAGGCCATCGGCGTAATTCCGCAATTCATGGTGGAACAGGGTTGGCACCATACCGGGCTGACCGAACTGCATATAACAAAGGATATGCACGAGCGCAAACAGATGATGGCCAATTTGAGCGATGCCGTAATTGCTCTCCCCGGCGGATGCGGTACAATAGAGGAGTTGAGCGAAATAATAACATGGAAACAGTTGGGACTATACCTCAACCCTATTGTCATACTCAATATTAACGGATATTACGACCATTTCATCGCACAACTCGAAAGAGCTGTCGAGGAGCATTTTATGGGAGAGATACACAGCCGTATATGGAGTGTTGCCACTACTCCTGCCGAAGCTGTAGAGATAATAAGGAACACTCCGCGCTGGAACGAGGAGGTAAGAAAGTACGCTGCGTTATGACCGAAGCCCTTGCACCATACTGCATGATAAATGACAATGCCATAATGATGATATTCATTTTGAATATCATTGGCATATCGTATGTGCTTGTCATGAATGGCGCAGGGATTCTGGAGCGCTTGAAATGTATGTTCTATTACGAAAGTAAAGCAACCCCATACAACAGCAGAACGCATATCACAAAGAGATGCAACATACTGTTGTATGCACAAACTCTGTTTTACGCAACCATAATTTCCGCTGAATTTATAATAAGAGGAGGTTACAATGCCGACGGCACAATTTTGCCGCTTATAGGCTTTCTTGCACTATCCTTTTTGGGAGTGTTGCTTTTCAAGTTTATCAGTTACGACGCAGTAAATGCCATACTGTTCAGTCGAAAGGAAGTTGTTGCCTGGAGAAATATATATTTCTTTACAATAAAGTTGCTCGGTTTTGCTCTTGCACCGGCTGCAATTGCAATACTTTTCCTTCCTGACCACTTTTTCAGTTCTGTGAAAATTTATCTACTGTTTGTCCTAATAGCATACGTATATACCATTTTCAACAACCTAATTAAAATCATTTTCACACAAAGACGCAACTATTTGGATATTTTTTTATATCTTTGCGCACTTGAATTTCTACCAATGGGTATTGTGTTGAAATTCATACTACAAGTGAGCGAATTTTTAACAATAAAAAATTAGGACATTGAAGGTAAGTAAGATTCTGGTTTCACAACCAAAACCGGCTACAGAAAAATCTCCATATTTTGATATTGCGGAGAAGCATAAGGTGCAGATTGACTTCTGTTCCTTCATTAAAGTTGAGGGGGTTACATCAAAGGAGTTCAGACAGCAGAAGGTTTCAATCTTAGACCACACTGCCATAGTATTTCTTTCACGTCATGCAATTGACCACTTTTTCAAGCTCTGCAAAGAGTTGAGAGTGACAATTCCTGACGACATGAAGTATTTCTGCCTTTCAGAGACCATCTCTCTTTATATACAGAAATATGTTCAGTACCGTAAGCGTAAAGTATTCTTTGGTAACGGACACATTCAGGACCTTGATCCTTTGTTTGCAAAGCACAAGACCGAGAAGTTCTTTGTCCCTACTTCAAACATACATAATGCCGAGATAAACGCTCTATTGGACAAATACGAAATCTTCCACTCACAGGCAGAGATGTATCGTACAGTAAGCGCTGATATTGAGGCTGAATATATCAAGTCGTACGACATGCTTATATTCTTTAGCCCTCACGGTATCGATTCGCTCAACAAGAACGTACCTGACTACACACAAGGCGAACAGCAGATTGCATGTTTTGGCAATGTAACAGCCAAATACATTCAGGAGAACGGTCTGCGACTTGACCTTGAAGCGCCTTCGGCAGCAGCAACAAACATGCCTGCAGCTCTGGACGCATACTTGACAGCAAACAACAAGTAAAAAGATACAGCCTCGTCCACAAGACGGGGCTGATTATTTTATAACGCATAATTCACAGATGAGAAAAAACACATTTCCTCTCAAAGAGCACCTGAAAAGCAAGAGTGTCATAGACAACCTCTATGCCAATGGTACATCTGTGACCGCATTCCCTCTACGTGCAGTATTCATCGAACAGCCGAGTACACAGGAGCCGACAGCTGCGATACTTATTAACGTTGCAAAACGCCGCTTTCGTCATGCCGTTGACCGCAACCTGCTGAAACGCCGCATACGCGAGGCTTACCGCACAGGAAAACATCATTTTGTCGAAACACTTGAGAACAATGACAAGAAGATGGCTGTTGCCATTATGTATATAGATACCAGACCGAGCAGTACCGAATACATCAAACGCAAAATGGAAAAACTGCTTAACGCCATTCTATCAAAAGCAGGAATGATATGCGAAGAATAATCACCTCCATACTTATTCTGCCCATCAAGTTCTATCAACGTGTCATTTCTCCCATGACACCCCCTTCATGCAGGTTCACTCCAACCTGCTCACAGTACGCCATAGAAGCCTTGCGCAAACATGGACCAATAAAAGGACTCTACCTTGCAATAAGACGTATTCTGCGTTGCCACCCCTGGGGCGGTTCGGGCTATGACCCTGTACCATAACAAGCCTGAAAAGCATGGAACTACTCGATATACATACCCACAACACAGAACATGATTACAGGACAGCCATACTGAACTGTAAAAGATACTCTGCCGAGAGGAATATATCCACAGGCATACACCCTTGGGATATTACCGACGAGTGGGAACAGACATTTGCCGTTATCAGGCAAACAGCCCGCCATGAGAATGTAAAGGCCATAGGCGAATGTGGAATAGACAAACTCAAATCGGCAGCCCCACTCACTCTGCAACAAGAGGTTTTCAAAGCACACGCAATGCTTGCAGAGGAGGTCAGGAAGCCACTGATAATACATTGCGTCAAAGGATTTGACGAAATAATTGCCATACACAAGAAAACTCTTCCACAACAGGCCTGGATTATACATGGCTTCAGAGGCAAACCGCAACAAACCGAACAACTTCTCAAGGCTGGGTTCTACATCTCTTTCGGCGAGAAATTCAACATGGAGAGCCTGAAAGCGATGCCTTTGGAAAGGCTTTTTGTTGAAAGCGACGAGAGCAACATCGGGATATACGAGATATACAGCATAATAGCACAGACCAAAGGGTGTTCCATGGAAGAACTTGCCATTGCTGTAAGAAAAAATGCCGCAAACTGCAATATTATCCTTTAGAAAAGGGGCAAAAATAATTTAATTACATTTTTTTCGTTATCTTTGAGGTAATGGATAAGTTAAAGACACATACCGACAAACGCGGAAGCCTTACTATTGTGGAAGAAGGACACGAAATACCGTTCGATATACAACGCGTATATTGGATACATGGTGTTCCACAAGGCGAGGAGCGCGGCAGACATTCCAACAAAGAGATGTATGAGTATGTCGTAGCCGTCAATGGCAGTGTGGACATAACCCTTGAGGATATCAATGGCAGACGCGATTACCGCCTCGACTCAAAAGAGAAGGGATTGCTTATTCCGCCCGACACATGGGACGAGCTGAGAAATTTTTCCCCAGATGCTGTTCTTCTTGTTCTGGCATCGCACAGCTATAACCCCGATACATACATAAATTCATACGACGAATTCCTGGAGTACATAAAAAGCAAAAAGAGTAATCAATGATAAGATATTGCGACCTCAAGAAAATAACAGAAAGCCATGAGCCACAACTTACCGAGGCTGTAAACAGAGTCATACAGTCGGGGTGGTACATTCTGGGCAATGAGGTCAAAACCTTTGAACAGGAATTTGCCGAGTATTGCGGTTGCAGTTATTGTATAGGCACAGGCAACGGACTCGACGCACTGACAATCATCATGCTTGCATACAGGGAGATGGGGGTAATGCAGGAAGGCGATGAAGTAATTGTTCCTGCAAACACCTATATAGCATCTCTCCTTTCCATACTGCAAGCCGGGCTGAAGCCTGTTCTTTGCGAGCCTGAATGGGAAAGCTGCAACATCGATCCGGGAAAGATTGAGGAGCTTATAACTCCACGCACAAAAGCCATAATGGCCGTACACCTTTACGGACGCTGTGCCAACATTCCACAGATAGAGGGAATAGCAAAAAGGCACTCTTTGAAGATTATCGAGGACAGCGCACAGGCACACGGAGCCATGATTGACGGAAAGCGTACGGGTAACCTCGGCGATGCGGCGGGATTCAGCTTTTACCCCGGCAAGAACTTGGGGGCATTAGGCGATGGAGGTGCCATAACGACAAACGACAAGGAACTTGCAAGCACTGCACGTGCCATAGCCAACTACGGTTCAGAGAAGAAATACATAAACACCTACAAGGGTGTCAACAGCCGTCTTGACGAGATTCAGGCTGCGGTATTGTCGGTCAAGCTGCAACGCCTCGACGCAGACAACGAAAGACGCAGAGCCATTGCCGAGAGATATAATGCCGGTATAAGCAACAGGCTTGTAAAGACCCCTTCGATAGAGAAACGCGAAGAGCATGTATTCCACATATACCCTGTTTTTTGCGAACAGAGGGACAAGTTGCAGAAGCATCTTCTTGAGCGTGGCATAGAGACACTCATACACTACCCCGTTCCACCGCACAAACAAGAGGCATTGGGCGAATACGCCTCTCTTGCCTTGTCAATTACCGAACGCATACACTACGAGGAGTTGAGCCTGCCCTGCAATCCGACAATGAGCGACAGCGATGTTACGGCTGTCATTGAGGCTGTAAATTCATTCAAGGGTTAATCAAAAACAACAGAAAACATTTGGCAATTACGCCAAAAACCCATATCTTTGCACCGCTCTTCGAAAGAGAGCGCATGAGGATTGTCCTATGGTGTAATGGTAGCACAACAGGTTTTGGTTCTGTTTGTCCTGGTTCGAATCCGGGTAGGACAACACAAAAGGTCAGCGAAAGCTGACCTTTTGTGTTGTATATGACGAGTTGTATTATACAGGATAATTGAGATTCTCTTCTGTTGCACAACAGAGGACTTCAAGGAGATACTTACGCGCTTCCCACTGTGCCTCGGGCAGGTTCATAAGCAGATAGTTGCCACAGTCACGTGCCGATGCACCCGGTATCTCGCCCTCGTATGATGCCACGAATTCAAACGCTTCCAACATCAACGGCAAGACGTCGGCCGAAGACAAATCGCCCTTCACTATAAGATAATTTCCTGTCAGGCAACCCATGGGACCCCAATATATGATTCTGTCGGCCCAGACAGAATGGTTGCGCAAGAATGTCGCTATAAGATGTTCCATGGCATGTATGGCACTCGGACTCAATACAGGCTCGCGGTTAGGCTCTTTCATGCGCACGTCAAAGGTTGTTACGACCTCACCGCCTACAATATCCTTACGCGATACATAAATACCGCGTTTCAAACGCAAATGATCTATTGTAAAACTTGGTATTTTCTCCATTGCTTCAAAGTTTGGAAAGGAAACTACGTGTTACTGCAAACGAGCGGTCGGCCATTTCGCCCCAGAAATTCTCGTACTGTTCGATATGCTTATCAACACCCGGAGTGTCGCTTATTATGCGGAAGCTGACAAATGGCACACCATATATGTGACATGTCTGGGCTATGGCTGCCGACTCCATATCGACTGCAAGGCCGGCTGGAAAATTGGACTTTATCTTGTCCAATTCGTCACGGCTTGTAATGAATTGGTCGCCTGTGCATATAAGGCCGGCATGTATGCGTGTCACATTGTCCGGCGCATCATTCAACGAAAGCGCCACCTTATAAAATGGCTCACTCGCGGCAAAAACCGCAGGCATACCCTGTATCTGGCCATATTCACAGCCCATACCGCACCACACATCGTGATACACGATCGATGAACTTACAACAACGTCCATCACGTCCAACGACGTATCGATACCGCCGGCTACGCCTGTGCTGACAATGGCATCGGGAGAGAACGAACGTATAAGTTCTGCCGTTCCCAAAGCGGCATTCACCTTACCTATACCACATTGACGTAATATAATCTCATTGGACGATATACGCCCCACAAGATATGATATACCACCTTTCTCGCATTGTTCAGCACCGGAAAGCAACCCTGCAAGCTGCTCATACTCCGATGTCATGGCTGTCAATACTCCTATCTTCATACAATCAAAAGACCATTACAAACAATACATAAATCCAATGTGCTGCAATACCGGCAACCAAACCACCTATTGTATGAGAGAGGATATCCTTTGAGGTAAGACGACGGTAACCAAGAGCATCAAGCATTGCTGTATGAGTACTGAGAAAACCACTCCAACACATACCTATAGCAGTAAACACAGCTATGGCATTACCATCAATCCAGCCCTGAGCCGTGAAATCAGGAATGAGACCCAACGCTGCACCAACAGCACCAATCGCTGTTATAGGAAATGCAATGAGGTGTGGGTCGGTAAAGCCGAAAAGCCACTCAAACAGGAAACTCAATTTTTCACCAACCCAAGGCAATAATTCAACACCCTCCTTTGCAGCTCCTGTAAATTCACCTGTCGCTTTATCCGGTCCAAATGTCAATATCATTACCAATGTCGATATTACAAGTACACCTGGAATTATCAGCATACCGACATCAACTCCGGTACGACCGCCATCAAGCAACGAATCAAGAATTCGTTGAAAAAGGGGCTTTCTGCTATGTACGTCTTTTTCTTCCTCTATTGTATCCAATTCCACTGCATTCTCTTCCTTATAACGTGGATATGCCTTTACTACAAAGTACTGCATTAGTCTTGTGGAAACAATACATCCTATGCACGCGCCGATGAATCCTACAAGAGGCTCCATAAAATAACCCTGTCCTATCATAAACACAATAACTAACAATCCCATTCCAAAGGCTGTTCCAAAGTTATTGAGCGAAATATACTGATACTTCTTGAAATATGATGCAAAGCGTTTGTCCTGTGCAAGAGAGATAATTGCAGGATTATCGGAAAGGAATGTCATTACAGCACCCAACGAAGCCACACCGGGAAGATTAAATAACGGTTTCATCAAAGGACGAAGCAACTTCTCAAGCATATTCACGACACCAAACTCAACAAAAATTTTACCAATGGCACCTGTAATTACACATATCGCCATTAAGTAAAATACGGTGTTAAGCAACAAGTCGTGTGCATTATTCATAATGGTATTAAGCATATTTGCTGTTCCCATTTTATATGCCAGATAACCAAAAATCAAGAAAAAGATAGCAAGACATACTACTCCGGCAGGTAGTAATCCAAAGAATTTCTTGAGCAAACTGCGGATTTTCATATAACAGATTTATTAAACTTTACAAAAATAATTGTAAAATTCGAGAATACAAAATACCGGTCTTGCCGACATATACATTCAACATCACAAATCAACAATGTGTATATACAAACAAGACCGGTAGAGAGCTATATATAGAACAAACGAATGAATAAATTTGTTCATGTACAATCACATAAATGATTTAGAGGAAGAAAAAAGATGACATATTCTTGCTTTTTGAAATATTTTGCCGTACTTTGCAGAGTGAACATTGCAAAATACATTACTTCTAAAACAATAACAATATGATGATTCCTGCAGAATATGATGAAATTCGCCCGTATGTAGCAGAAGAAATTCCACAGATTTGTGAAGAACTTATTGCTGACCCGGAATTCCAGGCAATAATAAAATATGCAATTAAAGATATTCCTTTTGAATATGTTGCACAGCAGATGCGTGCATCGAAAGACAATCTGGAATTCCAGAAGACTCTGATATACCCTTTCATGAAGGGATTGATACAAAAACTCTCAAGCGGTCTCACGGTAAGCATAGAAAATAAGGATAGCATGAGCAGTGCTTTGTGCATCTCGAATCATCGTGATATAATCATGGACTCGGCACTTCTTGATGTTGTATTTGTTGATGCTATAAACAACACTGTAGAGATTGCCATCGGCGACAACCTGCTTATCCGTCCATGGATAAAGAAACTTGTGCGTTTGAACCGCAGTTTCATTGTACAGCGTTCAGCATCAATACGCGAAATGCTCGCATCGTCAAAACGTCTGTCATCATACATCCATTATACAATAACAGAGCGCAACCAGCCTATTTGGATAGCACAACGCGAAGGACGTGCCAAGGACAGCAATGACCGCACACAAGAAGGCTTGATTAAAATGTTCTCAATGTACAGCAACGGAGACATTATTGATGCATTGGTAGAGCTGAACATTGCACCTACAACAATTTCATATGAGTACGACCCATGCGACTATCTTAAAGCCAAGGAGTTCCAGCAGAAGCGCGACAACCCGGAGCATAAGAAATCACCCGGCGATGACCTTGAGAACATGAAAGTGGGTGTTATGGGCTACAAAGGCAGAATACACTATCATATAGCCGACTGCATCAACGACGAGATAAATGCCATTGACCGTGCGCTAGGCAAGAACGAGAAGACAGCTGCTGTTGCACGCATCATCGACAAACATATACACAGCAACTACAAGTTCTGGCCTATCAACTACTATTGCTACGAGCTTATGACCGGTGATGCACAGTTTGCTGACAGATACACAGCTGAAGAGAAAGCAAAGGTTGAAGCATACTTGCAGGGAAGGGTCGAGATGATTGACCTCGAGAACCGCGACAACGAGTTCTGCCGTACAAAAATCATTGAAATGTACGCAAACCCTGTCAAGAACTATCTTGAAGCTATAAAATAACAAGCATCAATAATAAAAAAACGAAAGACAAACCAGAATGATCTGACCCCAAAAAGTTGGACGGATTAATAAATAAATTTATTGGTAAAGAGTTCGGTATTGCACCGGACTCTTTCCTTTTAGTCTCAGTTTTATTCTATCATTATTGTAGTAATGGATATACTTCTTCAGTTCCTGCT
>JAGCLA010000005.1 GCA_017647225.1 Bacteroidaceae bacterium | reverse complement strand
ATTTGCTCGAGAGTCTGAATCTTTCGTTTGGAACAGATATTTCAAAATATAAATTAGACAAAGAATAATTATGAGACATAAGAAATCTTTTAATCATTTGGGTCGTACTGCATCTCACAGAAACGCAATGCTTTCAAATATGGCAGTTTCGTTGATTATGCACAAAAGAATCACTACGACTCTTGCAAAGGCAAAGGAACTCAAGAAGTTCGTTGAGCCACTTATAACAAAATCAAAGGACGACACAACAAATTCTCGTCGCGTAGTATTTAGCTATCTCCAGAGCAAGGAGGCTGTTACTGAGTTGTTCAAGGAAATCTCAGTAAAGGTTGCCGAGCGTCCAGGTGGTTATACACGCATCATCAAGTTGGGTACACGTTTGGGTGACGCAGCCGAGATGTGCTTCATCGAGCTTGTAGATTACAACGAGAACATGGCTAAGACACAGGCTAAGAAGACTCGTCGTCGTCGTTCAACAAAAAAAGCTGATGCTCCTGTAGCAGAAGCAGCTGTTGCAACAGAAGAATCTACACCAGCAGTAGCAGAATAATTGAATTACTTACTTAATAGATGTGAGAGGGTATCGTGAGATACTCTCTCATTTTTTTTGTTTGATTCTTAAAATAAATTAAATCTTATTCGTGGAAATACAGAAAATTTTCTCTAAATTTGTGACGGATAATGTATTAACGTAACTCAATTTATATGCACAGAGTCGTAAAAATTTCTAAGGGGTTGAATATCAACCTAAAAGGTGCTCCGGTTGCTGAAATGACATCAGTTGAGGCAGCTAAGCTTTATGCTTTGATGCCAGCTGATTTTACACGTGTAACTCCTAAGGTTGTTGTAAAACCTGAGGATGCAGTGAAAGCCGGCGATCCTTTGTTTGTTGACAAAGCTAACCCTGAAATGCAATTTGTTTCGCCGGTGAGCGGAAAGGTTGTAGCGGTGAACCGCGGTGAGAGAAGACGCGTTCTTAGCGTAGTTGTAGAGTCAGACGGCAAGTTTGAGTCTGTAGAGTACAAGGCGAAAGATGTTCTTTCGTTGTCATCGGATGAGGTTAAGGCTGACCTTTTGAAGGCAGGTCTGTTCGCATTCATGCGTCAGAGACCTTATGATGTTATCGCAAATCCAAGCGATACACCTCGTGCCATTTATGTATCTGCATTCGATTCAAAGCCTCTTGCTGTAAACTTTGAGATAGCTCTCAAGGGTAACGAGGAAGATTTTCAGACAGGTCTTGACGCTTTGTCTCGCATCGCTCCTGTACACTTGGGCATCTGCGCTTGTCAGAAATCGACAGCTTTGCTTGTTGCAAAGAATGTAACAACAACAATTTTCAAGGGTCCTCACCCTGCCGGTAATGTCGGTGTTCAGATCAACAAGACAGCTCCTGTAAACAAGGGCGAAATTGTTTGGACAATCGGTGCCGAAGAGGTAATCTTCATCGGTCGCCTGTTCAATAAGGGTAAAGTTGATTTCACACGTACTGTTGCTCTTGCCGGTAGCGAGGTAAAGAATCCTTCATACAGCAAGGTTGTTCTTGGTGCTCAAATTTCAACACTTGTTGAGGGTCGTCTTGAGGACAAGAATGAACTCCGTATAATCGACGGTAACGTTTTGACAGGTAAAAAGACTGCAGCTGATGGTTTCCTCGGCGCATTCTCAACAGAGATAACAGTTATCCCTGAAATCCTCAACGATGCTGATATCCTTGGTTGGGCAGCTCCTCGTTTTGGAATGTACAGCACAAGCCGTAGCTATTTCAGCTGGTTGTTCCCAAAACGCAAATATACAATCGACGCTCGTATCAAGGGTGGTGAACGCCACATGATCATGTCAAACGAGTACGACAAGGTATTCCCAATGGATATCTATCCCGAATATCTTATCAAGGCTATAATAACAGGCAATATCGACAAGATGGAGCAGCTCGGTATCTACGAGGTTGCACCCGAAGACTTTGCACTTTGCGAGTTTGTTGACTCATCAAAACTTGAGTTGCAGCGCATAGTTCGCGAAGGCTTGGACAAACTCCGTGCCGAGATGTGCT
Source organism: Bacteroidaceae bacterium (assembly GCA_017647225.1). Classification (GTDB taxonomy): domain Bacteria; phylum Bacteroidota; class Bacteroidia; order Bacteroidales; family Bacteroidaceae; genus HGM04593. Next base: position 41,982 of record JAGCLA010000005.1, on the reverse strand, counting down.
AACAATACGAGTTTAATTTCAATGCAAAATAAAATATAGTCGTATGAAATTTTTGAGAAATTATATAGATAAAATTAAACCAAACTTCGAAGAGGGTGGTAAGTTGCATGCTTTCCGTTCTTTGTTCGATGGTTTCGAAACATTCTTGTTCGTTCCCAACGATACAGCGAAGAGTGGTGTGAATATTCATGATGCCATTGACAGTAAGCGCATCATGTCGCTTGTGGTTATAGCTCTTATGCCTGCAATGTTGGTCGGTATGTATAATATCGGTCTTCAGAACGCTATTGCTGCAGGTACAGTTGAGACAACAACATGGTTCAGCATGTTCCTCTATGGTCTTTTGGTAATGTTGCCAAAGATTGCTGTTTCTTACATTGTTGGTCTTGGTATCGAGTTTACCGTTGCTCAGTGGAAGAACGAAGAGATACATGAAGGATTCCTCGTATCAGGTATTCTTATCCCGATGATTGTTCCTGTTGGCTGTCCATTGTGGATACTCGCTTTGGCAACAGCTTTTGCTGTAATTTTTGCAAAAGAGGTCTTTGGCGGTACAGGTATGAACATCGTGAACGTAGCTCTCATTGCTCGTGCATTTATCTTCTTTGCTTATCCATCTGTTATTTCTGGTGATACAGTTTGGGTGGCAACAGAGTCTATATGTGGATTGGGTGCAACTGTTGACGGTTACACATGTGCAACTGCACTCCAGCACGTAGCAAATGGTGTTGCTCCTGTTGGTGCAGCCGGTGCAGAACTTGGCGTTTGTGATATGTTGTTCGGTTTTATGCCCGGTTCAATAGGTGAAACAAGTGTTGTTGCAATTGCTCTTGGTGCAATCCTTCTCCTTTGGACAGGTGTTGCAAGCTGGAAGACAATGCTCAGCGTCTTTGTCGGTGGTGTTGTAATGCTTTTCGTATTCGGCGACAAGTTGCCTGAGAGCATTCCATTCTGGCATCATCTTCTCCTTGGCGGTTTCTGCTTTGGTGCAGTGTTCATGGCAACAGACCCTGTTACATCGGCTCGTACCGAAGTCGGCAAGTATATCTATGGTTTCGGTATCGGTGCCATGACAATACTTATCCGCGTTCTTAACCCGGGTTATCCCGAAGGTATGATGCTTGCTATTCTTCTTATGAATGTGACAGCTCCATTTATCGATTATTGTGTAGTGCAGTCAAATGTGAATGCACGTGCAAAACGTTTAACTAAAAAGAACTAATAAAGATATGGCAGCAAAGAAATATGTATGCAAAGTGTGCGGATACGTACACGAAGGCAAAGAAGCTCCAAGCGTATGCCCTGTATGCAAGGTAGGTGCTTCAGAGTTCGAGGCTGTGAAAGAGGCAAAGAAGGGCCTTGATACAAACAGCGATATTTATGCCATTATCTATTCGGCTGTAGTTGTGGTTATCGTTGCATTCCTTTTGGCAGGAGTTTCATCACTATTGAAACCGCGTCAGGATGACAATATCCGTCTTGATAAGAAAAAGCAGATTTTGGCTTCTCTTAACATCAAGAATGTTCCTGATGCAGCAGCAGAATATGATAATGTAATCAAAAGCGATCCTGTTATCAATGCTTCAGGTGAAGTCGTTAAGGATAACGGTGGCTTTGAAGTTGCTAACGATGCAGTAGCGGATTCAAATCTTCCTCTTTATATAGCAGAGGTCAACGGTGAAACAAAATATATCATTCCTATGACCGGTAACGGTTTGTGGGGCGGTATCTGGGGCTATCTCGCACTTAACGACGACTGCAACACTATCTATGGAGTATATTTTTCACATGCAAGTGAGACACCGGGTCTCGGTGCCGAGATTGCAAGTGATAAATTCCAGTCACGTTTCCCTGGCAAAAAGGTAATTGAGAATAGTGAGGTTGCGCTTTCTATTGTAAAGAAAGTACAGAACGACGCTGTTGAGGTAAATGCGATCTCTGGTGCAACTATTACTTGTAATGGAGTTGACGCGATGCTTAAAAGCAAGATTGCTCCTTATAAGGCATATCTTATGTCAAATGCAAATGTTGAATCAAAATAAATAATGGAGGAATAAATATGGGACTTTTTTCTAAGAAAAATAAAGAGGCGCTCAACACTCCTCTATTTAAGGAAAATCCTGTAACAGTCCAGGTGCTCGGTATCTGTTCGGCATTGGCTGTTACAAGTAAATTGGAGCCTGCTATTGTGATGGGTCTTTCAGTAACCATTATCGTGGCAATGGCTAACGTTATCATCTCTCTTATCCGTAATACAATCCCAATGCGTATCCGTATTATTGTACAGCTTGTGGTTGTAGCTGCGTTGGTAACATTGGTAAGTGAGGTTCTTAAGGCTTTTGCATACGATGTCAGCGTTCAGTTGTCGGTTTATATCGGTCTTATCATTACCAACTGTATCCTTATGGGACGTCTTGAGGCATTTGCAATGGCTAACAAACCATGGCCTTCGTTCCTTGATGGTATCGGTAACGGTATTGGTTATGCAATGATATTGGTTGTTGTGGCATTGTTCCGTGAGTTCTTTGGCTCAGGTGCACTTCTCGGTATCCAGATAATACCACAGAGTGTTTACGATGCCGGATATTTGAATAATGGTCTTATGCTTATGACACCTGCTGCGTTCATTCTTATCGCATGCATCGTGTGGTTCCAGAGAGCAAAAGACAAGAGTTTGCAAGAATAATAATTTAGATACGGTAAAGAAAAATAATTATGGAACATTTTATTAGTTTGCTTGTCCGTTCGGTTTTCGTGGACAATATGATATTTGCCTTTTTCTTAGGTATGTGTTCGTTCTTGGCTGTATCTAAGAGCGTAAAGACAGCTGTCGGATTGGGTATTGCCGTTGTATTTGTGCAGGTTATCACACTTCCTGTAAACTATTTGTTGCAGACAAAAGTTCTTGCTGCAGACGGTATTTTGGGAGTTGATTTGACATTCCTTGCGTTTATCCTTTTCATTGCGGTTATTGCAGGTATTGTTCAGCTTGTCGAAATGGTTGTTGAGCGTTTTGCTCCGGCACTCTATAATCAGTTGGGTATATTCCTTCCTCTTATTGCTGTGAACTGTGCTATCATGGGTGGTTCACTCTTCATGCAGCAGAGAATAGGTCTTCCTGCAGACAATTCACAGGCCATCACATGTTTTGCCGATTCTGTAGCTTTTGCTATCGGTTCAGGTTTCGGTTGGATGGTTGCTATTGTGCTTTTTGCTGCAATCCGTGAGAAAATGGAGTATTGCAACGTTCCAAAGCCTTTGCGTGGTCTTGGTATTGCCTTTATCACAGTAGGTCTTATGGCTATGGCGTTCATGTGCTTCTCAGGTATTAAAATGTAATAATGTAAGGATATGAATACACAGTTGATATTAGCGAGTATAGGTGTCTTCCTTGTAATAATCCTTTTGTTGGTTATTATCCTTCTGTTGGCAAAGCGTTTCTTGCTTCCAGGTGGAAATATCAAGGTTAAGATTAATGGTGAGAAAGAGGTAGAGGTTGCTGCCGGTGGTGCTCTTTTGGGTACACTTGCCGAGAATGGAATCTTCTTGCCTTCAGCTTGTGGTGGTAAGGGCTCTTGTGGTCAGTGCAAGCTACAGGTTGTTGAAGGTGGTGGCGAAATCCTTCCTTCTGAGACAAGTCACTTTACACGTAAGGAGCAGCAGGCACATTGGCGCTTGGGCTGTCAGGTTAAGTGTAAGAACGATATGGAGATTAAGGTGCCCGAGTCTGTTATGGGCGTTAAGGAGTGGGAGTGCGAGGTTATTTCAAACAAGAACGTTGCTACTTTCATCAAGGAGTTTATTGTTGCATTGCCTCCGGGTGAGCACATGGACTTTGTTCCGGGTTCATACGCACAGATCAAGATTCCTGCATACGATATGACCTATGACAAGGATATCGATAAGGCTCTTATCGGTGACGAGTATCTGCCGGCATGGGAGAAGTTCGGTTTGCTCGGCTTGAAGTGCAATAATACCGAAGAGACTATCCGTGCTTACTCTATGGCCAACTATCCTGCCGAGGGTGACCGTATCATGCTTACAGTACGTATCGCAACACCTCCTTTCAAGGCTGACCGTTCAGGCTTTATGGACGTACCTTGTGGTATTGCATCTTCATACATCTTTACTTTGAAACCAGGTGACAAGGTTATCATGAGTGGCCCTTATGGTGATTTCCACCCTATTTTCGACTCAAAGAAGGAGATGATGTGGGTAGGTGGTGGTGCCGGTATGGCTCCTCTCCGTGCTCAGATTATGCACATGACAAAGACATTGAAGACAACAGACCGCGTAATGACATATTTCTATGGTGCGCGTGCGTTGAACGAAGTGTTCTATCTCGAGGACTTCTTGCAGCTTGAGAAGGAATTCCCCAACTTTACATTCCACCTTGCGCTTGACCGTCCGGATCCTGCAGCTGATGCAGCAGGTGTTAAATATACCGCAGGTTTTGTACACCAGGTTATTTACGAGACATATCTTAAGGATCACGAGGCTCCTGAGGATATCGAATACTACATGTGTGGTCCTGGCCCGATGTCTAAGGCTGTTGTCAACATGCTTACTGACCTTGGCGTTGAGGAGAAGTCTATCATGTACGATAACTTCGGAGGCTAATCCTCTTGAATATAGACAAAAAGACCTTGTGCAATGCACAAGGTCTTTTTGTGTTTATAACAGCATTATTCCGTTGAATATCCTGCCTGAATTTATTCCCAACCGCCTTGCCGAAAAGAACTCATTGTGGTCGTTGTAGGTGCAAATCCCCGCAACGGTGATGTTCTCGGCTTTTATGCCGGCATCAATCATCTGCAAACGGTTTGCTTCCCATAGGTCGATATGCCATTTCTCGCCCTGCTCGGCAGGGTAGAGGCTTGCAATCCTTTCCATAGGGAAACCGTCTTTGGCAAACTCCTCGTAAACCTCTTCGCCAATCTCGAAAGCCTCTTTGGAAATTCCCGGTGCAATTATCGCCTTTATATCTTCGGTGTCACAACCGTATTCCTTGTTCATTACTGCAATGCACTTTTGTGTAATCCGTGCAACAGTTCCTCGCCAACCGGCATGTACGGCAGCAATAACGCATTTAGTGCTGTCATACAATAGAACAGGAATACAGTCTGCTGTTGAAACGCCAATACATGTGTGTGGCAGGTTTGTCACAATTGCATCTATGCCATAGAGTAACTCTTCCTGTTGCTTTTTTTGCTTGTCAAGGAACTCCTTGTCTATGCAAATTATGTTGTCGCCATGAGTCTGTCTTGGCAAGATTAGGCTATTGTCCTCAATGGCAAGTGATTTGCACAACTCCAAACGGCATTCTGCCACGTGTTCGGGCGAGTCACCGCAGTAGTGTGTGATATTGAACTCCGCATAATTACCGGAGCCTTCCCCACGATATGTGGAGAAGGCTCTGATATTGTTATTTGTATTGTATTCAAGTAATTTCATTATAGAACTTGCAATGCCTGGTCAAGGTCTGCGATGATATCTTCAACGTCCTCTATACCAACCGATAGACGAATCAAGTCGGGGTTGATGCCTGCCTCTTGTAGCTGTGCATCGCTCAGCTGACGGTGTGTGTGGCTTGCCGGATGAAGAACGCATGAACGTGCATCGGCAACGTGTGTGACAATGGCAATGAATTTAAGGCTGTCCATAAAACGTATGGCATCTTCCTTGTTACCCTCAACTGCAAAGGCCATTACACCGCAACCGCCATCAGGTGTGTATTTCTGTGCAAGTTCGTAGTATTTGTCATCTTTCAAACCGCTGTAGTTTACCCATTTTACTTTTGGGTGTGCCTTTAGGAACTCAGCAACCTTCTGTGCATTTGAACAGTGGCGTGGCATACGCAAGTGCAGAGTTTCCAAGCCCAAGTTCAAGAGGAATGCGTTCTGTGGTGACATCATTGCACCAAGGTCACGCATCACCTGTGACACTACCTTTGTGATATATGCAGCCTTGCCGAAATTCTTTGTATATATCAAGCCGTGATAGCTCTCGTCGGGCTCTGTAAGGCATGTGAATCTGTCGTGCTGCGCTTCCCAATCGAAATTACCGCTGTCGATAACCGCACCACCGACTGCAACGGCATGGCCGTCCATGTATTTTGTTGTTGAGTGGGTTACGATGTCAGCACCCCATTCGATAGGACGGCAGTTGATAGGTGTTGCGAAAGTGTTGTCAATAATGAGGGGCACACCGTTCTTGTGTGCGATTGCAGCGAATTTCTCAATGTCGAGAACGTTTGCACCCGGGTTGGAGATAGTTTCTCCGAACAATGCCTTTGTATTTGGACGGAATGCCTTTTCAATCTCTTCGGCAGGAGCATCTGCATCGACGAATGTTACCTCAATACCCATCTTCTTCAGGGTTACGGCAAAGAGATTATATGTACCGCCATAGATTGTGGTTGCCGAAACAAAGTGGTCACCGCTCTGGCAGATGTTGAGTATCGCATAAAAGTTGGCAGCCTGTCCCGATGATGTCATTACAGCGCCGATACCGCCTTCCAATGCTGCAATCTTTGCACCAACAGCATCAACTGTAGGGTTCTGCAAGCGGCTGTAGAAATAACCTGAGTCCTCGAGGTCGAACAAGCGTGCCATCTGCTCACTTGTCTCATACTTGAATGTTGTACTTTGGAAAATAGGCAACACGCGTGCCTCGCCTTTCTTAGGTTGCCATCCGCCCTGTATGCAGATAGTTCCGATATTTTGTTTCTTTGTCATAATGTTATTATTAAAATTTATTTATCAAAGTATTGCGAATATAATACTATTCATTGTAAAATGATGTTGGCTTTTTTGATTTTTTAGTAAAAAAAACAAAAATTGGCATTTACGAAAAGTTGAAATGAACGGTATTGTCCATAATCGTGGTTTTGCTGTCTATTTATTCCATTAGATTTGATTAAATTTTTATTTAAATAAAAAAACGCAAAAAAGAAGTTAAATTTGCAAGAATTTTGGATTTATGAAAAATCAAACTTTATAATATGAAGAAATTATCTAAAACCTTGTTGCTTACAGCGTTTCTGCTGTTAAGTATGACAACATGGGCACAAACAACTCTCGAGGTAGGGAAAATCTACCACTTTCGGAATGCTCATTTTACAAGTCGTGCAATAACGGCTATAGAGGGTACAATTACTGCAGTACAGGCTACTGAAACAAACAGTGATGACATCAAGCAGCAATGGCTTGTTTCAAAAGATGGTGAAAGTTACATCTTCCGCAACATGTACAACGGTTATTACCTTTCTCAAACCGCACAGAATACATGGGGTTTGACCGAAAAATGTACAGACAATTCAAACAAGTTTGAATACATTGTTGCCGGCGGAACAAACAATACAATCCGTAGTGCTTCTGTCTCTTCCAACGATAATGGCTATATGCACTTGGGTAATGATTCACAAACCAACATTCAGGGTTGGGGTAGTGGCTCCGGTGGAACACAATGGACTGTTACAGAGGTTGATTACACAATAGATGATATTGAAAGGCTTTTGGACGATATTGCAATTAGATTTCCTAATGAAGTAAATATAGGAGAGAAGTTGGAACTGATCTTTGAAGATAAAGCTTGTACTCAACTCAAAGGTGCATATACCAATATTACCGATGAGCAATTGTTGCTTGATGCCAATTATCAGGCATTGCCTGCAGTTCTTAAGAATATGGTCAAGAAAGTGCGTGACGATAATTGGGACGAAGCCAATGCTATCAGCGAAAAAGAGGGTTGGGACAGCGAGTATGCCAAGAAATTTCGCGTACAGATGTACGAACCTTATAGTATTGAAAGTGAAATTACAAGCTATTTGCGTATAAATGCACACTGTAATATGGATAATCCGACAGGTATCTATGCCAATAATGGAGAATCTGTATATATCATGGTTGAAGGCGAGATTGCTGAAGGTGCAGAACTGTTGGTCACTCATCAGTCAGGTCTTGGAGCTACCGGGTATTATACGAATGAAGCTTATACCCATCTTCATGAAGGTTTGAACATCGTTCCTTATACAGCCGATGGCTGCGTCTTGTGGATAAATTACTTGGTGCATACGTATGACGAGGACGGTGAGACACTGGCCGATAAGTTCCCACATAAATTAAGTGAGTTTGCTCCTTTGAAAATACATATCGAGGGTGGTCATATCAATGGTTATTATAATGCTATCGGTGACTTCCGCGCATCTGATTCGGGAACAGAGAATCTTTGGGGCGAAGTGGATAACGACGAAGATTGGGATTACTATAAGGTACGCGCTCCTTTGAACGGAACAGATGCTCCTAACCGCGATTTTCCATTGCTCGGTCATCGTCAGACATTATTGTTTCCTCTGGGAGACCAGGCCAATGAGGACAGTGTCATGGAAAAGGGATTGTTGTATCATCTTGATAATATTTCTGTTCAAGAAACTCCTAACTGCTATAGCGGTAGCGGTAACAGCTTCGGTAACTATAGCGATACCTATTATCCGGGTATGGGACTAAGTTCCGACAATGGTAAAATCAATATAATGCTTGAGGCATGGGATAGAATTATGTATTCGGAGCTTGCAAGTATGGGTCTTGTGAGCAAATCAACGATGGACAAGATGAATGAACTCTATCCACGTTGGACTGCTGAAGGAACTCCTGCCGAAATATACAACTATGATGGTTATATCGACTTCTGTCAGGGACTTGACTATAGCGAATACTTCAATCATCATGGTTGCGGTGTCGGTGCTCCAAGCGGTTATATGAGTGGTGGCTGGCGTGTATGTAACTATCATTATAATACAATGCCGAGTATAATTGGTAAAATAGCCAACGAGGCCGGACCGACATGGGGACCTGCTCATGAGATAGGTCACCAGCATCAAGCGGTGTTCAATCTGAATGGCCAAACCGAGGTTACCAACAATTTCTTCTCGAACGTCGCTGTCTGGTATATGGGTATGGGTACATCACGTGTAAATGGTAGCGAGGGCTCTTTGGAGAGTGTTCTTGCGGCTTTCAATACCAAAGGAAACGATCTTTATACAAATAATATCTGGGCAATCACTCATTTGTACTATCGTTTGTGGCTCTACTATCACCTTGCAGGTAATAATACACAGTTCTGGCCTCGTCTTTTTGAACTTTGCCGTCAGGAACCACTTATAAATGGCGGACAGATAAGCGGTGAAACATCTCTGCTACGTTTCTATCAGCATGCATGTAATGCAGCTGGCGAAGATTTGACCGAGTTCTTCCGTGCACACGGTTTCTTCGAAATTATGGACAACCGCCTTGTGGGTGACTACAGCAATGCTACATACAATATTACACAGGAACAGATTGATGCTGCAATTAAAGAAGTAAAGGACAAGGGATATCCTCAAAATCTTGCAGTGTTGTTTATCAATGATGGTACGGCAGAAACTACACTTAGACACGACGGCACTACGAAACGAAGTTTATGGGATAATAATCCTACAGCTGAGTTCGGTTCTGTAAACGATTTTATAGATGGTGATGTCGATATTACAACAGCCTATACTGCAACACTTGGCAGTGACGGCTCTGTTACAATGAGTGGTGGCGAAGGTGGTGTCGGTTTCTTGATTCTCAATGAGAATGGTGAGATAATGTCTTTCAGCAACAAATCGACCTTTGAATTGAGCGAGGAGGCTTTGCATGCTTTGGTGTCGGGAAAAGCCGAAATTGTCGCTGTCGATGATAAAAGCGAAACTAAAGAGGCTGAGGTTGATCTTGTTGTTATCAAGCGTGATATTCTTGCAATGTTGATTAATGATGCAAAGGCTATCACTGATAAGGTAGATAACACCTATACAAGGGTTGGTTTTTATAAGGCTGCATCTGTGTCTGGTCTTGTCGAAGCTGTTCAGATGGCAGAAGAAGTTTATGAAAGTGGTGTCGGTTATGAGGGTGCATATGAAATGCTCTATGCCGAATATCAGAAAGTCCTTGCCGACAACGATGCGAAGATTCCGTTTAATTCAAACCTTACATACATAATAACCAATGCACATTATGCCGGCAATGTAATGTATGTAAACACCGGTGGAGAAACTCCTGTGGTATGTTACTCAGCAAGTGTCGGTACAGAGGCCAATACATCACGCTGGCAATTCAAAGAAACAGCGACGGGTGGTGTGTATAATATCTATAACATGGGTGGATATTATTGTGCGGAAGTAGCTAACAATGCCCAGTTGACAACAACTTCAGAACCTTCAGCAACAGCTGTTTATAGGCTTCAGGAGATTTCTGACGGAGTTTGGGCAATCAGACGTGACCCACTCGATAATGGCCGAAATATCCATGCGCAAGGCGGCTACGGCAAAATTATTGGTTGGGGACTTGATGCCGCGGCTTCCGGTTGGTATCTTACAGCTGTTGAACCAGACAATACTGTCGAAGACCTTGCAGAGTTGCAGGCACTTATGACAAAAACCAAGGCTCTTGTTGATAAGGTTGCCACAATAAACTATACAAGAGGCGATTCAATAACATTGCAGACAACTGCCTCCTCGGGTAATTGCTATTTGTCATGTAATGCACCAGACTCACGCGAGGGCTCTAAAATTGATAATCTTGTTGATGGTAAGAAAAATACCTTCCTCCATTCCGATTGGTCTTCGCAACCTGTATCCGGTTCGCACTATCTTACCGTAAACTTTGGTAATGCTGATGGGTTGGAGCGTTTTATGTTCGGTTATACTACACGTAGCGGTGTGTCAAGTGATTTTCCAAAGAGTATTGATGTCTATGGTAGCCACGATGGTGTCAATTATAAATTTATAGGCTCTGTTGAAAAATTGCCACAGAGTGCCGGTACGGATTGGGAATCTACTGAAGCAATGGTTTCGGCTCCATACAAATATCTGCGTTTCAATGTACACGCAAATCGTGGATATTGGCACATGGCAGAATTTGATATATACTCTGTAACTTCTTTTGAATCGACATTGCGTGATTATTATAAAGGTAAGATAACTGACACTAAAGTCGATGCTGCTCACGAAGCATATATGTCGGCCCGTTCGCTTGTTGACACAGCTTCGCCATCAACGGAGAGTATTGAAACTATGAAAAAAACATTGCAGGATGCATACAATGCATTGCTTGAAGAATATAATGCAATAATCAATGCCCGTAAGGATACACTCTCTACTCTTGTTGCAGAAACAGAAACATTGTTAGCTGTAGTAGGAACTATAGAACTGTCAAAGGTTGAATCAATGACGCTTACAACAGACAACCTCTATTGTAATGCACCTTACACAGCACAGAACAATGATGATTATAGTGCGGCTTATGTTGACAAATTGACCGATGACAATGTTGAAACATTTATGCATACCGACTATAGTGGTACTGTTGCCACTCCTCACTATCTGCGTGTCGATTTGGGCGAAAACTCAACGGTAAAGAACTTCAAGTTCAACTATGCAACCCGCGATAACGGTAACAACTGTCCGACTACTATTGTGGTTGAAGGTTGCAATGAACCTGACGGAGAATATGTGGCTATCAGAACATTGACACGTGCAGCTGACGGTTTGCCTAATCCCGCTCAGAATACAAATGGTGGTGTGGCTGAACGGTTTGAGTCGGGTGTGATTTCTTCACCAGCGGCATACCGTTATATACGTTTCAAGGTTACCGGTGTCGAAGGTGGCAACTCTGCGACATATTTTGTAATTTCTGAATTCGGTTTCAGTAAAGTGACAGATAACGTTGCTGTTAATGATGCTTATTCCGAAATTGTAACAGAAGATATGTTGCTTTCTACCTACTTTGTTAAGGAGGGTTCAAAAACAATGTGTGGAGCTGACAATAAAGTATTGAGCGTTGATATGCTTGATGCGCAGATTGTCGATATGGAAGAGGCCAAGACAGAATTGGAAAATGCTGTGGCACAGGTTGCTGTTGATAAGAATGCATTACGGAATTTATACAATAACGCTCTGGCATTATATAACGAAATGGCTGATAGTGAAGGCAATGTAAATGCCGATTATAAACCATCGGACTTGACAAATGAAATGCTCGCAACGGCAAAAACAGCAATTGATGTAGCAAAAGACAAACTCGATAACAGCAATTCGCAAACCGAGGTTGATGATGCAAATACGGCTTTGCAGGCGCAATATGATGCTTTGTTGCTGATAAAGAATGCCAATGTGGCAACAACCATTGACAAGAGCGAATTGAATACTGCAATTACCAACGCCAACGCTTTGATTGAAGCGATTGTTGCTAAAGGCGACGACTATTATGCATCAGTTACAGGGCTTGGAATTGCAGAGTTGTCATTTGCTTTGCAGCAGGCAGAGAATGTTGTAGAGCGTTTCTATCTTACTGAGGAACAATACACAACTGCGCTCTCCTTGTTGAATGATTGTTACAATGAAACACAGGGTATTGTAAATGCCGATTATTCAGGTGACCGCACCGCTCTTTCTACTCTTATAGCAGAAATAAGAGAAGGCCTCATGGAGGAAATTACAGAAGACACTGCCGGTAAGTGTGCAATATCTTTGCAGGCATCAGATGTCAACGCACCGTTCTATGTAAGACTCTCGGGTGTTGGTGATGGAAATGTTGCCAATATCCTGGATAAGAATGATGACGGTAGTGCGAATATAGAAACTTACGTAGGCTCATCTTGGGGTGGCACCATAGCCGATTATACTCATTTTGTCGAGGTTGATATGGGTATTGCCATTGCTATAGATGAACTGCAGTTTGATTATGCAACCCGTAATAGCGGATATGAAACCGAACGTCCTACAGCAATAAAGGTGCTTGGAAGTAACAATGGTACCAATTTCACCGAAATAACCGTTATTGACAGCGGTCTTGCAACCGGTGCCGGAGAACAGTGGGCTATGGAAAATCCACTTGACCTTGGCGGCTTATATCGTTACATACGTTTTGCTGTCAAATCGGGTGTCAACTCATTCCATATGTCCGACTTTAACCTGTATGTTTTGGCCGATAGGACATTGAGTAGCTATTATGCAAACGCTGGCGGTATCGATTATATAGCATTGTATCTTGCGTTGCAGTCGGCTGAATATGTAGTGGGGCACTATACCGTCAATGAAAAATATAATGCGGTATATGATATGTTGAACAGCTGCTACACAGCTGTGCAAACTGTTGTTGATGCCGATTGGTCAAACCGCGATGGGCTTGAAGCATTGATTGCTGAAACAGAAACTCTTATCGCGAGTCTTGCGAATGTGACCGATGTCAATACTCCTGTTTTGAGTGCCGATAATGTATATTGTAATGCTGACAACTCAACGAATTCAAGTGCCGGTGCCGACGATAAACGCGGAGTTGAAGCTTTGTTCGATGGTGATACAGGCACTCACTTGCATACAACTTATGGCGGTAATGCACAGGACGACGATTTGGACCACTATATCCGTATCGATATGGGTGAAGGTAATACTGTAAAAGCATTCAAGTTCAATTATGTAGGACGTAATAGCAATAGCAATAACGACCCAGCGACAATTGTGGTGCAGGCTTGCAATACGATTGATGGCGAATGGGTGAATGTGAGAACACTCACGGGCTTGCCTACAGACGGCGATGCCGTGAAATATACATCACCGCTTATTGATATGGAAGAGGCTTACCGTTATGTCCGCCTTATGGTTACAGACACTCAGAACCATTCAACGACAACATATAATGATGTGTCTCATAAATTCTTTGTTCTCAGTGAGTTTGGGTTTGAAACTTATCCGACAGTCGTTATAGGAAATGAGTATGCATTTAACTTGTATTCAGAGCCGATAATAGAAGCGTATATTGAGAAGAATGTTGCAATAGAGGAAAACGGACGTTATATGCTTGAGAGTGAATACAATGAAGTCGTTGCAAACTTGCAAGCAGCAAAAGAGTCTCTTGAAAATGCTTTGTTGTTGAATAAAATACCTGTCAAACTGACAAGAAATGCAGAAAAGCCGGTGCTCTATAAGATAAGAATCAAGCGTAGTGCAACTTCTGTATTGCAATACGATGAGGCTTCGGGAATGGTTGCTGTTGCCGATGACGAACTTAACCGTAATCAGGCTTGGTACTTTATGAGCGGTACAAATGATGAAGTGTTTGATGATATCCTCATTATGCCATATAGCAATAATGGCGCACAGAACACGACTTTGAAACTTGGTAGCAATGATCTTAATGACGGTAATAGCAAAGTTAAGGGTGTTGACGGTAGTGACGACAGCTATAAGATAAATTGGTATATAACATTCAAGACCAATGTCGTAACTGACGAAGCCGGAAACGAAACTATAACAGACGTTACTAAAACAGGTTTTTGGAATATACAGCCCGAAGGCAAGGGAACATATTTCAGTAATCATGGTGGAGCAAGTCACAAAATGGGCTTCTGGTCGTCAGATAATTCTCCTTCAGATGATGGCTCTAATTTCCAATTTATTCTTGATGAAACCGATTACAGTCTCTCTGATGCATACTTTGCGCTTTACAATGAGCATGTTGATTGTGGTGGCTTGAAGGTCGGAGGTGTGAATATTGGCCAATACTCTGAAAGTTCTGTTGCCCCATATAACGAGGCTTACAACAATGCTACAGCCTTGCTTGATAATAAAACAGCCGAGGATAGCGAATATGATGCTATGCGTGAGACTTTGAGCAATGCTTATAATTCACTTGACCGCAAGATGCCGAACGAAAAAGGTTTGTATAGAATCAAGTCTGCCAACACTAATGCTTATAGCAATGGCAAATTTGCATATGTCAATTCGGACAATAAACCTCATTTTGCTAATCCGGAAAATGAATGTCTTGCAGAATATATATGGCAATTCGAAGTGAATGACAACGGCTATTATATAAAGAACCTTCAGACTCAATGTTATCTGGATACTGCCAAGTGGGCAACTCAGATTAATCTTAGTGCAAGACCATTAAAATATACTGTTGAAATTCTTGATGAGGTTACAGGCGAGTTGAAACTTAATTCAACCGGAGGTTATCCATTACATGCTCAAGATTCAGGAAGTAAACTTGTCGGTTATACAGGTGGCTTGGGAAGTGCTTCGGCATGGTATATCGAAGAACTGTCTGAAGCGGAGGTTGAATCAATATATTATCCATACACAATGAGTGCTTTGGGTTATGGTACATTGATGCTCGGATTCAATGCCAAAATACCGGAGGAAATAACAGCAAGTTATGCTGCCGGTCTTGATGGCGTGTCTATAAATATGGTGGAGATAGAAAATGTGCTTCCTGCAAATACTCCGGTAATCCTGAAGAGTAAAGAGGATTTGGCCGAAGCTCTGCAGCTCGAATTTGTATATACCACCGAAACTGCAGCTGCAATAGAAAACAATATGCTTGAGGGTACATTATGCAAAGGTGTTGTTGAAGCCGGTGACGCAAGGGATATTTACATGATGCAGGCAAAGAACGATGTTGTCAAGATGTATTGGATGTATGAGAACTATGATGCCAATGGAGAACGAGTTCAGGTAGACGGCAGCTACAACCACGACAAGGGCGGTTATGTGATGAACTCTGCGAACCGTGCATATCTTGTGATTAATAGAGAAGTGGCACAGCAGGTAGCAAATTATTCTCTCCGCTTTGACGCAGAAGGAGCAATGGATATTGAGGAAGTGGAATGTGAGAGAGAAATTGTGGAATCAATCTACGACCTGCAGGGCCGTAAATTGGAAGGAATCACCCAGCCGGGATTCTATATCGTGAATGGTAAGAAGGTGTATGTTAAGTAAGAAAGGAATGATGGAAATGGAAAATATGAAACAGAAATATATCGCACCAAGCGCAGAGGTCTTGAAAGTTAATTGTGAAGTTCTTGCATTGTCATTAGATGAGGAGAACAGAGGTGACTCCGGCAGTGGCGGAGGTAATATGTCCATTGTCAACGATCGTGGTCAATGGGGTAATCTCTGGGCGAAGTAACACACGAGCCTTCTAAAACATCAAGAGGGTGACTCGATTTGAGTCACCCTCTTGATGTTTTAATGATTAACGAAGTGCAAACGAGTGGTGTCTGTAGCATACATTGCTGTAAAATATTTAGGTAATAATATCGATGTTGATCCAAGCATCTTATCGGTTCCGGAATTTGTCTGGAAATTACCTTTGTGAAAACGGAAAAGAGAAAACGATTAACGTTTAACGTTTAGCGTTCCACGTTCCACGTTCTTCGTTCTTCGTTCCTCGTTCCTCGTTAATCTATCCTATAACAACGTCGAGAGTCATCATAAGAACAAATCCAATGGCAAATCCTATGGTACCTATATTGCTGTGCTTGCCGGCTTGTGACGACGGGATAAGCTCCTCCACGACAACATACAGCATCGCTCCCGCGGCAAAGGAAAGCAATACAGGCATTGTCGATGCGTTCTCTCCCAAAAATAGTATAGTTGCGATAGCTGCAACAGGCTCTACAAGTCCCGACATGGCTCCCCATAAGAACGATTTTATGCGACTCTTGCCTTCGTTGCGTAACGGAACGGAAATTATTGCTCCCTCCGGTATGTTCTGAATAGCCATACCAATGGACAGCGCAAGCGCTCCCGACAAGGTGAGGTTGGCATTGCCGTTTATCACGCCTGCAAAGACAACGCCCACAGCCATACCTTCGGGTATGTTGTGCAATGCTACGGCAAGAATCATCTTTATTGAACGCGGTAAGCGCGATGCAGGGCCTTCGGGTTTGTTGTCATCGACGTGTTGGTGCGGGATAATAGTGTCAAGAAACAATAGAAAACATATTCCGGCAATGAATCCTGCAAGAATTGGCCATGCATTGCCGAATCCCTCTCCGGCCTGCTCGAATGCAGGCTGTAACAAGGACCAGAATGCTGCGGCTACCATTACACCCGACGCAAAACCGAGCATGGCTCTGTTTGTGAGGTCCGATATCCTGTCGCGCAACATGAGCACCATGGCTGCTCCTGTTGCTGTTCCTAAAAACGGTACAATTAACCCTATGAATGTTTCCATATGCTGTTTTGTATTATTGTATCTCTTTTTCCTGTCCGCAAATTTATGAAAAACTAATTTCTGTCAATTATTTTCCTGCAATAATAATTTTGTATAAAAACAAAAGTTTTCAAAATATATTGAATATCATTTTTTATATTTATCTTTGCAATTAGTGCATGTGGTATGCGCCGATAGCTGTTGTGCTATTGTAATACTATGCAAATAACAAATAAAACATAATATGATTTACTTTTTCACTACATCAAACCGTACGGTTATTGCAACCCAAGTGAATAATGTATTGTCGGCAAACGACATCGAAAAACTATGTTGGCTATATGGTGAGGCTACACCGGTAGAGGGTGAAGCGATGGAAGGCTATTTTGTAGGTCCTCGTCGCGAAATGATAACCCCTTGGAGTACCAACGCCGTAGAGATTACTCAGAACATGGGTATCGAAGGTGTCGTACGTATCGAGGAGTACTATCCCGTAAAAGATGAGAATGCCGAATATGACCCAATGCTGCAGCGTATGTACTGCGGTCTTGACCAGGCAATCTTTACAGTGGATATCCAGCCTAAGCCAATCGAGTTCATCGAGGACCTCGACAGCTACAACGAACAGGAGGGTCTTGCTCTTTCAAAAGAGGAAATCGACTACCTGCATCGTGTTGAGGGCGAGCTCGGTCGCAAACTTACCGACAGTGAGGTGTTCGGCTTTGCACAGATCAACTCAGAGCACTGCCGTCACAAAATTTTCGGTGGTACATTCATCATCGACGGTGAGGAGATGCCTTCATCACTCTTCGCAATGATCAAGCGTACTACAAACGAAAACCGTAACAGCATAATTTCGGCATATAAGGATAACGTAGCTTTTGCACAGGGTCCTGTTGTAGAGCAGTTCGCTCCGGCTGACCACTCAATCCCCGATTATTTCGTAATCAAGGATATCGAAACCGTTATCTCTTTGAAGGCCGAAACACATAACTTCCCGACAACAGTAGAGCCTTTCAACGGTGCATCAACAGGTACCGGTGGTGAAATCCGCGACCGTATGGGTGGTGGTAAAGGTTCATGGCCTATTGCAGGTACAGCTGTCTATATGACATCATACCCACGTACATATAACGACCGCAAGTGGGAGGAGATGCTTCCTGTTCGCAAATGGTTGTATCAGACACCTGAACAGATCCTTACAAAGGCATCAAACGGTGCTTCTGACTTCGGTAACAAGTTCGGTCAGCCACTTATCTGTGGTTCTGTGCTTACATTCGAGCACAAGGAGAACGATGAGGTTTATGGTTACGACAAGGTAATCATGCTTGCCGGTGGTGTGGGTTATGGTACACGTCGCGACTGCCTCAAGGGTGCTCCCGAAAAGGGCAACAAGGTGATCGTTATGGGTGGTGACAACTACCGTATCGGTCTTGGTGGTGGTTCTGTATCTTCTGTTGATACAGGTCGTTACTCTTCAGGTATCGAGTTGAATGCTGTTCAGCGTGCCAATGCCGAAATGCAGAAACGTGCCTATAACGTTGTCCGCGCTCTCTGTGAGGACGAGACAAACCCTGTGGTTTCAATCCACGACCATGGTTCAGCAGGTCACGTAAACTGTTTGTCAGAGCTTGTTGAGGAGTGTGGTGGTCTTATCAATATGGCAAACCTTCCTGTCGGTGACAGCACATTGTCGGCAAAGGAAATCATTGCCAACGAGTCACAGGAGCGTATGGGCTTGCTTATCAAGGAAGACGCTATCGAATATGTACGCAAGGTTGCTGAGCGTGAGCGCGCTCCAATGTACGTTGTTGGTGAAACAACAGGCGATGCACGTTTTGCCTTCGAGCAGGCTGACGGCAAGCGTCCGTTCGACCTCTCTGTAAGCCAGATGTTCGGTTCTTCACCAAAGACATACATGGTTGACAAGACCGTTGAGCGTCACTATAAGGATGCTGAATACGACGCAGAAAATATCGAAGAATACTTGACTGACGTTCTTCGTCTTGAGGCTGTTGCATGTAAGGACTGGTTGACAAACAAGGTTGACCGTTCGGTAACAGGTAAAATTGCACGTCAGCAGTGTCAGGGCGAAATCCAGTTGCCTTTGAGCGACTGTGGTGTCGTTACACTTGACTATCGTGGAACAAAGGGTATCGCAACATCTATCGGTCACGCTCCACAGGCTGGTCTTGCTGACCCTGCCAAGGGTTCTGTCCTTGCAGTTTCAGAGGCGTTGACAAACATTGCTCTTGCTCCTCTTGCAAACGGTATCAAGAGTATCTCGTTGAGTGCGAACTGGATGTGGCCATGTCGTTCACAAGAGGGTGAGGACGCACGTCTTTACCGTGGTGTTGAGGCTCTCAGCGACTTCTGCTGCGCATTGAAGATTAACGTTCCTACAGGTAAGGACTCTCTTTCAATGACACAGAAATATCCTGACGGAACAAAGGTTATCAGCCCGGGTACAGTTATCGTATCGGCAGGTGGCGAGGTTTCTGATATCCGTAAGGTGGTTTCTCCTGTAATGGTAAATGAGCCAAAGAGTGCTTTCTATCATATCGATTTCAGCTTTGACCATTTGCGTTTGGGTGGTTCTGCATTTGCTCAGACACGCAACTGCATCGGTGACGATGTTCCAACCGTTGCAAACCCTGAATACTTCGCTGAGGCTTTCGATGCTGTACAGCGTCTTGTGAAAGAGGGTATTGTAATGGCGGGTCACGATATCTCTGCCGGTGGTCTTATCACAACATTGCTCGAAATGTGTTTCGCAAACACAACCGGCGGTATGGAAATCGACCTCAACAGCGTTGTTGAACAGGATATTGTAAAATTGTTGTTCGCAGAGAACCCAGCATTGGTTATTCAGGTAGCCGACAAGGATAAGTGCCGTATGCAGGAAATCCTCGACGAGGCAGGTGTTTGCTTCGTGAAGATTGGTACACCATGCGAAAAACGTCATATTGCTGTTGCTAAGGATAAACGTACACGCCTGTTCGACATCGAACACTACCGCGATGTATGGTTCGACAGCTCATATCTCATGGATCTCAAGCAGAGCTTCAACGGTTGCGCAAGCGAGCGTCTGAAGAACTACAAGAACCAGCCTTTGCGTTTCCGCATGCCATCACGTTTCAACGGTATGCTTGCAAGCTATGGAATGTCGGCTGACCGTCGTGAGAAGTCGGGTGTACGTGCGGCAATCATCCGCGAGAAGGGTACAAACGGCGAACGCGAAATGGCATACGCTATGCACCTCGCAGGCTTTGATGTGAAGGACGTTACAATGACCGACCTTATCAGCGGTCGCGAGACACTTGACGAGGTGAACTTCATTGTATTCTGTGGTGGTTTCTCTAACTCTGACGTTCTTGGCTCTGCCAAGGGATGGGCAGGTGGCTTCCTCTTCAATCCAAAGGCAAAAGCTGCTCTCGACCGTTTCTATCAGCGTGAAGATACATTGTCACTCGGTATCTGTAACGGTTGCCAGTTGATGATGGAACTTAACCTTATCAACCCCGAATATGCTGAACGCGGACGTATGTTGCACAACAACTCACACAAGTTCGAGTCTTCATTTGTTGGTGTGAACATTCCACAGAACAACAGCGTATTGTTCGGTTCACTTTCGAACAGCCGTCTTGGTGTTTGGGTTGCTCACGGTGAGGGTAAGTTCTCATTGCCTTACGAAGCAGAGAAGTATAACATCGTAGCTCAGTATGCTTACGAAGGATATCCTGCTAACCCTAACGGCTCTGACTATAACGTTGCAGCCCTCGCAAGTGCAAATGGCCGTCACGTTGCAATGATGCCGCATCCAGAGCGTGCTATCTTCCCATGGCAGTGTGCTACATATCCTGCTAATCACTTGGCAGATGATGTGACACCATGGATTGAGATTTTCCGCAACGCGTATAATTGGGTTTCTGACAAACTGAAAGGTTAAATCTGAAAAGTGAAAGCTTGTGCAAGCGAGTGAGTGAAAATTTATTTTCACACGCAACGAGTGTAGCCAAGTTTGCACTAACTGAAAGGTGAAAAGTGAAAGCTTGTGCAAACGAGTGAAAACTAATGATAAACAATCAGGGGCAGGCATTAGTCTGTCCCTGACTATTAAAAAATAACAGATGCCTACTTCACTGTTAAAACTGTTTACAACATTCTTCCGCATTGGGCTTTTTACCTTTGGCGGTGGATATGCCATGATACCGCTTCTGGAACGCGATATCGTGCAGCGTAACGGTTGGTTGAACTCTGCCGAGTTTACCGACCTTCTTGCCATTGCACAGTCTGCACCGGGAGTGTTTGCTGTCAACATGTCGGTGTTTGTGGGATATCGCAGACGTGGCGTGTGGGGTGCGTTGGCTGCTGCTTTGGGGTGTGTGTTGCCCTCGGTGGTGATAATACTGCTTATAGCGCTCTTCTTCCGTCAGTTCCGGCATATAGAGGTTGTGAACAATGTCTTCATGGGCTTGCGTCCCGTTGTGGTGGCATTGATAGCCGTACCTGTTTTCAATGTCGCGAAGAGCGCAAAGTTAGGCTGGATTACATTGTGGATTCCTGTTCTGTCGGCATTACTGATAGTGTTTGCCGGTGTATCGCCTATATATGTGATAATAGTTGCCGGTGTAGCCGGTTTCCTGTACGGTAAGCTGAAAGGAGGTAAGGCATGACACTATTTATAGAACTATTCTATACCTTCCTGAAAATAGGACTATTCTCTTTTGGTGGTGGCTATGGCATGTTGTCGGTAATACAGGGTGAGGTGGTGACACGTCATGGGTGGCTTTCTGCATCGGAGTTTACCGATATAGTTGCCGTAAGCCAGATGACTCCGGGACCTATAGGAATAAACTCTGCCACTTATGTGGGTTATACAGCCGTACTGAACAGCGGTGCGCAGGAATGGCTTGCTGTAATAGGCTCTTTTGTAGCCTCTTTTGCGGTAATGTTACCGTCGATAGTGCTGATGCTGCTTGTAAGCCGTTTCTTTATGAAATACAGCAAACACCGTAGTGTCGAAGATATATTCAAGGCGTTGCGCCCGGCAGTGGTGGGCTTGATTGCATCGGCTGCGTTATTGCTTATGACAAAAGAGAATTTCGGCTCGCCAACAGAAACACCATTGCAATTTGGTGTGAGCGTCGCGCTTTTTGTTATTGCTTTTGTAGCAATGAAATTCTTTAAGATAAGCCCTATACTAATCCTTCTCCTCGCCGGAATCTTCGGTGGAGTGTTCTATGGAATGGTGGGGTAAGAACTGAAATCTGAAAACTGAGAACTGAAATCTGAAAACTGAAATCTGAAATCTGAAAACTTATATATATTCACCTATCACTTCGTGTAACCTTGGCTGCGCTCGTTGCGTGTGAAAATAAATTTTCACTCACTCGCTTGCACAAGCTTTTACTTTATCTCTAAGGAACTTTCCTGTAAATGATTCTTTACATTCGGCAACCTCTTCGGGTGTGCCGCAAGCTACAAGGTTTCCGCCTTGTTCGCCACCTTCGGGGCCAAGGTCGATAAGGTAGTCGGCGCATTTTATGACGTCCATATTGTGCTCTATGACTACAAGTGAGTGTCCGCGTGCAAGCAGGCGCTCGAATGACTTCAACAGTTTCTTTATATCGTGGAAATGCAATCCCGTTGTAGGCTCGTCAAAGATGAACATCGTCGGGCGGTCGCTCTGTCGGCTAAGGTAATATGCGAGTTTCACGCGTTGGTTCTCACCGCCTGAAAGAGTTGATGATGATTGTCCCATCTTGATATATGCAAGGCCAACGTCCTGTAACGGCTGCAGACTCTCTGCTATGCGGCTCTGACCATGTTCCTGAAAGAAGTTGATTGCATCGCCTATGGTCATTTCAAGAATATCGTGTATGTTTTTGCCGTGGAATTTGACCTCCAACACCTCTTTCTTGAATCGTTTGCCATGGCAAGCCTCGCACTCCAATTTGAGGTCTGCCATGAACTGCATCGATACGGTTATGGTTCCTTCGCCCTTGCACTCCTCACAACGTCCACCGTCGGCATTGAACGAGAAATGGCCGGCGCCAAAACCTAATTGTTTTGCCAACGGCTGTTGTGCAAAGAGATGACGGATGTCGTCATACACCTTTAGGTAGGTGACGGGGTTCGAGCGCGATGACTTGCCTATCGGGTTCTGGTCTATGAACTCCACACCACAAAGTTGTTTCAGTGCTCCTTCGATACCTTCGCATTGCCCCGGAGCGTCGCAGGCGTTGCCGAAGTGACGCATCAGCGAACGGTATAGAATGTTGCGTACAAGGGTTGACTTACCCGAACCGCTTACACCGCTTACAACGGTAAAGGTATTCAGAGGGAAATCCACATTAAAGCCTTTGAGGTTGTTCTCTCTTGCTCCTTTTATTGTCACCTTATTGTTCGATTTGCGTCTATGGGTCGGGGTGCTTATGACCTCCTCGCCGAGCAGGTATTTGACGGTGTAGCTGTCACTTCCTTTTTCAAGGTTGCTCATGTCGCCCCTGTAAACGATGTTACCGCCGTATGAGCCTGCCTTCGGGCCTACATCGATGATATAGTCGGCTGCACGTATTATCTCTTCATCATGCTCAACAACGACAACGGTGTTGCCAAGGTCGCGCAAACGGTAGAGTACACTTATCAAGCGGTCGGTGTCGCGGCTGTGCAGGCCAATGCTTGGCTCGTCAAGAATATAGAGTGAACCGACAAGGGCACTGCCGAGCGATGTTACAAGGTTTATTCTCTGGCTCTCACCGCCCGACAATGTGTTGCTCAAGCGGTTGAGTGTGAGATATCCCAAGCCTACATCTATCAGGCAATCCACGCGGTTACGTATCTCGGTGAGTATGCGTTTTGCTATGGCTGTATCATGCTCGTCAAGAACGAGGTTGTCGAAGAACTCCTTCAAGCGTGTAACGGGCATCTCTATAAGTTCAGTGATGCTTGTGCCACCTACCTTTACATAACTAGCCTCCTTCTTTAGCCTTGTTCCATGACAGGTAGGGCAAATAGGCTTGCCACGATAGCGTGCCAGCATTACGCGGTATTGTATCTTATATTGGTTTGCTTTGACCATGTTGAAGAAGTTGTCGATGCAGATGCCTTCGCCGTACTCCTCAATCCAGGGGCCTTTATGCCACAGATAATCTTTCTGTTCCTGTGTCAGATTGTAATATGGCTCAAAAATAGGGAAATTGTCCTTTGGCGCACGTTGGCAGAACTCGTTTTTCCATTCACCCATCTTGTCGCCACGCCAACAGAACACAGCTCCGTCGTAAATGCTTAGGGCTTTGTTGGGAATGACAAGGTCTTCGTCAATGCCGACGATACGTCCGAAACCTTCGCAGTCGGGGCATGCTCCGATAGGGGAGTTGAAAGAGAACATCTGTTCGGTAGGTTCTTCAAACTCGATGCCGTCAGCTTCAAAGCGTATGCTGAAGCTATGCGGTTTATCCTCGTCCATGAACTGAATCATGCAACAGCCGTTGCCCTCGTAGAATGCCGTTTCGGCAGAGTCGAGCAGGCGGCTTGCACTTTCCTTGCTGCTGTTGACCGTCAGGCGGTCAATGAGCAATAGCGGTTTCTCCTGTTTCTTGGGCTTGTACTCCTCGATGCGTATAATCTCCTTGTCAAGGACAATGCGTGTGAAACCCTGTTGCAGGTATATCTGTAGCTGTTCTTCAAGAGTACGCCCTTTACGCTTTGGTATAGGGGCGAGCAAAAGGAAACGTGTGCCCTCAGGGCGGCTGTTCATGCAGGTCACAAGGTCTTCCGGGTTGTCTTTCTTCACTAACGTACCGCTTATGGGGGAGAATGTCTTTCCTATACGCGCATAGAGTAATTTCAGATATTCGTAAATTTCGGTACTTGTGCCCACTGTTGAGCGTGGGTTGCGGTTGTTTACCTTCTGCTCAATGGCTATGGCGGGAGGAATACCTTTGATGAAATCACATTCAGGCTTGTTCATCTGCCCCAAGAACTGACGGGCATATGATGAGAGGGATTCTACATAGCGTCGTTGTCCCTCGGCATACAGGGTGTCAAAGGCAAGTGATGACTTACCCGAACCCGAAAGGCCGGTAATGACAACGAGTTTGTCACGTGGTATTTCCACATCAACATTCTTCAGGTTGTTGACGCGTGCTCCTTTTATGATTATGTTCTTGTTGTACTCTTTCATATCAAAATCAACTCGCGAATTTACATAAAAAAAGGTAATAATGTATGCCACTTCATAAAATAGATGCCAAAGTGGTAGTTAATTGTTCTTTAATAATTGTATTTTAGCTATCTTCGCAGAGATTTAAGAAAACTACAATGAAAAAGTTACCATATATCTATTTCTTATTGTTGATAGCGCTTCTCGGCTCTTGTGGAAGTGTAAAGCAGATAAAAAATATAAATCCCAAACGTGAGTTCAGAGGTGCGTGGATACAGGCCGTGAACGGTCAGTTCAGCGGCATGGGTGAGGAACAGATGAAAGACTATCTCACTGAGATGCTCGACAATCTGCAAAAGGTACATGTGAATGCAGTGATATTTCAGGTGCGTGTCGAGGGTGATGCGCTCTATCCGTCGCCATACGAGCCTTGGAGCCGTTATCTGACCGGGGAACAGGGATGCTCGCCGGGGTGGGACCCTTTGGCATTTATGGTCGGTGAGTGCCATAAGCGCAATATGGAACTGCATGCGTGGATAAATCCTTATCGTGCACGCACAAAAACGACAAAGGAGTTGGCTTTGGAACACCCTGCAATGAGAAATCCGCAGAACTTTATCGAGTACGAAGGACAACTCTATTTCAATCCTGCATTACAGACAAATCGTGACCATATCTGCCGAATAGTACGTGATATCCTTACACGCTATGATGTCGATGGCTTGCATATCGATGACTATTTCTATCCCTATCCTGTAAAGGGTAAGGAATTCCCTGATGACGAGTGGTTCGGAGAGAGTGGCTTTAGTGACAAGGGTGCTTGGCGTCGCGAGAATGTAAATCATCTTATCTATCAGCTTCATCGCACTGTCCGCGAGGTAAAGCCTTGGGTAAAGTTCGGTGTTTCTCCTTTTGGTATATACCGCAACGAGAGAAATTGGGAGTTCGGCAGCAAAACCAAAGGTCTGCAGTGTTATGACGAACTTAATGCCGATGTGCTGTTTTGGATTGAACAGGGTTGGGTAGATTATTGTATTCCGCAACTATATTGGGAGATAGGCCATTCGGCAGCCGATTATGAGGAACTTGTAGGCTGGTGGGCAAAATATGCATCAAAACGTCCTTTGTATATCGGTCAGGACGTGGTACGTACGGTAAATGCCAAAGACTCAACAGTGGCATGTGGTAATCAGCAACAACGTAAATATGAGATACAACGCGCCAATAAGGGTGTGTCCGGCTCATGTTTCTGGGATGCGGCATCTGCTGCGAATAATATGCAGGGTTATCGCGATTTCCTTGAAAACGGATATTACAGCTATCCTGCATTGATGCCGAAGAGCCTGTTTATCGACAAAAAAGCTCCTTCAAAGGTCAAGGGCGTGAGAGTGGTCGAAGACGAAGAGGGGGCAATGCTGCTTTGGTTGGTCGATAAGAAGGCAGGTAAGGATTGTATGAATGCTCCGCACAGGTTTGTTGTATATTGCTTTGGCGCGCATGATGCTGTCGATATAGAAAACCCGGCATATATAATGGCGGTAACGGACAAACCGTATGTCAGACTTCCTAAAGAGATGTGTGGAAAATATAAATTTGTGGTAACGGTGCTTGACCGTTTGCAGAATGAGTCAAAAGGAGTGAAATATAAAGCAAAGCTATGACGATGGATAACACTATGAGAATTTTTGAGGTTGTTGAGGTTAATGAGGCATATGTCGGTGCAGTAAACCGTCTGTTGCTTCAGCTATCCTCTTCGCCTGCTCCTTTTACCGCAGATGTGCTTGCCGGTATTGTGGATTCACCTTCATCGCATCTCTTTTTCGTGGAATGTGAGAATGTGATTGTCGGAATGCTTACGGTAGGTGAATATCTTGCCCCTACGGGACGTAAGATGTGGATTGAGGATGTGGTGGTCGATGAGGCTATGCGTGGACGTTCCATTGGTCGTATGCTTGTGGAGCACGCCATTGCGTTTGCCAAGAATATAGGTGGCGGAACGTTGATGCTTACATCGCGCCCTTCGCGTGTTGCAGCAAACAATCTCTACCGTTCCTGCGAATTTCGGATAAAGGAAACCAATATGTATAAAAAAGAGTTGAAGGGGTAACCCTTCAACTCTTTTTCTTATATTCAGTTGCTTGTTAATTTCTTCAGGTTGTTCAATAGGGCAAGCAATGCTCTGTGTTTTGCCATGGCTATTGTGCTTTGAACATGTTTCTGTGTTACTTCGTGAATCTCGCGGGCGCTGTTGATATATGGCCATATATCTCTTGCTGCAAGCATCATATCCTTCTCTTCGATAACTAACAGACGTAGGATTACCTGGTCACGTTGCTTTAGCATTCTGTATGCTTCCCAAACAGGTGGCATCTCGCATTCTTCCTCGGCGGTGAAGTGGTCAAGATATTCTATTATGTCGGGCGACGATGGAATAGCTTCCATATTGTTGCGCTTTTTCTCGGTCTTGGCCTTGCTTGTGAAGTGGTGTATTGAGCACGATGCCAAGTAGCTGTTTAGCGAACAACCGTTCTTGCCTTCCCACATCTTGAGTATCTTCCAGTTGTCTTTTGAGAGAAACTCATACAGTTCTCCTACAAGCATATTGTAATCGGCCTCGTTATATAAGACGGTCGATATATATGTCAAAAAATGCTTGCATTTCTCTTTGAAAAAGTATTCGTGAATCCTGTTGTTGGGTGGAACTGCTGTAAGTCCATCAATCAACTCCTTGTCACTAAGTAGAGTATAGTTACTTTTTTGTAGCATGAATAAGCAGTGTCTAAGTCATTAAAAACGGGTGTATCCAAAGGTGTGGCTTAATATGGCCCCGGTGATAGTTCGCTATAATATAAAAATGACGCGGGCGTACTTATCCACAGAAGGTACGACCAAGCACCCGAACGAACATAAGCACACCCGCGCATAGGCGCAGGCTCTTCGTGCCTATTGCATGTACGTCTAAATAATTGGTCGTTTTTCCGTGGGTGCAATAGCCTAAAAGCCATCAAAGTTCATTTATAGCCAAAAAATGGCTATTAAAACAGTAAATAGTTCTGCTTTCTCGCAAAGATATATAGAAAAGTCGAAAAAGCAACACTTGTAAGCAATGTTTGTTGTTTAAAATGTTATTTGGATTCCGTGATTTCTTATCCGTTTGTGTAGAAATCGAAAGCTTCAAATATATCCTGTCGGCTGCATGAATGGAATATGAAGGTGTTCTCTTTTCCCAATAATGTTACATGCTCCAAATCATCTTCTTTCATGTGCGAGAATATACTGTCGTACATTTTGCAGTTGAACGAGAAACGTTGTGAGTGTTCTTTTGCGAAGTGTACGAAGGTGTGAAGCTTTGCTGTTGGAAATCCTTTCAGTATGGCAGAAAGGAATAGTGAACAGGTATATGCCGCTGCAAGAACTTTTTCTTCTTCGTTTGGCATGAATTTTGAAAAGGCTTTTATAAATGGCTCGCCAAAATTGTCATCGATTTTCTCGATGCATAAAATATGGCATAACTGCTCTTTGATATATTCGGGAGCCTCTCTTTCCATAATTGATATAATATATTATATAATACTATTAAACTTTTTGTAATTTTGCGCGTCAAAATAAAGTGACGGTACAAAAATAATGAAATTTAAGTATATGAAATATAAATTATTGGCTATAATGCTTTTTTGCTCCCTTGCACTTGGTGCGCAGACCAAGAACGGTACGCTTAGCGGTGTAGTGGTAGAGGGTAGCGAAAACAACCCTTTGCAGTCGGCGATGTTACAGCTTTTCACATTACCCGATTCTGCTTTTAAGGTTGGTACGGCGAGTGACATCGACGGTAAGTTCTTTATTACAGCTCCACCGGCAAAATATCTCCTGCGCATATCGTTTGTGGGATGTGTTTCTCAGGAAAAGAATGTTGTTATAACAAAAGGTAAGAATACCGACTGCGGTATAATAAAACTTGTTTCCGATGATATACTTCTTGAGAACGCTATTGTAACAGCCGAAGTACCCCCTGTTGTTGCTTCGGAAGATACTCTTGTGTATAATACAGCAGCGTTCCGCGTGCCCGAAGGTTCTATGCTCGAAGAGCTTATAAAAAAATATCCGGGTGTGGAGATAACCGATGACGGTACAATAAAAATCAACGGCAAGACTGTAAACCGTATCCTTATGAAGGGTAAGGACTTCTTCGGTACTGACAAGGATGTGGCGTTGAAGAATATCTCGGTCGATGCAGTCGATAAGGTCAAGTTCTATGACAAGAAGAGTGATTTTACCCGTATGACAGGTATCGATGACGGTGAGGAAGAGACCGTGCTCGACCTGCAGATGAAACAGGGTGTTGATGATGGCTTCTTTTCGAATAGCGAAGCGGGTGGCGGTACAGACTATGTAAGCCGTTTCCTCTACCGTTTGCGCAACACTACAAGCTATTACAACGACAATGCCCAATATACACTTGTCCTCTCTGCAAACAATGTTGGTGACCAGGGCTTCTCTGACGGTCGCGGACGTGGCTTCGGCGGTGGCGGAAACAACGGCATTTCAGCACCAAAACTTGCAGGTTTCAACTTTGCATACGAGAACGAGAAGGTGGAGATTGGCGGTAATGTGCGTGGCAATCATGTAAGCAACGATGTGAGAACATGGACTGCAACCGAAACATTTATGCCACAGGTGGGACGTAATCAGTTCTCGAACAGCCGTAGCACGAATCTTGGTCGCAGAACCAACATAAACGGAAACTTCCGCGTTGAATGGAAACCCGACAGCATGACAAATATCATATTTACCCCAACTGTCAGCTATTCAAATTCTGATTCCTGGACCGAAAGCTGTTCGGCTACATTCAATAAGAATCCGTTTGACTATAAGGCGGATTACGAAAAGAGCGTGTATGGCGATGTGTTTGATGAATTCAAGGCTGTTGATGATACAATTGCCATAAACAGCAACAGCAACAAATCTTTGAGTATGGGCGAAAACCTCTCGTTCAGCGGTAGGTTGCAGGTAAACCGTAAACTTGGCAAACCGGGACGTAACATCACTTTCAGAGGTAATGCTTCATATGCCGACAGTAAGAACGAAAACTTCTCGGTAAACAATGTCGAGTATTTCCAGGATGTTGCAAAGGGTAATACAAAGCAGATCCGTTTCTCTACAACACCGGGTACAAACTGGAACTATAGCCTCAGTTTGAGCTATACCGAGCCTTTGATGAAGAATCTCTTCTTGCAGTTGAACTATACATATAACTACAGTTACAGCAATAACGACCGCTCGACATACAAATTTGACGAACTGCTCGATTACATAATGAATGTAAGTCCTGACTTTACACGCCCTCTCCTGCCGACCGATTATGTCGATTGTCTTGATAATGACTTGAGCCGTTATTCAACCTATCGTACCCAAAAGCATGAGGCAGGTGTGATGTTGCGCTATGTGACAAGCAAGATGAATCTTAATGCCGGTGTAAACATTATTCCTCAGCAGACAGAGCTTGACTATAAATACATGGGTAAGGACACACTCTTTACACGTCGTGTATATCCGCTCTCTCCGAATGTGCGTTTCCGCTATAAGTGGTCAAAGCAGACAACATTGAATATCCGCTATCGCGGTAGTACATCACAACCGTCGATGACCGACCTTATAGACATTGAGGACGACTCCAATCCTTTGCAGATAACAAAGGGTAACCCGGGGTTGAAACCGTCGTTCACTCATAGACTGAATGCGAACTTCAATACATTCAACAGCGATGCGCAGCGTGGTATAAATGCTTTTGTAGGGTTCAGCAATACCATGAACAGCATTACACGCAAGGCTGAATATGATGAGAAAACAGGTGCAACCACAACCACCCCCGAAAACATAAACGGTAACTGGAATGCGAATGCAGGCTTTGTATTCAATTCGGCTATTCCTGCGAATACCAAATTTACATACAGCACTTTCACCGATGCCGGTTATTCGAACAACGTATCGTATATAAGCATAAAGGATGTGAAAGGTAGTCAAAAGAGTATTGCTAGAACAGTAAACGCAAGCGAACGCCTTACATTCAACTATCGTACCGATAATTTCGATGTGTCGTTGAACGGTTTTATCCGCTATTCACACTCTAAATCTACTGCGCAGCCCGAAGACAGAATGAATGTGTTCAACTACTCTTATGGTCCAAGTGTCAACTATAACCTGCCTTGGTGGAATATCAAGCTCTCAACAAACCTCTCAATGAGCAGCCGTCGTGGTTATAGCGACCCTAATGCCAATACCGACGAACTCCTGTGGAACGCACAGGTGTCGGCAAGCTTCCTGCCGAAGAATGCATTGACAGTATCGTTCCAGGTATATGACATTCTGCAACAGCAGAGCAACATAAGCCGCATGGTTGACGCTCTCTACCGCAGAGATACCGAAACGAATGCGATATACAGCTATTGCATGTTGAACCTGTCATACAAGTTCAACAAAACAGGTGAGAGCGACAGAAACAAGGGAAAAGCAGCACGTGAATACGGTATGCCGTTAGGAATGCCACCGGCAGGTTTCACACCGCCAAGTGGTCCTCCTCCGGGAATGGGAGGCGGTCGTCCGTTCTAAAAGATAAAAAAGAGGTAAAAATCAATCGGTTTTTACCTCTTTTGTTGTTAATTATCATTATTTTCGCATAAATCAAAAAATGAGAGTTTGATGGAATTTAGCTATGGCGTAATACTAGGTTGGATATACAGCATTATTGCGGTGTTTCTTATAATAAATGTGATATTGAAGAACCGCGATAGTGTAAAGACTTTAGCATGGGTTCTGGTGTTGCTCTTTCTGCCGGTGCTTGGCATGTTACTCTATTTCTTCTTTGGAAGTGACAAACGTAAGGAAAAACTCATAGGACGTCGTCTGATGTCACAGATTAACCAACGTAATCTTTCGTCTAATGTCAGCCGTTATATACCGGACTTGCCTCAGGAGTATTCGGCATTGCACTCTTTCCTGCGTAATACTGCATCGGCTTATGCTTTGCCGGCAGACTGCGTCGATGTCATAGCGGATACAAAAAAGTATGCTTTGATGCTGATGCACGAGCTTGAGAGAGCTGAAAAGCATATCCACATGCAGTTCTATATTTTTGAGGATGACGAATACGGCCATTCAATACGCGAAATCCTCATGCGTAAGGCGCGACAGGGCGTTGAGGTGCGTTTCATGTATGACAGCGTGGGTAGCTGGAAGGTAAAGAAGGATTTCTTTGACGATATGCGTAGTGCAGGAGTGTATGTTGAGTCTTTCTTGAAAGTGCGTTTCCCTCTTTTCTCAAATAAAGTCAATTATCGTAATCATCGAAAGCTTGTCATTATTGACGGTGTGTCGGGCTTTATAGGCGGTTGTAATGTGGCGAACAGGTATGTGACGGGTGGTGTATGGCCATATTGGCGCGATACAGTACTCTTTGTACGTGGCTTGGCTGTGCAGGGTCTGCAATTTTCTTTTCTTGTTGATTGGTATTTTGCAAACCACTCGCTTGTCAGTGGTAGAGAGTATTTTCCGCAGTTGAAAAAGTCTGAGAATGGTACATGGATGCAGGTCGTCTCATCAAACCCTGTAGGTGAGGTACGTACCGTTATGGGGGGCTTTGTCAAACTGTTGTCGTCTGTAAGGAACTATGTGTATCTGCAAACTCCTTACTTCATGCCTAATGAGTCGTTTATGCTTGCACTGAAAGGTGCTGCACTCTCCGGAGCCGATGTAAGGTTGATGATACCTGAGAAATGTGATAGCAAGATAGCTGGGTATGCCTCAATGTCATATATGGGCGATTTGTTGAAAGTGGGTGTCAAGGTCTATCTTTATAAAGACGGATTCATCCATAGCAAAACTATCGTATGTGACGATTTCCTCTCCTCTGTAGGTTCGGTAAACCTCGATTTTCGCAGTTTCTTCTATAACTTTGAAGTGACGGCTTTTGTCTATGACAGAAACGTTGCACAAGACTTGAAATACTTTTTCCTTGAGGATATAAAGCATTGCAGGCAATTGACGCTGAACGATTATAATAAACGTTCTATCAAGCAACGTGCATTGGAATCATGTGCAAGGTTGCTTTCTCCGTTGATGTAATGAAAAGTGAAATCTTTTAGTTTTCAACTCTCCGTTCTCAGTTTTTCGCTTCTTTTATTCAAAGAAACTGAAATTCACACTTCCGTAAGCTATGTGTCTTACAAAGCGTGGGTGTTGCGAGAAGTCGTAGTCCTTGCCGTGTTCGAAAATGAATAGACCGTCTTCATTCAGCATTCCGCCTTCGAGAACCATATCGGGTATATCCTTCAACTCCTTCAGTGCATAAGGGGGGTCGGCAAATATTATATCGTACTTGCCTCCGCTGCGGCGTAAGAAACGGAATACATCGTCCCTGACTATTCTCCACGCCTTGTCGTTGAGTGCCGCCTGGCTTTTCTTGAGAAAACTGAAGTGCAACGCGTCCATCTCGACCGATACGACCTCGGGGCAACCTCTTGATATCAGCTCAAGGCTTATGCTGCCTGTTCCCGAAAAGAGGTCAAGGGCTTTGCACTCTTCAAAATCCACCATGTTGTTGAGAATGTTGAAGAGGTTCTCCTTTGCGAAATCTGTTGTAGGACGTGCCTTGAAATTACGTGGAACGTCAAAATGTCTTCCTTTATATTTACCGCTGATTATTCGCATAATATAAGTGCTTGCAAATCAAATGGAATCCCGCCGATTCTGTTCAGAAGGCTTGGCATGAACAATTCGTTGGGGTTGATACGTTTAATGTTCTTGATAAACTGTGCCGCTTGAAGCGAAAAATTCTCTATGCTGCTGTCACCGCAGAGGTAGAGCGTGTCGTTTGTCTGTGACAGCTCCTGCTCCTTCCATATACTCAACAGGTAAAACAGGGTGTTGGCATAGTCGTCCTTACGGAAAATGTTTGTTATCTCTGCCTTGCCGTTCTTCATCGATATGATAAGAGCCAGCTCGTTATACAAGTAAGCGAACATATATCTCTCTTCCGGCATTGGCTTGTAGCCCAAATAACCTAAAATGATGCTTGCAGGGGTGTAGAATGTTACATTGCCGAGTTTGTTTATCTCCTCGTAAACGCTGTTCTCGACAGGGAACAGTATTGTATATCCCTGCGCATTCAGTTTATTCGGTATAATCTCCGCATCCTTGTTCTTTGGGAAGCAGTAGTGGAAGTATTGCTTGTACTCGCCGGGGATATCGTGCTCTGTCGGAATACAGGTGTATTCACCTGTTTCTATAATGGCTTTTATGTCGTATATGCCTTTCTCCTTTATCAGCGGGCATCTCCCAATGGCTGTACGGATATTCGAGGCCAAGCTGCAATCCTCTTCGGGAGTGTAGTTGAAGACCTTCAGGCTGTCGGGCACTTCTGGCGTATAGCTGCAAAAACAAAATCCATTCGTACTTATACGAATGGATAATGTTTCTTTCTTTATGTTATTCTCTGTCATGAATATCAAACTGTAATTACCATTCCCAGTTTCCGGCATTGTTGTTGGCCTCCTTAACGCTACCAACACGACGGCAAGGTATGATTTTTACAATCTCTTCATTGTTCTCGTCAAACATAGGCTCGCCATTTGCATCGAGTACAGGCTCGCGTCTAACCTGAGTGACTTTCTTCTTTACACCAAGGATAAAGTTGTCGTACTCCTGCTGGTTGATATCTGCCAAGTACTGGCTGAAGTCTGCTCTTGCCTCAAAGAGCTGTGTGTAACCACCACCTGCTTTTGAGATACTGTCTGTCAAAAGAGTGAACTTCTCGCCCTTGCCATAAGGAATGTAAGGCAATGAGTCAACAGGGTAGTTTGAGTCGTGATAGAGAGTGTCAAGCAATGCAACCCATGTAGTGTCACGACGGAAGTTGCGGAGGTCACCACCTTCAGCGTTCATTGCGGTAATTTCGTCAATAACTTTCCAGTCGTTCTTCTTCTCTGCATTACGGAGCAACTCAAGGAATATCTGGTCAGCTTCGTCAGGTGACAAAGTCAACTCTCTTGTCTTTCTTCTCTCTTTCTCCAAGTCAGCAACTTTCTCAAGCTGACGGTCGTTGAGTTCCAAAGCCTTCTTTACTGTGTAAACCTTGTTTGTCTTTACAAAGTTGATAAGTGTGTCAAAGTCGTTTGCGTATTTTCCGTTAGCTCTGTAATACTCTACCTGAGCATTTTTGATATCAATCAAACGGTAGATAACGGCGCTGTCACGCTTTGATCTGATCTCTTCAAACTCAATAGGGCTTATTACGCTGCGCACATTGACTATAACGAGAATTACAGCAAGAATACCCAAAACTACTTTTAATAAGTTTTTCATTGTTCTATATTTTTTATTTATGTATTTTCGTGACGCAAAAATAAGATAAAAAAACGAAAATTCGTTTTATGTACTAATTTTTATTGATACCAAGTGATAAATAAATATTTAGCTTCGCAAATTAAAACAAATTTTCCGTTCAATCCAACTTCTCAGCAGGAAAAATCGTTGGAATTGCTTGCCGATTTCATAATTTCGGGCGATGACAAAAAGATATTCCTTCTATGCGGTTACGCGGGAACAGGAAAGACGACCCTTGTATCGGCTTTAGTACGTACCATGGAGCAGCTTGGACGTAAAACGGTACTGCTTGCTCCGACAGGTAGAGCCGCAAAGGTTTTTTCGACATATTCGGGCAAAAGCGCATACACTATCCATAAATGGATATACCGTCAGAAGTCCATTCTAGATGCATCGCAATTCTCGCTTATGGAAAACAGAGCGGTGAATACCCTTTTCATTGTCGATGAGGCTTCGATGATATCAAATGCCGGTGTGTCGAATTTCGGTTCAGGTGCGTTGCTCGACGACCTTGTCGAATTTGTCTATTCGGGCAGTGGCTGTTCGCTTCTGTTGCTTGGCGATATGGCGCAGCTGCCGCCTGTGGGCGAGGAGTTATCTCCCGCGCTGTCACAGGATTATCTCCGTTCGATGTTCCTTGACGTGACAGCTGTTGAACTGACACAGGTTATGCGACAGCTCGACGGTTCGGGAATACTCTACAACGCAACAAGACTACGCGAGATAATATGCAACGGCGAAAGCTATTCTCTTCCTAAAATTAAGCTTGACGGCTTTACCGATGTGTGCCGTGTGCAGGGTGATGAACTTATCGAAGCAATAGAAAGCTCGTATGGCGACGCAGGAATGAACGACACCATAATCCTGTGCCGTTCGAATAAACGTGCCAACATATATAACGAGGGTATCCGCCGTCGTATCCTGTATCGCGAAGAAGAACTGAACAGGGGCGATATGCTTATGGTTGTGAAGAACAACTACTATTGGCGTGAGGTGCTTGGCAGGGAAGATAAGAGCCTGCTCGAGAAACTCGATTTCATAGCCAACGGTGACATGGCCGAAATCATTCGTGTGGGTGGAGTAGAGGAGATGTACGGCTTCCGTTTTGCCGATGTTACACTCTCCCTTGTCGATTACGAGGATTGCGAGATTGATGTGAAGATAATGCTCGACACCCTTGTCAGCGAATCCCCCTCATTGACAAAAGAGGAAAACGAAAGGCTTTTCAATGCCGTATGGGAAGATTATCCCGAGATACGCTCAAAGCGCAAGCGCATGGAGCAGGTGCGCAACAATCCTTATTATAATGCCATTCAGGTGAAATACGGGTATGCTGTAACCTGCCATAAAGCGCAGGGCGGACAGTGGCGCCGTGTCTTTCTCGACCAAGGCTTCATCTCGCCTGATATGCTCGGCATGGATTATTACCGTTGGCTATATACAGCCTTTACACGTGCCAGCGAGAAACTCTATTTGGTAAATTGGAGTGACAAACAGGTAGAATAACATAAGAGGCAACCCGCGGGTTGCCTCTTATGTTGTATATTATCCGATAATTTCGAATACTTTGTCAATAGCAGCCTTTATGCCTGCAGGGTTCTTACCGCCTGCTTGTGCGAAGTGGGCCTGACCACCACCGCCACCTTGCATCTCGCGTGCAGCCTGACCTACAATCTTGCCGGCATTGATACCGCGTTCAACGAGGTCGGCACTTACTGAAATTGTAAGCTGTGGCTTGTCGTTGTATATGCTACCCAAAACAATGAGAAGGTTTTCT
Source organism: Bacteroidaceae bacterium (assembly GCA_017647225.1). Taxonomy (GTDB): domain Bacteria; phylum Bacteroidota; class Bacteroidia; order Bacteroidales; family Bacteroidaceae; genus HGM04593. Next base: position 4,646 of record JAGCLA010000005.1, on the reverse strand, counting down.
GGCTGTTCCTGACGCAACATAAATGCTATATCCTTAACTGTAGCTGGTGCTGCAGGTAATACTGCGCTGATATAACGCATGCCGCCCTTCTCTTTAATCTCTTTGAGCAATTCGTTCTTTGTCATTGCTGCTTTTTCCTTTGCATACTCCTCAATTTCCTTCTTCAATTCAGCGTTCTCGGCGATAGATTTTGCGATTGTAGCCTTGAGGTTTGGAACGTTGTTGAAGAGAACGTGAATTTCCTTCAAAAGTGTTTGCGTCTTGTACAAGTGGTTCTCAAGAGCCTCACCAGTGATAGCCTCGATACGGCGTACACCTGCGGCAACTGAACTTTCGCTTGTAATCTTTACCATACCGATATTACCTGTTGCCGATACGTGTGTACCGCCGCAGAACTCTATCGATGTGCCGAACTGTACTACACGTACATGGTCGCCGTACTTTTCACCGAACAATGCAATAGCACCCAATTTCTTTGCCTCCTCGATAGGAATGTTACGGTAGTCTGTCAGTGCAATGTTCTCGCGTATGCGTGCGTTTACAATGCGCTCAACCTGCTCAATCTCCTCGTCGGTAACCTTCTGGAAGTGTGAGAAGTCGAAACGAATACCCTCGGGTGTTACAAGTGAACCCTTCTGTTCAACGTGTGTGCCGAGTACCTGACGCAAAGCCTGGTCGAGCAAGTGTGTGCAAGAGTGGTTTGCAGCACATGCTGCACGTTTAGCCTTGTCAACCTCTGCTGTGAATGTAGCTGCAGGGTTCGAAGGCAACTGCTTTGTTATGTGTATAGGAAGGTTGTTCTCCTTCTTTGTGTCGATAACCTCGATGCGCTCGTCGCCGCATACAAGGAAACCGCAGTCACCGACCTGACCACCGCTTTCAGCGTAGAAAGGAGTATCTTTCAATACAATCTGGTACAAAGTCTGGTTCTTCTGCTTTGTCTGGCGGTAACGAAGGATAGTTGTTTCGTATTCGGTGTTGTCGTAACCTACGAAAGTACACTCGCCCTCGTTTACTGTTGTCCAGTCACCGTTCTCTACAGCTGCAGCGTTGCGTGCGCGTGTCTTCTGCTTGAGCATCTCCTCGTCGAACTGCTCCATGTTTACTGTGAGGCCGTTCTCGCGAAGGATAAGCTGTGTCAAGTCGATAGGGAAACCGAATGTATCGTAAAGTGTGAATGCCTCAACACCGCTGATTTCGTTCTTTCCGCTCTCCTTTGTTACAGCCATAATCTTGTCGAGCATACCCATACCGGTTTCAAGTGTGCGAAGGAATGAATCCTCCTCCTCTTTCATAACCTTTGTGATAAGCTCCTGCTGCTGTTTCAGTTCAGGGTAAGCGTCGCCCATGTTCTCGATGAGTGTAGGAACGAGCTTATACATAAATGCCTGCTTCTGTCCCAAGAATGTGTAGCCGTAACGTACTGCACGGCGCAAGATACGACGGATAACATAACCGGCCTTTGCGTTTGATGGCAACTGACCGTCGGTTATAGAGAATGATATTGTACGTATGTGGTCTGCGATAACGCGCATTGCAACGTCGGTGTGGCTGTCGTCGCCATACTTCTTGCCTGAAATCTCACCGATAGCCTTGATGATTGGCTGGAACACGTCTGTGTCATAGTTCGACTGCTTGCCCTGCAATGCCATGCAAAGACGCTCGAATCCCATACCGGTGTCGATAACCTTTGCCGGGAGCTCCTCAAGGTGGCCGTCAGCCATGCGGTTGAACTGCATGAATACAAGGTTCCATATTTCAATAACCTGTGGGTGTGAGCCGTTTACGAGGTCGCGTCCGTTGATTTTTGCTCTCTCCTCGTCGTCGCGAAGGTCGATGTGTATCTCAGAACAAGGACCGCAAGGGCCTGTGTCGCCCATTTCCCAGAAATTGTCCTTGTGGTTACCGTTGATGATGCGGTCGGCAGGCAAGTGCTTCTCCCAAATAGCAGCAGCCTCGTTGTCGCGTGCAAGACCTTCAGCCTCGCAACCCTCGAATACGGTAGCGTACATACGGTTCGGGTCGAGCTTTACAACCTGTGTAAGGTATTCCCAAGCCCAGTTGATTGCATCTTCCTTGAAGTAATCGCCGAAAGACCAGTTACCGAGCATCTCGAACATGGTGTGGTGATATGTATCGTGACCAACCTCCTCAAGGTCGTTGTGCTTTCCGCTTACGCGAAGACACTTCTGTGAGTCGGCAACGCGTTTGCTTTTGGCAGGGCTGTTGCCAAGGATAATATCCTTGAACTGGTTCATACCGGCATTGGTAAACATCAGTGTGGGGTCGTCTTTAACGACCATTGGTGCAGAAGGTACAATGAGGTGACCTTTCTGCTCAAAGAATTGCTTGAACGATTCTCTAATTTCTTTTGAAGTGAGCATATTGTTTTTGTTTTAATTATTTCTAAACATGATACTGCAAAAGCAGTTGTCCGTAAAATCATGCAAAGGTACAATATTTTATGAAATATTGTCGGCTGTATCTCTATAAAGTTGCTATGTTTTATCTCTATTTCTTGCATAAAAGAGTGTTTGCCCTCTGATATTTGCAGAAAATGATATGTTTTCTTACCTTTGTAGAGTAAGACTACCGTTAAATGCGAAAAAAGTACTATACATTCAACCCAGAAACGAACAGCTATGAACCTGTTTATACCACATTGGCACAAAGAGTGCTCGGTGTGGTGCGTAAGGCGTTTATGTTTCTCATTTTCGGTGGACTTGCATTCCTCGTTTTCTATCTGTTCATAGACAAACCGACTGTAGAGGAGTTCGAGAACGAGAACTCACAGCTTCTTGCCCAGTACCGCATTGTTTCGTCACGTCTTGACAGGGCTATGACAGTGCTTCAGGATATTCAGCAACGCGACGATAATCTCTATCGTGTAATGCTCAACACCGACCCTGTTCCCGAGAACGAACGCAATGCCGGGTATGCCGGAACAAACCGTTACGACCATCTGCTCGAGATGAACAATGCCGAACTGCTTGTCGAGACGGCGCAAAAGCTCGACCTGCTCGAGAAACAGCTCTATATGCAGATAAAATCATTTGACGAGATTGTCGCTCTTGACAAGGATGCCGAAGAACGCCTGCGTCACATACCGGCGATACAGCCGATAGCCAATCGCGACTTGAAACGAACAGCGTCGGGTTACGGCTACCGTATCGATCCCGTGTATAAGGTGCGTAAGTTCCACAAGGGCATGGACTTCTCGTGTGACCGACGCACACCTGTATATGCCACAGCCGACGGAGTTGTGGAGAATGCCAAATGGATGTCAGGCTACGGCTATACCGTTGTCATAGACCACGGCTATGGCTACAAGACATTGTACGCCCACCTGCTTGACAAGAAATTCCTTGTGAAAAAAGGACAGAAGGTCGTTCGTGGCGAACAGATAGCACTCAGTGGCAATTCGGGCAAGAGTACCGGCCCTCACCTTCATTACGAAGTCATTGTAAAGGGTAAGCATGAGAACCCTATCAACTACTACTTTATGGACCTTGATGCCGACGGTTACGACCAGATGTTGCAGATGGCCGAGAATCATGGCAAAATATACGATTGATATGGCACTGAACTTGAACAAGGATTTGAAAATGTACTACTCCATAAAGGAGGTGGCGGAACTGCTTTCGGTAACGGAACCTACTTTGCGTTATTGGGAAACAGTCTTTCCGCAAGTAAAGCCCTATAAGGGTGCCAACGGCGCACGTCGTTACACCAACGACGACATAAAGACCTTGCGTACAATCTATTATCTTGTAAAGGAACGTGGCTTGACGCTCGAAGGGGCAAAGAAACAGCTAAAGCATGGAGGACCAAAGGAGGCTGCCGAAACCAACAGTGATGTCATAGACCGCCTGAAAGGAATAAAGGAAGAATTACTTGCATTGAAGGAGCAACTCGACGTTATATAATAGAACAAACAAGCGCCCCACAGGGCGCTTGTTTGTTCTATTATAATTAAGTTACTTGAAATGGTAGTCATCCCAATAGTAGATGTAATTAAGTTCCTTTCCAAAATCTGTAATTTTGAATTGCATTCTATCTTTTATTTTCAGTTCAATTTCTCTGAATTTTGATACAGGTATGTACTTGTAATATGATTCTTCATAAAAAGAGAAACGTACATCATCGACTTTTCCTGTTTCTGTATTAATAAATAGATTGATAGTGCAGTTAGTACAGCTCCAGGTCTCTTTGATTATTCTTTTTTCTTCATCGGTATAAGACTCTTCTAATATTGAATGCAGCAATTCGTTTTGTGTCTTCCAGTTTTCACTGTCAAACAGCTTTGGACTTCCTTCTCCCGGATATATTCCGGTCTTTTTGTTTACAGGAGTAATACCAATCCATCTGTTATCACTGTTATATACTTTAATCATTCCACCTCCTAGCTTTTCAGCTTTGTAGGTGTATCCATTTTCATAAAATACCTTACTACCAAAACTTTCTGGGTAAAAACTTGTCTGTGAAAAAATACTGTTTGCAAAAAGCAGAAACAGAGTGGTTAATAAAATCTTTTTCATGGGCTGTTACTTGAAATGGTAGTCATTCCTTATTCAAAATTATAGTTATGGAAGTCATAAATATAATTAAGTTCTTTTCCGTAATCCGTAACTTTGAATTGTAATTTT
>JAGCLA010000004.1 GCA_017647225.1 Bacteroidaceae bacterium | reverse complement strand
GTGCCGAGTTCTTTGGTCCTTTCTGTCGCACAGAAAGGACATGAGAGTAAGACTACAAAAAGAATAAACGATAAGGTTGTAAGGTTAAAAGCTAAAGTGGAATAATCATTTATCGTTAAACGATTAATTTTAACGTGAGTTCGAAATAAGCCAAATCAAATCGCGAATCTGTCATTTCGATGGAGCATAGCGACGAGAAATCTCAAAATATCGCGAAATATGAGATCTCTCGCGTACGTTGACTTTAGCCCCTTCGGGCGTCGATCTTCGATTCGAGAATGACAAAATCGCTAAATATTGGTATAAATTCTTATATCGAACTCACGTTATATTATCATAAGCAAAAGCACGCACATGTGCGTGCTTTTGTTATGATATTGCTCCCCAGTTCCAATTCCTCATGTTCTTTATTGTACGCAGGCGTTCCCAAATGACTCTGTAGTTGGGGCTGGTGTGCGTGGGGTCGGCATCGAGCACTCCGCGGGCAATCTCTCTTACATATTGCAGTAACTGTTCGTCGCGTGCGAGGTTGGCTATCTTCAGGTCAAAGGCTATTCCGCTCTGCTGTGTGCCTTCCATGTCGCCGGGGCCACGTAACTTGAGGTCGGCTTCGGCTATTTCAAAGCCGTCGTTACTGCTTGTCATAATCTCCATGCGCTTGCGTGTGTCCTCCGACAGCTTGTAGTCGGTAACAAGCACGCAATACGACTGTGATGCTCCTCGTCCTACACGTCCGCGTAATTGGTGCAGCTGCGAAAGGCCAAAGCGCTCGGCGTTCTCTATTACCATTACCGACGCATTGGGAACGTCAACGCCCACCTCGATAACGGTTGTCGATACAAGTATCTGTGTCTCGCCTTTTGCGAAACGTTGCATCTCCTCCTCTTTCTCCTTCGGTTTCATCTTGCCATGCAGCTTGCTCAGCTTGTAGTCGCAGAAGATATTGCATAGTTTTTTGTATCCGTCTTCGAGGTTCTGCAGGTCGAGTTTCTCACTCTCGCTTATAAGCGGATATACCACATAGGCCTGCCTGCCTTCGTCTATCTGTCGGCGAATGAATGTGTATAGGCTGTCGGCCCTGTTACGGAATATGTGTGTTGTTGTTATGGGTTTACGGCCGGGGGGCAGCTCGTCTATCACCGACACGTCGAGGTCGCCGTAAAGTGTCATGGCGAGGGTGCGCGGAATAGGTGTTGCTGTCATTACCAATACGTGTGGCGGAATGTTGTTCTTTGCCCACATCTTGGCACGTTGTGCCACTCCAAAGCGGTGCTGTTCGTCTATGACCACTATGCCCAAATTGTGGAACTGCACGTTGTCCTCAAGCACGGCATGTGTGCCTACAAGTATATCCACCTCGCCGTTCTCAAGGCCTTCGAAAATAGGTGTCCTCTCTTTCTGCTTGGTGCTGCCTGTAAGCAGCTCAACCCTTACGGGCAGGTTGCCTAACATACGGCACAGTGTCGCGTGGTGCTGTTCGGCGAGAATCTCGGTGGGTACAAGCAGACATGCCTGGTATCCGTTGTCCTTGGCAAGCAGCATCGACATCAGTGCAACGAGGGTCTTTCCGCTGCCCACATCGCCCTGCAACAGCCTGTTCATCTGTCGGTTGCTGTTCACGTCGTTGCGTATCTCCCTGACAACCCTTTTCTGTGCTGCGGTAAGCTCAAACGGCAGGTTCTCGTGGTAAAAACGGTTGAACATCTCGCCTACCTTGGGGAAGCGGTGACCTACATATCTCTTTTGTCGGTCGCGCGAATAGTTCAGTATGTTAAGCTGTATGAAAAACAGTTCCTCGAACTTTAGTCTGTACTGTGCAGCCTGTAGCTCTTTCAGGCTTTTGGGGAAATGTATGGCGCGTAATGCCTTGTCGAGTGACATCAGGCCGTGCTTCGCGATTATGTCGGGCGATAGGCTCTCCTGCATCTCGTGTGTGAGCAGCTGGAACAGGTTACCGACAAGTTTGGCTATAGCGTTGGAGTTCAGACCGCTTCGCTTCATCTTCTCGGTTGTGTTGTAGTAGGGCTGCAGGCCCATGCCGTCGAGCTTTACCAGCGCCGCGTCATCTACGTCGGGGTGGGCAATGTTTACCCTGCCGTTGAACATCGATGGCTTGCCGAACACGACATACCGTTTGTTCAGGTGCAGCTTGTTCTTTACGAATTTTATTCCTCGGAACCATACAAGATCAACAAAGGCTGTACCGTCGGTGAAATGTGCCACCAGACGGCGCGATGCTCCCTCGCCCATCTCTTCAAATGAACGTATCTCGCCTAATAGCTGTATGTGCTGCATTTGTCCGTTAAGCTCGGACACCTTGAAGACCTTGCTACGGTCGATGTATTTGTATGGGAAATAGTACAACAAGTCGTACAAGGAGTGTATGTCCAACTCCCTGTTGAGCATTGTGGCGCGTTGTTCACCTACGCCGGGCAGGAACTTTATATTTCTGGTTGTGGGGTCGAGCATTCAATCAATGTCTTGGCAACCATAAGGTCAAAAGGTGTTGTCAGTTTTATGTTCTCACGGTTTCCTTCAACGCCTACCACCTGTTCGCCAAGAGCCTCAACAACAGAAGCGTCGTCGGTGAAGCTTTCTATAAAACGCTGTTCGTATGCGCGACGTAGCAGTGACAACTTGAATACCTGTGGGGTCTGTACCAGGCGGTAACGGTCACGCGGAACAACTTCTGTCACGCCGTTGACTCCAACGATGTGGCGAAGGCTGTCCTGAATGTCAATCATCGGTATTGCCGCGCCATGTATCCATGCTTCGCGGTAACAGTCGTCGAGCACTCTTGCCGACACAAAGGGACGTACACCGTCGTGTATGCCGACAAGTGCGTCGTTGAGGTCGTCAATCTGTGCAAGTCCGTTCTGTACCGAATGGAAACGTGTTGCTCCACCTTGTGCCAAAAGAAGAGATACACCGAACGAATGTTCCTTGCATAGCTCCTTCCATAGCTCGATATGCTCGGCAGGGAGAACAAGGATAAGTTGTATTGTGGGGTCTATTGCGTGGAGTCGCTCCAAAGTGAGCATGACAATAGGTTTTCCGCCCAGCATCTGGAACTGTTTGGGCATTTCACCGCCCATGCGTGTGCCTTTGCCTCCGGCAACGACTATAAGATATTTTTTCATGTCTTTATTTGTTGAATTGCATCTGTGAACGCAAAGTGGCAACCATGTCGCTACCACATAGGCGCTCTACTATGGCAAAGCCGAAATCGAACGACACGCCGGGGCCGCAGCCTGTTATGATGTTACCGTCCTGCTCAATGGGGGCAGCGGTGTATTCTGCACCGAAGAGGTCGCCTTCGCAACCGGGGTAGCATGTGGCTTTTCGTCCTTCGAGTATTCCTATCCTGCCGAACACCATGGGCGCAGCGCATATTGCCGCAACCAATTTTCCGTTGGCGTGTGCCTCTACAAGCTGTAAGCGCAATAGTTCGTGTGCCGAAAGGTTGTCTGTTCCTACACCTCCGCCAGGTAGAATAAGGGCGTCGGCTTCGTCACAACAGATATCTTCGAATAGAGTGTCTGCCAAAACTATTACGTCTTGTGCCGAAACAACCTCTTTGCGTTTCATTATCGACACTGTTGTTACCTCTATGCCGGCACGACGCATCACATCGACCGGAGCCAATGCCTCAACGGTCTCAAAGCCGTCGGCAAGGAATAGATATACTTTGTTCATTTTATTTCAATCTAAAATAGTATGTGATTGTACCCTCCTGGTTGTTTACACCGCCTATGGCATTGAATCGGGCACGTTTTGCCGCTGCTATGGCAGCATTACGCAATGCTTGCGATGTGGTATTTGTACGGCTGTTGATTCTTGTGCCTATAATGTTACCGTCAGGATCTACTGTAATTGTCACAACGACGCGACCCTCTTCCTGAACATTGTATGCAGGCAAAGGCAGTTTGCCGTCACCGGTGAGAGAACGTCCGTCAAGGTCGAATGAGCCAATGCCAGAACCTTCTTTTTCGCCGGTGTCCATCTGTCCGTCGGGCGCTCCGTTGGTACCTTCATCAACTTTGTCGTTGCCCTTGCTGCCCATAGAACTGCCCTTGCCAAAGGCATTGGCCATGAGGTTGGTGGCTTTCTTCAACGCCTCCTCTTCTTCGCGTTGCTTACGCTCTTCCTCCTCTAACTTCGCGAGTATCTTCTCCTTCTCGCGCTCTGCCGACTTTGCAGAGTCGAGGTTTATGCTCTCCTCGTCGTTCTGTGTTATGAGCGGTTTTTCGGGCTTTGGCTCTTGCGGCTTTGGCTGTGACTGTGGCTTGGGAGGCTGTGGGGCTATATCGACCTCTGTCATGGCATATTCATCACCCATGACAACGGATAGTCCGGCCTCAGGCTCCAAAGGTGGTTGCTCCATTACTATAAAAAGCAACAGCAACACCAACAGCAGGTGAAATACAACCGTACCGACAAAACCTGTTATTTTTTCTTTTGAGATATTTTTCATCACTTTTTGTCGGGACGGCGTGTTGCCAACACCATTTTGAACTGGTTTTCATTCGCAATATTAAGCACCTTTACAATCTCGCTGTATGGTATTGTCTCGTCGGCATACAACGCGACATACATCTCAGAATCCTTCTCGCGGCAACCGAGAAGGAACGGTGTTATCTCCTCTTCGGTAACAGGCATCTCGTCGTCACGTCCCCAAGCTGCATAGTAGTTGAGGTTCTTGTCGATGATGATGCGTGCCATAGGTTTTGCGTGTGTCTGCTCCTTGCCCTGTGGCAAAAGTACCTTTATGGCATTAGGGGTTACCATTGTCGAGGTTATCATAAAGAATATGAGCAACAGGAATATAATGTCGGTCATTGACGACATTGAGAATATATCTATTGCCTTTGTTTTTCTCTTTATCATATTAAAAAATGTCTTTGTTCTATTAATACCCTCGATATTATTCTGCTGTTTCAGCAGGCTTCTTAGCCTCCTTGCTCTCGGTAAGAATCTCTATGAACGAGATTATATCGGCCTCCATAAGGTTCTGAATCTTGTCAACGAGGATAACAAGGTAGTTGTATGAGAATATGGCAATAATACCAACGATAAGACCACCTACTGTTGTAACCATAGCTTCGTAGATACCGCTTGACAATAGTGATACGTCGATGTTGTTTCCTGCGTTTGCCATCTGCCAGAACGCCTGTACCATACCTGTTACTGTACCCAGAAATCCGAGCATAGGAGCTACGGCTGCGATAGTTGAAAGAATGGGAAGGCCCTTCTCAAGCTGTGCTATCTCAAGACCGGCATTGTTGTCGAGTGCCTGACGTACCGATGCTGTGTCGAGCTTGTAATCCTTTACGCCCTTTGCCAAGATACGTGACATAGGTGAGTTTACCTTCTCGCAATAGTTTATGGCTGACTTGGGGTCATTCTCCATAATGTTGTCCTGAAGACGGTCGAGCAAAAGAGGATTTCTCTTCATTGCCTTACGCAAAACTGCCAAACGCTCAAAGAAAATGTATATACCCAAAATTGAAAGCACTGCAAGGACAATCATAATCCAGCCACCCTTCATTGCCAATTCAAATACGTTGATACCCTCTTGTACAGCACCTGACACCTCTATTGATGACATCATCTCTGCTGTTGCTGCCTCTGCAGCCACTGTTGTTAGTTGAATCATAGTTTTTTGTATTTTATCTTATTATTTTATCAGACATTTCTGGTATGCGGCTATTGTCGCTTCCAATCCCATATATAGCGCGTCACATATAAGTGCGTGGCCAATTGATACCTCATCGACCCAGGGAATAATGTCGGTGAAGTATTTCAGGTTCTCAAGGCTCAGGTCGTGGCCTGCATTAAGTCCTATACCCAACTGCTTTACGCGCTGTGCCGTTTCGAAGAATGGGGCTATTGCCTCCTCGCGGTTACGTGCGTATGCGTGTGCATAAGGGCCTGTATAGAGCTCAACCCTGTCGGCTCCGGCCTTGGCTGCATATTCGGCCATGCGTACATCGGCATTGATGAAAATGGAACTGCGTATGCCTGCTGCGCTTATCTCGTTGATGATGTCACGCAGGAAATCCTGCTCGGCAATGGTGTCCCAACCGCAATTTGATGTGAGCTGTGTAGGTTTGTCGGGCACAAGGGTAACCTGTGCGGGGCGTACACGCAAGACAAGGTCGAGGAATTCTTTTGACGGGTAACCCTCAATGTTGAATTCCGTGCGTAGAATAGCGCGTAGGGCCGGTACGTCGGCCTGTCGTATATGACGCTCGTCGGGGCGAGGGTGTACGGTTATGCCATCGGCACCAAAAGCCTCACAATCTTTGGCTACCTTAAGAATGTCGGGGTTGTTGCCGCCACGCGCATTTCTTATGGTTGCTACCTTGTTGATATTTACACTGAGTTTTGTTTTCATAATCATCTATCCTTTGGAATTAAAAACCTCTGTTATTGGTTAATAAGGATATATTTTCGCATTATGATGCAAAAATAGTACAAATAAAAAAAAATGTGATATAATTTGTCTTAAATTTGCAGGCAGATAGGCAACAAACCACTTAAGGGTGGCAGTTTTTAAGGATTTAATATAGAAAGTTATGAAATTTGCGATATTCGGAAATAAACACCAGACAAGCAAGTCGAAAAGTATTGAACGGCTGTTTGATGTAATTCTCAGGAACAATGACATATTTGCCATTGACCGGCCTTTCTATGAATTCCTTGTCAGTGAGGGTGTGGCAGTGCCTGCTCCTGTAGAACTGATAGATAACGACGACTTTGTTGCCGATATTGCTGTCAGCTTCGGTGGTGACGGTACTCTCTTGCGTACGGCAAGCCGCATTGGACGTAAGCCTATACCCATTCTCGGTATCAACGCAGGGCGTTTGGGATTCCTTACAACAACATCGAACGACGATATTGATTTTATTCTTGAAAAGATACATTGCGGAGAATATGACACCGAGGAACGCAGCCTTATCGAGGCTGTTGCCGATGGTGGAGATATAAAGAACTATCCGTTTGCATTGAACGAGATTGCGGTTATGAAGCACGATTCGTCATCGATGATGACTCTCGAAGCTACAATAAACGGTGTTGACAAGATAACATACCAGGCCGACGGTCTTATAGTTGCTACTCCTTCGGGCTCTACCGGATATTCTTTAAGTGTAGGAGGCCCTATAATATCTCCTGTTGCCGATGTCTTGGTACTTACGCCAATTGCTCCTCATAGCCTAAGTGCGCGCCCAATAGTTATAGACGACAAATCGGTTGTTGAAATCAAGGTTTACAGCCGTAGCAGCAATTTCCTTATTGCCATTGACGGACGTAACGAAAGCTGTGACGACAATGTGAAGATAACCGTACGAAAGGCTGGGTATAAACAGGTTATAATACGTCGTAAGGAGCACTCTTTTATTCAGAACCTTCAGGAAAAATTAATGTGGGGTACCGATATCAGAGAGTGATAATCTAGCGTGAAAACTTCAATTTATTCAAATTTTACATTGTTTAAGCTTCCTTTACTTACTTTTTTCGACAACGTGTTGTTGTATTAGGTTTTATTGCTAAATTAGCAACAGATTATAATATTCAACGCAATATGGCAAAAAAAAGTACAAAGGGTAAAGGACGCATAAACAAGAATATGCTTGTTGAAATGCTTGTCGGGCTGTTCGGCCGTAACGAAGGCAAGTTGTTAAGTCCTAAAGAGATATTCAAGGAGCTGAATCTTACATCGACTTCGGCAAGAACTCTGTGTGTGCATATCCTTGACGATATGGTCTTTGACGGCTTTATCATGGAGCCTGAATTCCGCAAGTATGTGCTTGCCAACAATGTATCGATGCTCTATGGTACATTCTCACGCAACAAGGACGGATATAACGAATTCTACCCCGAGGACGGTAGCGAGCCTGTGCTTATCAGCGAGCGCAACTCGGCACATGCCCTTACCGACGACATGGTGCGCGTGGCTCTTTTCGCACGTCGCAGAGGACGTGGACGCGAAGGCGAGGTTGTCGAGATTGTCAAACGTAAGCACGACACCTTTGTAGGCGAACTTCATGTCGAGAAACATTATGCATTTCTCATTACCGAAAACAGAATTATGCCCAATGATATATTCATTCCGAAGGATATGCTCAAGGGTGGCAAGAATGGTGATAAAGCGGTGGTTAAATTGCTTGAATGGCCAATGGAGAGCAAGAATCCTGTAGGAAAGGTCATTGACATACTTGGCAAGAGCGGTGACAACGATACCGAAATGAATGCCATACTTGCCGAATATGGCTTGCCGTATGTATATCCTGCGGCTGTTGAGGAGGCTGCAAACAAGCTGAACGGCGTAATTACAGCCGAAGAAATTGCCAAGCGCGAGGATTTCCGCAATATAACGACATTTACAATAGACCCTGTCGATGCAAAGGATTTCGACGATGCTCTCTCAATCCGTTCTGCAGGTGAGGGGCTTTGGGAAATTGGTGTGCACATAGCAGATGTGTCGCACTATGTTACGGAAGGTGGCGCAATTGACAAAGAGGCTTTCAAACGTGCAACATCAATTTATCTTGTTGACCGCACCATACCTATGTTGCCCGAGCATCTTTGTAATTTCCTATGCTCGTTGCGACCGAATGAGGAAAAATTGACCTATTCGGTTATTTTTACCATGAACGAAAAGGCCGAGGTGAAGAAATTCAACATAACACGCGCCGTAATAAAGAGCGACAGACGTTTCAGCTACGAAGAGGTTCAGGAAATCATTGAAAAGGGCGATGGCGAGTACTACGAAGAAATTTCTGTCTTGAACAGGCTGGCACAGAAGATGCGCGAGAAGCGTTTCTCGGCAGGCGCAATCGATTTTCAGCAGGCACAGGTACATTTCCGTCTTGACGACAAGGGCAAACCGTTGTCGGTATATTTCAGCGAGAGCAACGAATCGCATCAGCTTATCGAGGAATTCATGTTGCTTGCCAACCGTACCGTTGCCGAAAAAATAGGCCGTAAGGCTCCCAACAATAGTCCAAAGACATTCGTTTACCGAATACACGACCAGCCAAACCCCGAGAAGTTGGCAATGTTGTCGAAATTCGTGACCAAGCTCGGCTATAAGATGCGTAGCGGCTCGGGACGTACGACATCGGCAAACGCGCTTAACAACCTGCTTAAAGAGGTGCATGGCAGCAAGGAGCAGAATGTGATTGAGCAGATATCGTTGCGTACGATGCAGAAGGCGCGTTACTCGACAGAAAACATCGGGCACTACGGCTTGGCATTCCGTTATTATACCCACTTCACTTCGCCTATACGACGTTATCCTGACCTGCTTGTGCATCGTCTGCTTGACCGTTATCTGACACTCGGTGCCCGCTCTGTAAGCCAGCCCAAATACGAAGACCTGTGCGAGCATTGTTCGGCACAGGAACAGGTGGCTGCAAATGCGGAACGTGCAAGTATCAAATACAAGCAGGTGGAATTCATGAGCGAGCATATAGGTGAGGAATACGATGCCGTTATCAGCGGCGTGACCGAATGGGGATTGTATGCCGAAATAAATGACAACAAGTGCGAGGGTATGGTGCCTATGCGTACTCTGCAGGACGACTACTATGAGTTCGACGATGCCAACTATTGCATTATAGGCCGTCGTCATCGTCGTAAATTCACAATAGGCGACGAGGTTAGAATACGTATTGTACGTGCGAACCTCGACCGTAAACAACTCGATTTCGAATTGGTGGAATAATTCGGCGTATATTCAGTTTTATTTCAGAATCCTGTTAGAACTTTGCCAAAAAAACGATGAAACTGCTGATAATTGAAGATGATAACTCATTGCGCGAGATTATGCAACGCGCATTGGTTGCCGAAGGCTATGTTGTTGAAACAGCTTCAACATTCTTTGAGGCTGAGGACAAAATTGCCGGCTATGAGTATGATTGTGTCATGCTCGACATAATGCTCCCCGACGGCAACGGACTGAAAATACTGGAGCAGATAAAGTCGCTTGGAAAGAACGACAGGGTGATAATAATCTCGGCGCGTGATTCCCTCGATGACAAAATCAAGGGGCTTGACCTTGGCGCTGACGATTATCTTCCTAAACCGTTCTATATGGCAGAACTCTCGGCGCGTATAAAAAGTGTCATGAGGCGTGGCTCGGGTGCCGTAAACAGTACGATGAATTCGGGAAATATATCGCTCGACCTGCAGAGCCGTCGTGTGACAATTGCCGGTAAGGATATCCCGTTGCTGAAAAAGGAATTTGACATATTGCTGTACTTTATGCAACGTCCGGGGCATATAATAGACAAGGCTGTGCTTGCCGAAGCGGTGTGGGGTGACCATATCGACATGGCGGACAACTTCCAGTTCGTATATGCGCAGATAAAGAATTTGAGAAAAAAACTCGCCGAGGCTTCAGCCGATACAAACATCAAGGCTGTATATGGCTTCGGGTATAAATTTTGTGAATCGACGGAATGAAACTTATTTATCGCATAACAATAAGGCTTGCAATAGTCCTTTTGCCTATAATGTTTATATGGGGAACGATATTCTATTTCTCCATGGTCGGCGAGATAAACGATGAGACTGATGATAGTCTTGAGGCCTATGCCGAACTGCTGGTAAGACGTATTCTTTCGGGTAATGAGCTGCCTATGCCGGGTGACGGAAGCAATAACTCCTACTCGATAGAACCATTACCGGGTGTTGCCGTTTATGACGCTTCGATAAGCTTCAGGGATAAACGTATATACATCCACGAGAAGAAAGAGACAGAGCCGGCTCGTGAGTTGACAATGATTTTTAGCGATAAGGAGCATAATGCATACAGGCTCGTTGTTTCAACTCCCACATTCGAACGTGAGGACTTGCTCGAGGCTGTGTTTATGCATATAGTAATACTCTATCTGTTGCTCATGCTGACAATAATTCTTGCAACGGCATTGATATTCCATTATAGCTTGAGGCCTCTTTATGCTCTTTTGCGCTGGCTCGACAACTATACGCCGGGCGGTGGTGCCGATGGTCTGCCGGTTGAAAACAATATCGTTGAATTCAAGAAATTGACCGAGGCTGCACGTAGTACCATAGAGCGTGCCGAAAACTATATGGAGCGTCAGAAACAGTTTATCGGCAATGCTTCGCATGAGTTGCAGACTCCGCTTGCGGTGCTTGGTACACGAATAGAGTGGTTGATAGACAATACTACATTGACCGAAGAACAGTTTGCGGAACTCTCGAAGATACGTCAGTCGCTGCATCGTATGAACAGGCTTAACCGTACGTTGCTGTTGCTGTCGAAAATCGATAACAATCAGTTCCCCGAAAGGAAAGACATCGACCTTGTGGAGATAATCGAAGGGGAATTGGAAATATATACCGACATCTATGCCGACAATGGTATCCTTTGCAACAAGAAGCTACCTTCGTGTTTCCTTGTCAATATGAATGAATCGCTTGCGACGACTATGGTTACAAACCTTGTCAAGAATGCTTTTCTTCACTCCCAAGAGGGCGGAACTGTTGCCGTAACGATTGAAAAGGATTGTCTGGTGGTATCGAACGACGGTACAGAGCCTCTTGATAGGACTCGTCTGTTCGACCGTTTCTATACAAGCGGAAAAAGTGGTTCGACGGGGCTTGGCCTTGCTCTTGTGAAATCAATAGCCGACAGCTATAATTTTGTTGTGGAATACTCGTTCAGGAATGGCAGACACTGTTTCGCAGTGAGATTCTGAATGTTGTAGTGCGGTCAAAACCTAATCTTAACATCTTAATTTTCGCGTTATTAGCTTTTTTTATTATCTTCGCGCCGGAAACTTATACTAACTGATAAATATTATGGAGAAAACTCTTATTCTAATCAAGCCTAATGCTATACAGCGCGGATTGACAGGTGATATCATTACACGTTTTGAACGCAAGGGCCTTAGAATAGTCGGCTTGAAAATGTTGTTCATGACCGACGAAATTGTTCGCGAACATTATGCTCATCTTGTAGAGCGTCCCTTCTTCCCTTATCTTAAGGCATCGATGCAGGCTGCTCCTCTTATCGCTTGCTGTCTTGAGGGTGCTGAGGCTGTCGAGACTGTCCGTCTTATGGTGGGTGCAACCAATTCGCGCAAGGCGTTGCCCGGTACAATACGTGGCGATTTCTCTATGAGCGGCGAACAGAACGTGGTTCATGCTTCAGACTCTGTAGAGAATGCGCTTATTGAAATAGAGCGTTTCTTCAAGCCGGGTGAACTGTTTGACTATGATTCGGCTGTTACATGCTTTGAGTATGGCGGTGAAGAGAGTCAGAAATATAAATAATATAAGGTCAAAGGGTGAAGAATATCTGTAGAAACATATTGCTCTTGTTGCTTGCTGTTGTGCCGTCGGGCATTATGGCACAGGCTCTTATTGCCGAAGAGGTGTCTATTCAACGACAAATAGAAATGGTTGAAACGACAGCACTGCGAAGCATGTTGCTGAATGAGGAGAATGCCATTCCTGCAAGTCATATATATCCTGAATGGACAAATACCAAGGTGCACTTCAAGCATGCTCTTCCCGACTCGTTCCGCATTGACCTGCGTGACTTTGTCATGCCGACAACAAATACAAAGATAACTGACAAGTTCGGCTATCGTCCCCGTCGTAAACGTGTACACAACGGTCTTGACATAAAGGTGGAACGAGGTGATACCATTTACGCAGCATTTGACGGTAAAATACGCATAACGGCTTATCAGCGTAAAGGCTATGGCCATTATGTGGTAATAAGACACAACAATGGTATTGAGACACTGTATGCCCATCTGTCTAAGAAACTTGTAACGGTGAACGAGAATGTAAAGGCAGGTGATCCTATAGGTATAGGCGGAAACACAGGCCGAAGTTCCGGCCCTCACCTGCATTTCGAGACATTGCTCTTGGGTAACTGTCTTGACCCGGCGCTGATGTTCGATTTCAAGAATCAGGACGTGACGGGCGATTTCTATATGTATCGCAAACCGGGTACAAAATATATAGAGAACGGCGTTGTGAAAATAGCCGGTCCAAAAGAGAAATACCACATTGTAAGGAGTGGTGAGACAATAGGAAAAATTGCTGCCAAGTATGGCGTTGAGCAAGGAATGATATTTAAGCTGAACAAGCTTACCCCACGTTCGATAATAAGACCGGGACAACGGTTGAGATATGAATAAAAAATCAAAGCGGCGCACTGTAAAGTACGCCGCTTTGATTTTTATGGTGTAAAAGTGCCTCTCTCAAAAAAAGTC
Organism: Bacteroidaceae bacterium; assembly: GCA_017647225.1. Classification (GTDB taxonomy): domain Bacteria; phylum Bacteroidota; class Bacteroidia; order Bacteroidales; family Bacteroidaceae; genus HGM04593. The sequence continues at coordinate 66,667 of JAGCLA010000004.1, read as the reverse complement.
GCGATATTTTTTTCAAAAAAAATGCATTTTCCAGAAAATTTCAAATTCATTTCAGTTTTGTATATAATCTTTGCAGTGTAAACAATGACAAAACAGTTTTTGAAAACTATAATAAAGCGGTTTTGTTTAATAACTAACTAATAAATAAAGACTATTATGAAAAAGATTTTATTTGTACTTGCAGCGATTTTTACTTTTGGTGTTTCTAACATTTCTGCCGACAACGACAAACTTGTAAAGAAGAGTGAACTTCCCGTTGAATCACAACAGTTTATAAATGAATATTTTGCCGGTGTTGAACTTACTTATGCAAAGTTGGAGCGTGATTTTCTTGAGCGTTCATACGAGGTAGTTCTTGCCGACGGAACAAAGATTGAATTCCTTGGCAAAGGTGCATGGAAAGAGGTTGATTGCAGATATTCAGAAGTGCCTGCAGCTATCGTTCCGCAAGCAATAAGAGAATACGTTGCCAAGAAGTATCCCGGTGATAAAATTCTTAAGATAGAACGTGACCGTGGTAACTATGAATTGAAACTTTCCAGCCGTTACGAGTTGACTTTTAATGCTGACTATAGAATTGTTGATATTGATAATTGATATTTGTAAACATTTTAATACAAAATAAACATGAAAAAGCTATTTCCGATTATAATATTGCTGTTATCTGTTATAGCTTGTGATAATGACAGCAGATTCCCTATAAATGATACGCTCCTTGATTTTATAAAAAAAGAGTATAGAGGTGCTACGATAAGGGATGTAGAATACAGCGATAATGGGTTGTTTGAGGTTGAAATACGTCACGACTCGCAAGTGAAAGATGTCTATTTTGATTCTGATGACAATTGGGTATATACTATCTGGGATGTGAGTGTTCTTGCCTTGCCTTCGGCTGTAAAGAATGCTGTAGAACAAAGTTATCCCGGCTACAGAATAGATGATGCCGATTATGTTCAGCGTCCTGAAGGAAATTTATACAAGCTGGAAATTGAATATGGCGAACTTGAAAAAACTGTATATGCCTTGCCTAATGGCGGTTTGCAATGATGATGCAGGATTAATATATAGCGCGGAGGAACAGTGTATGCTGTTCCTCTTTTTTGCTTAAATTTTACTTTTACAAGTAAAAGTTGCACTGCAAGGTAGGTTTTTTCAACTCATTGCATTAACTTTGTAGTTAATGCGAGTAATAGATTACATAAAATCATCATCAAAGACTGCCTTTTCGTTCGAGGTACTGCCTCCGCTTAAAGGCGTGGGAACGCATGGGCTTTTCGGGAATATCGACAAGCTTATGGAGTTCAATCCCGGATATATAAATATAACAACCCATCACAGCGAGCCTGTCTATAAGGATATGGGCAACGGTATGTATTCTCTTGGAACTATACGCCGTCGTCCGGGAACGGTTGCTGTGGCTACAGCCATACATCACCGTTATGGTGTGCCTGTTGTGCCACACATATTGTGCAACGGCTATTCTCTTGAAGATACCGAATATGTGCTTATAGACCTGCAATTGTCGGGAATAACAGATATACTTGTTCTGCGTGGCGACAAGTGCAAGGGCGATGCCAACACAGTTCCTGCAAAATGTGGCAACAGATATGCAATTGATTTGCAGAAGCAAGTAAATCGCTTCAACGAGGGTTTCTTTGTTGATGGTACGCCAATGAAGGAACGTGGCGAACTGTTCTCGTATGGTGTGGCATGTTATCCTGAAAAGCATGAGGAGGCTCCCAATATGGAGAGCGACCTGGCTGTGCTTAAACAGAAGGCCGATGCCGGGGCTGCGTATGCCGTGACACAAATGTTCTTCGACAATAAAAAGTATTTCGACTTTGTGGAACGTGCACGTGCAATGGGAATAACAATACCTATAATCCCGGGTATAAAGCCCATACATCGCATGTCGCAGTTGAATGTGTTGCCAAAGACTTTCCATGTTGATTTGCCTACCGAACTTGTAGGGGAGATATTGAAATGCAAGGACGATATGGCTGTGGCACAGGTGGGTCGTGAATGGGGCATTCAGCAGTGCAGGGAACTTATGCAACATGGTGTTCCGAGTATTCACTTCTACACTATCAATGCGTTTGACAGTGTGTATGAAATAGCAAAGGCAATTTACTGATGGGTGTCTTCTTTAAGGATATAATAGGGCAGAAGGGTGTTGTCGAGCAGCTTAAACGTTGTGTCGATGAGAATTGTCTTGCACACGCCTTGCTTATCACCGGTCCGCGTGGTAACGGCAAATTGGCTATAGCCATTGCTCTTGCCAACTATATGCTTTGCGGTAAACGCAGCAACGATGTATGTGGCTCATGTCCTGCATGTGTGAAGCTGAATAAGTTCATACATAGCGACCTGCATTTCGTTTTTCCTGTAAAAAAGAAAAAGGGCAGTTCGAGCGAAACAGCTCCTATCAGTGACGACTACATAACCGAATGGCGTGAATTGCTCTCTAAGGGTGCTTATTTCGGATATGACGAATGGTTGCAAAAACTCGACGTTGAGAATCAGCAACCGATGATTTATGAGCGCGAGAGTAACGAAATACTTCACAAGCTGTCGATGCAGTCGCGCGAGGGTGGTTGGAAGATTGTCATTATCTGGTTGCCCGAAAAGATGAAAGAGGCTTGTTCGAACAAGTTGCTTAAGGTTATAGAGGAACCTCCCAAGGATACTCTTTTCTTGCTTGTTTCGGAAGAACCTGACAAGATAATCCCGACCATATTGAGCCGTACACAACGTGTCGAGGTTCCGCGAATAGCGAAAAATGACATGGAGAATGCGCTTTCGGCACGTTATGGCCTGACATTTGATGATGCTGCGCTTATAGCACAGCAGAGTGGGGGCGACTGGGAAAAAGCCGAGGAACTGCTGTCGATTAGCGATGAAAAGGCGCAATATCTCGAACTCTTCATGCAACTGATGCGCGTGGCCTATGCCCGTAACATACGCGAGATGAAGGCTTGGAGCGAACAGGTTGCTGCTCTTGGACGCGAACGTCAGAAACGTCTGCTTGACTATTGCCAACGTATGATACGTGAGAATTTCGTGATGAACTTCAAGAGTGACGAAATGTTATACATGTCACAGGCTGAACGTAACTTCTCGGTGCGTTTCTCACCTTTTGTAAACGAAAACAATATCTTCGGAATAATGGATGAACTTTCCGAAGCCCAAAGACATATAGAACAGAATGTAAATGCAAAGATGGTTTTCTTCGACATGTCGTTGAGAATGATCGTATGGATAAAAAATAGATAATGGATAAAAAATATAAGGAAAATAACGGTTGCGCCGGAATATGCTGCAAAGGATGTGGCAGAATGGATGCCCCTCTGAATACTTTCGACTGGCTTGCCGGTGTGCCCGAAAATGAAAACTATACCGATATTGTTGAGGTGCAGTTCAAGAATACCCATAAGGGATATTACAAGAACAGTAACAATATCCCATTGCAGAAAGGTGATATAGTGGCTGTTGAGGCTACTCCGGGACACGATATAGGTGTTGTTACAATGACCGGCCGTCTTGTCTTGTTGCAACTGAAAAAGACACGTCTTACACCAGAGAGCGAGTTTAAGCGCATATATCGCAAGGCCCGTCCTGTAGATATGGAAAAATATGCCGAAGCGAAGGCGCGCGAACATGATACCATGATACGTTCGCGACAGATAGCAAAGGACCTTGAGCTTGATATGAAAATTGGTGATGTGGAGTATCAGGGCGACGGACAAAAGGCAATCTTCTATTATATAGCCGACAATCGTGTCGATTTCCGTCAGCTTATCAAGGTGCTTGCCGACGTGTTCAAGATAAAAATCGAGATGAAACAGATTGGTGCAAGACAGGAGGCTGGACGTATTGGCGGTATAGGCCCATGCGGACGTGAACTCTGCTGTGCAACCTTCACTACAAACTTTGTATCTGTATCGACATCCGCTGCGCGTTTTCAGGATATCTCGCTCAATCCTCAAAAGCTTGCGGGCCAATGTGCAAAGCTTAAATGTTGCCTGAACTATGAGGTTGATGCATATGTCGAGGCTTCTCGCGCTCTTCCTAATCGTGACATTGAGCTTGAAACACAGGACGGAACATACTATTTCTTCAAGTGCGATATCATGCGCGGAGAGATAACATATTCTACCGACAAGCATATTCCTGCAAATCTTGTTACAATAAGCGGACGTCGTGCATTTGCAATTATAGAGATGAACAAGCGTGGCGAACGCCCCGAATCTCTTCAGGCCGACGGCGAGCGTGAGGTCAAACGTTCTGTCGATTTGCTTGAGCAGGAGAATATCAACCGCTTCGACAATATGCAGCGTAGTGGCAAGAAACGTCGTAAAGGCGGTCGTCCCGACCAAAGAAGAGGTAATGACAGACGTGAGAAAGGCAAGAACAATCCTCCAAAGAGCGAGTAGCTTTCTGTTGTTGCTCCTTGTGCTGTGTTCGTGCGACGGAACGTTGTTTCACTCGTTCCGTTCTGTCGATGGTGGCTGGCAACGTGGAAATCAGCTTGAGTATATATATGACGGCAGTTATATAAACTCTGGTGCTTGTGGTTTCTATGTTGAGGCACGCACAACAGCAAACTATCTTTATAAGAATCTTGTTGTTCGTGCAGAGTTCCTGAATATGCGTGACAGTCTGTTATCGGTTGATACAATTCCGCTTGTGATATATAATGACAATGGGCGTCGTACAGGAGCAACCGCAGGCATGCTCTATCAGCAGAAAAGTGAGTTCGGGGTATTGAAACTGCCTGTCGATACTCTCGTCATTCGCCTTTCGCACATAATGCCCGATGATACCTTGGAAGGGGTTGCCGACGTAGGTGTGCGGCTTACCACATTACGTTAATGTCTTGTTACCTCGCGGTCTGCGTCTATTCGCAGGAACGTGAACAGCAGAATGGAGAATCCCAAGAACGACGAACCGCCGTAACTGAAGAACGGCAATGGTATTCCAATGACAGGGACAAAGCCTATCACCATGCCTATGTTTATGGCAAAATGGAAAAAGAATATCGATGCAAGGGCATAGCCATAAGCTCGTCCAAACATGTCGTTCTGCCTTTCGGCAAGTGTTATAAGGCGTAAGATGAATATCACAAAGAAGGTAAGCACGAATGCCGAGCCGACAAAGCCTTGCTCCTCGCCAATGGTACAGAATATAAAATCGGTATCCTGCTCGGGAACATATTTCAATTTGGTCTGTGTGCCGTTGAGGAATCCTTTACCGGTCAATCCTCCTGAGCCAATGGCAATTTTCGATTGGTGTACATTGTAACCAGCACCCGACAAATCCTCCTTTAGTCCCAAAAGAACCTCTATGCGCACTTTCTGATGAGGCTCAAGGACATTGTGCATTACGTATTCACACGAGTTGTAGAACATTACTGCTCCAAGAATATACAATGCAATCCACAGATTCCTCTTCTCCTTGTTAAGCCTTATTCTCAACAGCAGATATACCGCATTGAAAAGTAAAAGTAGGTATTGGATTATCATTATATTGAATTCAATAAGATATATTGCTATCCAATACGAAAACAATGTGCCTGCAATGTTTGTTATGGCCAAGACAAGGAATGTCCTGTCACTCTTGCACCAGAACTTTGTCATGGCTATTGAAAATACCTGGATAAGTACTTTAACGGCATACGGTCCTATAGCCACGGGTAGGCTCTCGAACATTGTCTGGTCGAACTTTATTCCTACGACAAAATAGAAAACGGCACTTATTGCCATAAGCAGGAATATGCCTGTCATACCTTCGCGGTATAGGACTATGAACAAGGAGAGATATACAAGCGCACTTCCTGTCTCGTTCTGTGCCACAATGACAATCATTGGCAACATTATTATTGCGACACAACGGGCTATGTCGTTGCTGTTCCTTATATTGAATTCCCTGCGTCCTATATATGAGGCAAGCATCAGTGTCGTGGCAAATTTCATAAATTCGGCAGGCTGTATGCTGAATGAGCCTATTGAAATCCATGAATGTGAACCTTTGATATCCTTTGCAATGAATATGGTCAGGATACCGATAGCTATTGACGCTATATATATTATCCCTGAAAGATTGCGGTAGGTGTGTTTCTTTATGCACAGCAAGAATATACCGAAGATAAGCGAAATACCTATCCATATAGCCTGCTTTCCACTTCTCTCGTCGGGCTTGAAGAACTCAAGGAAACTGCTTTCTATGTAGCTGTGGCTTGCTCCGCAAATGGCTAACCAACCCATTGTGGCAAGAGCAAGGAACAGTATGATTGTCAGCCAATCAATTTTCCCCATTATGTTATCTCTCCTCGTTTCCATAGTTGATTGACCTGTTTTGAATGTATTTGGCCTTCTCCTCGCTTGCCTCGGAGAGGGTGCCATTAATGTATTTCTCCATCATCAATGCACCGATGGGTACACCGTATTCTGCTCCAAATCCGCCATTCTCGACATATACGGCAATGGCGATCTTCGGGTTATTCCTTGGCGCAAACCCCAAGAAGGCTGAATGGTCTTTGCCTTTGTTCTGCGCTGTACCTGTCTTGCCACAGACGTCAAGTCCCGGTATGTTGGCAGCATGACATGTTCCGTCTGTGACTGCAAGGCGCATACCTTTGATAATCTCTTCGTATATCTCTGGACTGACCATAGTCGATTTGGGAGTCTTGTATTCGGAACGTATGGTGTCGTTCTCAATCTCTTTTACAATGTGTGGAGTTATGTATGTTCCTCTGTTTGCTATTGTCGCACCAAGGTTGGCTATCTGCAATGGGGTAAGTGCCACTTCGCCTTGGCCTATCGATATGCTTATGACTGTAACCGCACGCCAGTAGTTTCCATAGTGGCGTGTGTAGTATTCGGCATTAGGTATCATTCCTCGTACCTCGCCGGGAAGGTCTATGCCCAATTTATAGCCAAAGCCCATTGATACCATATAGTCGCGCCAACGGTTCATGGCCTCTTTTGTGCCGCTATATTTTTCCGAAGAGAACATTCTGTGCAATCCCCAACAGAAGTATGCGTTGCAAGATGTGGCCATTGCCGGAGCAAGCGATATGGGCGAGGAGTGGGCGTGGCAACCCAAACGGAAATTGTTGAATACAAAACCGCCGGAACAAGGGAAACTTGTTCTTGGATTTACAATGCCTTCCTGCAAGAATACTGCTGCCTGCGATGTCTTGAATGTTGAACCGGGAGGGTATGTACCCATTATGGCGCGGTTAAGCAAGGGTTTGCTCTTGTCTGTCGCCAAGGTCTGGTGGTTCTTGCCTCTCCATCGTCCGGCAAGCAACGAAGGGTCGTATGACGGAGCTGACACCATACACAATATCTCGCCTGTCGATGGCTCAATGGCAACGATGCTTCCAATTTTGTTCTGCATGAGGCGTTCGCCCAATTCCTGTAGTTCGATGTCAAGGCTTAATGTGATGTTTTTACCTTTTACGGCAAGGGTATCGAACTTGCCACCCTGGTATTTCCCTTGTATGCGTCCTCTTGCATCGCGTAGGAGTACCTCTGTTCCTTTCTTGCCGCGTAGGACATCTTCGTATGAGGCTTCAATACCTTGTTGGCCAATGTAATCGCCTCTGCGGTAATATGGATCTCTGTCTATTGTTCTTTGTGAAACCTCTCCAATGTCGCCCATCAACACGCCTGCTGCTGTTGAATTATATTGTCTTATCGAGCGTTTCCTTACGTAAAAACCGGGGAAACGGAACATCTTTTCCTGAAAGCGTGCAAACTCCTCTCCTGTGAGCAGAGGCATGAATTCCTGCTCGGTATAAGTGGAGTATCCGGGATTTATGCGCTTGTTCTTTACTCTTGCCATTCTGTCGTTGAACTCCTCTATGGTGATGTCAAGGGCTTTGCACAGTTCAAGAGTGTCAACATCTTTTATTTCGCGTGGAACGAATGTGATGTCGTATGAGGGTTGGTTATATACAACAAGTTTGCCGTTGCGGTCGTACATGAGTCCGCGTGCAGGGTATAATGTCTTTTTGTAAAAGGCATTACTGTCTGCCTTGGTCTTGTAGTCGTCGCTGTTTATCTGAAGATTGTATATGCGGAGTATATATGTGACAAGTACGAGGATTACAACCCCCGAAAGTATATATTTCCGTTTGTCATAGCTGTAATCTTTCATTTTATCGATTGCCGGAGAAAAATTCGATTACAATGGTAAACAGCGTTGTGAGTATGGTACTTGCCGTTATGCTTGCCAAAAGTGTCAGAGGATTGGCCACTGTAAATAGTTCAAGAGTAAAAAGGGCTGTGAAATATATCGATGTGCACAGCAACGAATATACCAAATAACGGCTCCATGTCAGGCTCTTTACTCCGGGAATAAAGTCATCGGGCATGCCTTTCTGTGTAAAGGCTGCAAGAAGCGGATTACGTACAAGTCCAAGCAGTGTTGTCGCTGCGGCGTTGAGTCCCGGGGTGTTGCAGAATATGTCAACACCCAAGCCGAAAAGGAAACTCCATATAAGGACTTCGTTCTTTGTGGTGTGGCGCGGCAATTTTATTATGAATACGATGAATACACATGCTGTCGCATAGCCGAACAGGTGTATTCGGCTGAAGATAAGAGCTTGTACAATCAGCAATAGTACAAAGTTGCGCAGTCTTATTAGTGTATCCCTTGTCATTTTTTGTGTATCTCTTTTTCAAGTCGTGCCTGTTCTGCCTTGCCGTCGTTTCCAACTATGAATACGTTGTTGATTGCAGAGAAATCGACAAACAGTTCTACTTTGGCGCGGTAGAACAAACCATCTTCCGAGTCCTCTATATTACAGATTTTTCCTACCGGTAGGTCTGCCGGGAATATAGAAGAAAAACCGCTTGTGGTTACTGTGTCGCCTTTGTCGAAAACTGCATATTGCGGTAAATCGACAAGATATGAATGGCGTGTGTCGCTGCCGTCCCACTGTAATGCACAGAAGCTGTTGCTGCCTTTTACTTTGCAGTTGATTTTGCTCTTGCTGTTCAATAGAGGAATGACTATTGAATAGTTTGCCGACGACTGGTAAACAATACCTACTACGCCCTTCTCGTTGAATACACCCATCTCGGATTTTACTCCGTCGTTTGTTCCTTTATCGATGGTTATGTAGTTCTCGACTCTGTTCAGTGAGTTGTTCACCACTGTCGCGCTCTTGTAGAAGAAACCGTCGTTCCTGTTTTGGGTGAACGGGTGTACTGCAAGCTGTGAATTTTCTTTTAGTGTCTGCAACTCGTTGCGTGTCTGTTCCAGCTCTTCAAGCAATGTGCGGTTATGCTCTTTGAGTGTTTCGTTGTCACTCTTCAGGCTGAAGTAGCTGTCAACATCGGTTATAGCAGAATAGATGTTGCCCGCAACCTTATTTGCCGAAGTGAATACAACGGCATTTTGGTAGTTGTTGAAACTGATAATAAGCACAAAACTGATTCCCTCCAGCAATGTGAAAAGGAACCAGTGATTGTGCTTTATAAGAAAATTCAGTATCGTTTGCACGGTTTTATTCTTTATCTCATCAAGAACGGATATGAAAGGTCGTTCAAAGCGAGTGCCGTACCCTTTGCCACGCAGTAGAGCGGGTTGTCCGCTATGTGGAATGGGATATTTATCTTGTTTGACAAACGTTTGTCAAGACCTCTGAGCAATGCACCACCTCCGGCAAGGTAAATACCGTTGTGTACAATGTCGGCATATAGTTCGGGTGGTGTATGTTCAAGTGCGCTTATGATGGCGTTCTCGATTTTAGTGATTGACTTGTCGATACAGTGTGCAATCTCCTGATAGCATACAGGCACCTCTATTGGCATTGCTGTTATACGGTTAGGACCGTGTACGATGTAGTCTTGTGGAGCTTCGTCGCCAAGGTCGGTCAGTGCCGAACCAACGTGAATCTTGATACGCTCTGCCATACGCTCGCTGACACGTACATTGTGCTGACGGCTCATATACTCCTGAATGTCGGCTGTGAAGTCGTCACCCGCTGTACGCAAAGAACCGTTTGATACAATACCGCCCAAAGATATTACGGCAATTTCGGTAGAACCACCACCGATATCTACAACCATGTTTCCTTCGGGAGCCTGTACGTCAAGACCGATACCCAAAGCCGAAGCCATAGGCTCGTAAATGAGGTAAACATCGCGTCCTCCGGCATGTTCGGCTGAGTCGCGTACGGCACGCAACTCAACTTCGGTAGAGCCGTAAGGTACACCAATAACCATACGCAATGATGGAGTAAACAGTTTGCTTCCCATGTTTACCTTGTCAATGAGTCCGCGCATCATCATCTCGCAGGCATAGAAGTCTGCGATAACGCCGTCGCGCAATGGACGTATGGTCTGTATGTTAGGGTTGGTCTTTTCGTGCATCTGCTTTGCCTTTTCACCAACCGCAATCATCTTTTTCTGTCCGTCGATAGCTACGACCGATGGCTCGTCAACAACAATTTTACCGTTGTATGATATGATGGTGTTGGCTGTACCAAGGTCGATGGCTACGTCCTGTGTGAATGAAAAAAGTCCCATTCTATATTATGAGTTTTTTAAGATTAATGTTTAAAGTGGCGGAAACCTGTGATGACCATTGCAACACCATTAGCATCGCAGTAGTCAACAGACTCCTTGTCACGGATTGAACCGCCCGGGTGAACAACAGCGGTAACACCTGCCTCGTGCGCAATCTGTACGCAGTCGGGGAATGGGAAGAATGCATCACTTGCCATTACGCTGCCCTCGAGAGAGAAACCGAAGTTACCGGCTTTTTCAATAGCATGACGTAGTGAGTCAACACGTGATGTCTGTCCTACACCGCTTGCGATAAGCTGTTTGTTCTTTGCGAGAACAATAGCGTTGCTCTTACTGTGCTTAACAATTTTGTTTGCGAAGAGCATATCCTCAATTTCCTCAGCCTTTGGAGCAACCTTTGATACGGTCTGCAAGTCTGCAACAGTCTCAACCTTTGCATCGCGGTCCTGTACAAGAACACCGTTCAGTACGCTACGGAATGTCTTTTCAGGCATTTCTGTAGATTTCTGTATAAGGATAATGCGGTTCTTCTTCTGCTTCAAAACTTCTAGAGCGTCAGCATCGTAGCTTGGAGCAATGATAACCTCGAAGAAAATCTCGTTTACCTTCTCTGCTGTAGCCTTGTCAACGTTTGCATTTGCGATAAGTACACCACCGAAAGCCGAAACAGGGTCACCTGCAAGAGCTGCATCCCATGCCTCTGCCAATGTCGCGCGTGAAGCCAAACCGCAAGCGTTGTTGTGCTTGAGGATAGCGAATGTTGTTTCACCTGCAAAGTCGTTGATGAGTTCTACGGCAGCATTGATGTCGAGCAAGTTGTTGTAAGAAATCTCCTTACCGTGAATCTGCTCAAGCATATCGTTGAAATTTCCATAGAAAGCACCCTTCTGGTGAGGGTTCTCGCCGTAACGCAAAGACATTGGAGTGTCGTTTGTCTGACGGAACGCGCTGTTGCTCTCCTTGTCGAAATAGTTGAAAATTGCAGAATCGTAAGCCGAAGAAACTGCAAATGCCTCGCGAGCGAAGAAACGACGCTCCTCAAGAGTTGTCTGCGCACCATTGTTCTTCAGAATCTCGTGAAGAGGAGCATACTGAGCCTTGCTTGCTACGATAACAACATCGTTGAAGTTCTTTGCAGCACCACGGATAAGAGAGATACCGCCTATGTCAATCTTCTCAATGATGTCAGCCTCAGGAGCACCCGATGCGACAGTTTGCTCGAATGGGTAGAGGTCAACGATTACAAGGTCGATTTCAGGGATTTCATATTCAGCCATCTGCTGCTGGTCCTTTTCGAGTTCTCTGCGGCCAAGGATACCACCGAATACTTTAGGGTGCAAAGTCTTTACACGGCCACCGAGAATTGATGGATAACCGGTGAGGCTCTCTACTGCTGTGCAGGGAATGTTGAGAGATTCGATAAACTGCTGTGTTCCGCCTGTTGAAATGAGCTGAACACCTTCTGCGTGCAACATCTTGATAATTTCATCAAGACCATCTTTGTAGAACACTGATACAAGTGCCGATTTGATTCTTTTTGTTGACATGTTTTTTAAGTATTTTATGTTTTTTGCTCTCAAATCATAACGGAAATATCATTCGAAAAACAATATCCGTAATTTTCTGCGAAGTTACTTTTTTTTGTGCGATTATGCACTATAAAAAGTGTTCTATTTTGTGAGTTAAATATAAATATTTAAGGAACCTGATTCTTGCTTTGTCTTAATCAATAATAATAGACATCAAACAAGAATCAGGTTCTATTTTTTTCAGATTTTACTTTGTGCAAACTTGGCTACGCTCGTTGCGTGTGAAAAATTTTCACTCACCCACTTGCACAAGCTCTCACCTTTCACTTTCCAGTTTTCACTTTTCAGTTTTCTTAGGGTGGTCAATATTGTAGTGCAAACCACAGCTCTCCTTGCGTTCCATTGCCTGACGCATAATCAGGTAGCCGACATTGATGACATTACGCAGCTCGCACAATTCACGGCTTACGACACTGTGTTTGAAGAGTTCTTCGGTCTCTTCATAAAGAAGGTCCAGACGATTCCATGCGCGTTTCAGACGTAGGTCGCTACGGACAATGCCGACGTATGTACTCATAATCTGTTGTACCTCCTTCGCGTCTTGTGAAATAAGTACCATTTCTTCGTTCATGGTAGTTCCTTCATCGTTCCATTCGGGAATATCCTCTCTGTAACTGTAACTTTCGAAATGTTCAAGTGAGTGTTTTGCCGCAGCATCGGCATAAACGACAGCCTCTATCAGAGAGTTGCTTGCAAGGCGGTTACCACCATGTAGGCCTGTGCAAGAACACTCGCCGACTGCATATAGCCTATGTATGCTTGATGCCGCATTCAGGTCAACCTTGATACCGCCACAAAGATAGTGCGCTGCGGGTGCAACAGGAATATAGTCTTTAGTGATATCAATGCCCAATGAGAGGCATTTCTCGTATATGTTGGGGAAGTGACGCTTTGTCTCTTCCGGGTCTTTATGGGTTACGTCAAGATATACATGCTCATCGCCACGAAGCTTCATCTCGTTGTCTATGGCACGTGCGACAATGTCACGTGGTGCAAGCGACAGGCGTGGGTCGTACTTGTGCATGAACTCCTTGCCGTTCTTGGTACGTAGAATACCGCCGTAGCCGCGCATGGCCTCTGTAATAAGGAACGACGGTCTGTCACCCGGGTTGTATAATGCGGTAGGGTGGAACTGCACGAATTCCATATCTTTTACTGTTCCTTTTGCGCGATATACCATTGCTATACCATCACCTGTTGCTACAAGCGGGTTTGTGGTTGTCTTGTAAACAGCACCGCAACCTCCTGTTGCCATAAGTGTGACCTTGCTTAGGAATGTGTGTACCTCGTTTGTGGCAATGTCAAGAACGTATGCTCCGTAACATTCAATGTCGGGGGTCTGTCTTGTAACCTCTATGCCTAAATGGTGTTGTGTGAGTATCTCTATGGCAAAATGGTTATCGAAAATAGATATGTTGGGGTGATTGCGTACAGCTTTTATGAGTGATTCCTGAATCTCTGCACCGGTGTTGTCGGCATGGTGCAGTATTCGGAATTCCGAATGTCCGCCCTCGCGGTGCAGGTCGAACTCGCCATTTTCGTTCTTGTCAAAATCGACACCCCAATCAATAAGTGCCTGTATTTGCGAAGGAGCTTCGTAAACGACCTTTTCAACAGCTTTGCGGTCGCTGATCCAGTCACCTGCAATCATTGTGTCCTCGACATGCTTTTCGAAATTATCAACCAGCATATTTGTAACCGAAGCTACACCGCCCTGTGCAAAATAGGTGTTTGCATCTTCTAACGTTGTCTTGCACACAAGAGCAACCTTTCCTTTGTCTGCAACCTTAAGTGCAAAACTCATTCCGGCAATACCGGAACCAATTACCAGAAAATCGAATCTGTTGACCATTTTTCCAACTATTATTCCGGAGAGTTATATTTCTCTCTTATCGGTTGTAAAAGTACAAAAAAAGTAAAAGAAAACTCTTTCTTGTATAATTTTTCGTAATTTTTCAAAAACTTTATTCCTCTTTGTGTTTGTTGAATGCCGATATATTCCTCAACAACTGTTCATATCCGCATCTTTCGACGGCGCTACCGCTAAAGAGTTTTGTATATTTCTCTTTTGTAAGGTTGCTCCAATCTCCAAGATTCATTTTTCGCAATTCGTCGCCTGGCTTGAACTCCTCTGTCCTGTTCGGTGTCGCGAATTTGTTATGTGGGCAAGCTTTCAGGCAAACATCGCAACCATAAAAGCTGTTTTTCATCTTTTTACCGATGTTTTCGGGCAAATCGCCTCTGTACTCTATTGTTAGGTATGACAAACATTTGCAGGCATCAAAATCCTCTTTTTGCAGAGCTCCGGTAGGGCATGCTTCTATACATTTTCTACATGTACCGCAATAACTTTCTTCTGTTGGGGTATCATAGGAAAGTTCTATATCGACAAACAGTTCTCCAATGAAAAAATATGAGCCCTTTCCTTTTATTGTAAGTTGTCGGTTGTTTCCAATCCACCCGATGCCGGCTTTGACAGCCCAATAACGTTCAAGCACCGGCGCGGAGTCGCAGAACGCACGTCCTTTGACCGGCTGTATATCGTTTATATTGCTCAATAGGGTGTACAGCTTGTCTTTTACAACTTTGTGATAATCGTTTCCTATTGCGTATGATGCGATACCCTCTATAGGCTCTTGAGGGGTATAGTTTATTGCAACAACAATTATGCTTCTGCATCCTTCGACAAGCAGGGTAGGGTCAAAACGCTTGTCGCAATTGCGTTGAAGGTATAGCATTGTTCCGTGTCGCTCCTGTTCAATCCACTTGTTATACGTGTTGATGGCTTCTGTTGAGACAGCTTCAGGCTTGGCTATGCCACAAACGTCAAATCCGAGGCGTAATGCCTCGGATTTTATGAATATGGTCAACTCTTCCTTTGTCATTATTCAAAAACCTTGAAACTGTATCCCTGTTCCAACAACCATTCTATTGCGAGAGGCAGGGCGTACTTCAGATTACTCTCCGACCTTAATGAATCGTGGAATGTTAT
The DNA here is from genome assembly GCA_017647225.1 of Bacteroidaceae bacterium. Taxonomy (GTDB): domain Bacteria; phylum Bacteroidota; class Bacteroidia; order Bacteroidales; family Bacteroidaceae; genus HGM04593. The sequence goes on along the minus strand of JAGCLA010000004.1, from coordinate 51,545 downwards.
TATTGAACCGTTGCGTGTGTATTTCTTGATATTCGCAAGAACATCTTTACCGCCCATACGATAGCTGTAATCGCGTGTGACGAGGTCCCACATTACAAACTTATAGCGTTTGCAGAGCCTGTTGTATAACTTATGATTTACAAATCCGTGTGGCGGGCGGAATAAGTCACTACTGATATATTTGTCGGCCAATTCTACGTTCTCAATATATCTGTCGGTGCTTGTAATGAAACCTTTAAGATGATTGAACGTGTGGTTACCGACCCTATGTCCGTTGTCTATGACATAGCGAAACTCCTGCGGGTGTTTTCGCACATTGTCGCCTACCATGAAGAAGGTTGCCTTTATATCGTATTTCTTCAACAGGTCAACCACCCAAGGCGTAACAATGGGTATGGGCCCGTCGTCGAAGGTCAGATATACAGCCTTCTCGTTCGGGTTCATGCGCCACAGGGCTTTGGGGAAGAGAATACGGACTATTTCGGGAACCTGTTCAATAAACATGTTGTCAATAGTTTAATACGTATGGTGCGTACTTGTCAATGGTTGTTTCGTAGATGTTCTTTATCTCTTTGACAGTAGTAGCCTGTTCACTGCTTAGCTTCTCGGCAATTTTGTAAGTTGATGCAATAAGCTGCAATGAGGATAGAATATCCTTGGTTTCATTCTCTCCAAGTCTTTCCACATTGTATTTCTTAAGACGTCTGCTTTCATGGTTGCCGATATACTTAAGAGTGTTTGCAAGTTTCTTGTCAAGTTGCGGAGTGTCGGCTATGCCTGTGATGACATCATAGAGATAGTCAATCAACTGCAATTTCTTGTCAACTAGGTTCTTGTTGCCGATTATTTTTGACTTGTCGTTTGTAATGGCATTGCACTCTATCTCTATGCAGTTGGCAAGTTCGTTGGCAAAATCATCGATTTGTATTGTCTCAAAGGCTGTCTTGCCAAGGATATTCAGCACTTGTGTTAATATGTTCAAACGTGAGAATATAAGTGTCTCGTTTCTCTGTTGCCATCTTAATCCGTTATACCATCTGATGTATTCCAATTGCTCCTTTGCAATCGATGAAGCAATGTCGGTATATTTCTTTTGCAATTCGGCTGCTTTATCCTTGTCTGTTGTCCTGTCATGGATAATCTTGTAGGCAGCAGCGATGCTTGCGCTATTGTCTCTTATGGCATCATACGGTATTGTTTCTCCCGGGAACTCTTCGTACCATTTGTCAAGAACGTTCAGAATCTTTTCGTCTGGTTCTCTCTCGTTCATCATTATCTGTACGAGCATTGAAACAAGATTGCGATGTGTGTATATCATTCGTCTTACTGTTTCGTCTGCATAGTAGTCCTTGTTGTTCTTTACTTCGCCCCATTTGAAACGGTTCATGATGTTGTTGTAGAAACGCTCTACATCAACAGGATATCCGCTTTCGCTGTTGTAGTAGCCAAGCTTCTTCCAATCAAACGGAGATATGCGGTATGCAAGTCCTTCGTGTATGAAGAAATTCTGCAAGACAGCAGGGTAATTGCTTTCGCCTACAGTCATTGACATGTATATGGGGCGTTCCCAGTTCGCGTTTGCGAGCATATCGAATATTAGGTATTCGTATCGTAATAATACGCTCTTGTCGCCAAGGTCTATTTCCATATATTCCGGCATCTCTTCTGCGTATTCCTCAGGAATCATCATTCCGGAACGCTTTACGGCTTCACTGTCAATTGGAATATACAGGACACTGCTTGGAATGACCTTGTTTCCTATGCTGCGTGCAAAATCTCTGAGATATGCTCCATATTCGGCGTATTCTTCAGCCTGTTGTAATGCAGCTTCATACTCTCCTGCCGAAGCTATTGCAAGATATTGGCTTCTGTTGCGTGCAAGTTTGCTGTATTCGCTCTGTCCTCTTTCTTCTATTTCGCGTCCCTCCTTCTCCAATTCCTTTCTGACGAAATCAAGAGCCTCTTCAACTACAAGACGTTCTTTTGACTTTTGCTTTGCATCGGCCTCATATATCCAATATCGGCTGATATTGTTCATCTCAAAAGGATTCTTGCCGAACAGATCGGCTTTTTCGGGGTTTGCCTCGAAGAAGTGTTTGATGATTTCAGTTGCACGTTTGTCGAGAATCTCCAGGCTACCGTTGGCGTTGCCGGCATAGTCTATACGTTTCATCGTGATAGGAAGGCTCGGCGAATCGTATGCAGGGCGACGCATCTGGTCAATATACCAGTCTGTCTGCAGGTATGAAAGGTTGCAGACACGTGCATCTGTCCGCTCTTCCTCAACCTCTTGGTTGTACCATAGAGGGAATGTATCGTTGTCGCCACATGTGAAGATTATTGGATAGCCTTCATCGGGAAGTGTGTTGAGGTAGTTCTGACCAAAGTCGCGACAAGCGTATCGACCACTACGGTCATGGTCGTCCCATGTCTGTGAAACCATCTGAACAGGAACAAGAAGGCATGCTGCGGCAACAAGGCTGCTTGTGATTGTATTTTCCTTCTTTGTGTATTTCTGTATCATATCGACAACTCCTGCAACTCCAAGACCTATCCAAATAGCAAAGGCATAGAATGAGCCGGCATACGCATAGTCGCGTTCGCGTGGCTGGCTTGGTGTCTGGTTCAGGTATAATACAATGGCAAGTCCTGTCATGAAGAAGAGCATAAAAACAACCCACAACTGCTGCTTGCCTTCCTTGCCACGTTGCCATTGCCAAAGTATTCCAAGAATACCGAGAATTAAAGGCAGTGCATAAAAGACGTTGTGTCCCTTATTCTCCTCCAATTCAGTTGGCATATCGTTGTTGTAACCTATAAGGGCCTTGTCGATGAATGGGAAACCTGTAATCCAGTTGCCATGTTCTGCTTCGCCATTACCCTGGATATCGTTCTGACGTCCGACAAAATTCCAGAAGAAGTATCTCCAATACATGAAGTTTATCTGGTAATTGATGAAGAAACGTATGTTATCCACTTGTGTTGGCATCTTGATATACTGGACACCTGTATATGCCGCATTTTCAGCACGTACAATGTTTGTTATAGGCTTGCCGACCCATTGCTCATATAACGAAGCATGGTCGCTGCTATACATACGTGGGAAGAACATGTTCTGCACGTAGTTATACTCCTTGTTGTACCCGATGATTTCATATCTGTCGGGTTCTCCGGCATCTTTCTTCTCTACACGTGAATATATAGGGCTTGTTTCGGTAAAGCTATATCTTTTTTTATCCTTGTCAATCTTCACTTCCGAACTGAACGCCTGTCCGTAGAAAAGGGGGCGTGTTCCGTACTGTTCGCGGTTAAGGTATGTTCCAAGTGTGAAAATATCTTCCGGCGAGTTCTGGTCCATTGGGGTATTTGCCGATGAACGTACTACAATCAGAGCGTAAGAAGAGTAACCGACCATAATCAACAGCAGGCAAAGGAATGTAGTGTTGAACGCTCTTGTGCTTACAAGGAATTTTTTGCCGGTTGTTACTATACCTTTGTTTACGCTACTTGCAATGTTCTTGCTGTGCATGCAAACAAGATATATTGCAGCAAGAACAATTATGCCAAGCACAATACTTGTTGCAACATTGTGTCCGTAGAATGGTATTCCAAGCAGAGCAATAGAAAGTGTAAACACTGTTGCGATGCTCTTTTGGCTCTTTCCTTTTTCGGTAAGATACACGCCATAGACAAGTGTTGCCGTAAGAAGTATGATGTATATGATTAATCCTGTGTTGAACGGCAACTTGAGTGTATTTACAAAAAGCAATTCGAACCATCCTCCTACTTTTACTACTCCAGGAACTATTCCGTAAAGGACTATTGTAACAAGAACTGCCGATACTACAAGTGCGAGCAATGAGCCCTTGAAACTTGCATGAGGGTATTTCTTGTAATAAACCACAAGAACAATTGCCGGGATACAGAGCAAATTAAGCAGGTGAACTCCGATAGAAAGTCCTACAAGGTATGCTATAAGTACCAGCCAACGGTCGCTGTGTGGCGAGTCGGCATTGTCTTCCCATTTCAGAATAAGCCAAAATACCACTGCGGTAAACAGTGACGAATAGCCGTAAACCTCACCTTCGACAGCGCTGAACCAGTAGGTGTCGCTCCAAGTGTATGCTAATGCGCCAACGAGTCCTGATGCAAGAATGGTGATAGTCTGCGCAGTAGTTATATTATCGCTCTTGCCAACAATCAATTTACGGGCAAGATGGGTGATGCTCCAGAACAGGAACAATATGCCGAGCGCGCTTAATATGGCAGACATTATGTTGACCATCAGTGCCACTTTTTCCGGGCCGGCAAACATAGAGAATACATTTGCCGTAATCATGAAGAAGGGTGCGCCGGGTGGGTGGCCAACCTCCAGTTTGTTGCCGGACAATATGAATTCCGGGCAGTCCCAGAAACTTGCTGTAGGCTCTACGGTCAGGCAGTATGTTGCAGCTGCTATGATAAAGGTTATCCAACCAAGAGTGTTGTTCAGAATTTTGAATTGTTTCATTATATCAAGTGAATTTTGTTTGCAAAGAGTGTGTCTGTGATGTATGAATCACCCCAAAAACGTGCAAATTTACCTAATATATAGAACAGAACAAAATATTCCTTGACAAATTGGTCTTATGTTAAGATTTTTTGATTTATAGGACAAACGGCTGCTTTGGCACTTTATAGAGGGTCAATGTCGTAGTACATGACAATTGAACGGTAGCGTGGCATTGAGCAATAAGTATTCTGAATATTCTGCAGTGCTTCGTTTATCTTGTATTGTGACAGGCCGTTCTCTACCTTGAGTACGATTTTACGTATATACAATTGTTTTATTCTTGCTATTGGCGGAAGGTCCGGCCCAAGAATGCGGTTGTCAAAAACGTCGCGCATGCGTTTGCCGACAAGTTCCGAAAACTCTTCAAGAACATGTACGTCACGATGCTTCATGTATATATAAACAAGTCGATAAAAAGGCGGATAATGGAACAGCATGCGCTCTCCAAGCTGTTGGTCGTAGAAAGTCGCATAGTCGTTCTTTACAATTAACGGTATTACAGGCGCATCGGTCATCTTTGTTTGCAGGTAAACCGTTCCTTGTCCATTTTTTCTTCCTGCACGTCCTGCTACTTGTGACATCAGCTGGAATGCACGCTCGGTGGCTCTGAAGTCGGGGTAATTGAGCAACGTATCGGCATTGATGATACCGACGACTGCCACATTGTCAAAATCGAGTCCTTTCGAAACCATCTGTGTGCCGATAAGAATGTCCGTTTTTCCTTCCTGGAAATCGCCTATTATCTTATCGTACGCATTTCGGGTGCGTGTGGTGTCAAGGTCCATACGCATTATGCGTGCTTCGGGGAAGAGGTTCTGAAGGTCATCTTCAATTTTTTCAGTACCATATCCGAGGTTTATAAAATTCCTCTCTTCACAATTTGGACAATGTACCGGTGCGGGGATATTGTAACCGCAGTAGTGGCATACCAATTTGTTTGAATTCTTGTGTAGGGTAAGGCTTACATCGCAATGCTTGCAACGTGGGACCCAGCCACAGGTCTTGCATTCAAGTAATGGTGCATATCCGCGTCTGTTCTGGAACAGAATAATCTGTTTTTTCTCTTTCAGGGCATTGCTCATTGCTTCAACAAGAGGGTCGGAAAATGCTCCTACGGTCATTTTCTTTCTGCTGTACTCCGCCATATCTATAACTTCTATATGCGGTAACTTGACCTCCCTGTGTCTTGTGGTAAGGCTTACAAGGGCATATTTGCCTGTTGTGGCATTGTAATAGCTCTCTATTGAAGGCGTAGCTGTACCAAGCAGTGTCTTGGCGCCAAACAGAGATGCAAGCACTATGGCTGCATTACGGGCATTGTAACGCGGAGCCGGTTCTTGCTGCTTGTAGCTGTTCTCGTGTTCTTCGTCAACTACAATCAATCCAAGATTCCTGAAAGGCAGGAAGAGCGATGAACGCACTCCAAGAATAATGTCGTATGGTTCGTCGCTGAGTTGTTTTTTCCAAATCTCGACTCTCTCGGCATCGGAAAATTTGGAATGATATACACCTATCCTGTTACCGAAGACACGACGCAATCTCTCGGTAATTTGTTTTGTAAGTGCGATTTCGGGCAACATGAATAGGACCTGCTTGCCACTTTTAATACATTCAGTTATGAGATGAATATAAACCTCCGTCTTTCCCGCCGATGTAACGCCGTGCAACAGTGTGACATTCTTTTGGGTGAAACTCTCTTTTATTTCTTCAAGCGCTTTTTTCTGTGCGTTGTTAAGTTCATTCTGCGGAACAACAGGATTTTCTTGTTGAGATAGTCGGCCTATCTCAACCTCATAGCTTTCGAGTATTCCCTTATCTTGCAATTCCTTGTATATGGTTGCTGAAACTTGTGCCTCTTCAAGAAGTCTGTGTTTGGAAATCTCGCATGGAGTTTCGCTGAACGGTTTTGCTATTTGTAGAAATGTCGCAAGCAAACGCTTTTGTCTTGGAGCACGCGAGAGTGATTGCAATAATAGATTTGTTGTCTTTTCATCGCGGCATTTCGCAGTCAGACGTGTGCGCTTTTCGGTGCGTGGCTTGAATTCGCCCTTTAATCCTTGGGGTATGGCTGCCTTGTATATATCTCCTAACGAGCACAGATAGTATTTTGAGATCCATTGCCACAATTTCATCTGTTCGGCAAGGATTATTGGAGCATCATCGAGAACATCCTTTATCGGGCGTATCTCATATTCTGTATTCTGCTCCTCATGTACTGTTGTAACCAAAGCGGTATAGGAAGCCTTTTTCCCAAGTGGCACAGTGACACGGCAACCGGGGAAAACTCTTCCTTCCAAATCCTGCGGAATACTGTATGTAAATATTCCGGGAAGGGGTAACGGTAGTATTACATCTGCAAATTTACTCATTGTTGTGCGAAGGTATTAAAAAGCCGGCAAATGACAAAAAATAATGCAAATGCTTACAGTTTGTAAAAAATAATATATTTTTGTGGCAACTGATAAAAGAAATGAAGAAAATAATAATTCTGTTAACACTGTTGCCTATGCTCATGTCGTGCGGAGTTTCGGATGAGCGTATAGATGCATATAAGCGTGCTGCCAGGAAAGTGAAAAAAGCATCATCTTCGGAATCGCTTGAAATGATTGCTTATGACTTGAGCAAGGAACTCTATGAGATTGATCGCGAGGAGGTGAGCATCGCGACGATGAAAATGCTTGCAGAGGGCGGTGACGAGGATTGTCGTGAAGTACTTGATGCAATCGCCGAGGCAAAATCACTCTTTGACGAAGTCTTGTCGGACAAAGAGACGGTGTTCTATCTTGAGCGTCTAAATAATAAGCAATAAAGGTCGTCAACCTTTATTGCTTATATGATTAATTGGCTCTATTATCCTTGAAGTCTGTACCTGCCGGACTTTGGAATGCTTTCAACCCGAAGTCGGGGAGTATCGCAAAAATGTACTCAACAATCTCGGCCTGCAGGTGTTCGTATGATATCCATGCTGTATCGCTTGAGAAGAAATACAGTTCCAAAGGCAATCCTTGCGGTGTAGGTTGCAGTTGACGTACCAATAATATCATATCCTTGTTGATGGCGGGGTGGTTTCGTAACCACTCTTCAAGCCACTCGCGGAATAGTGTGAGATTAACTTGTTTCTCTTTGTTATCGGCTATCTCATATCCTTTCTTTATAAGTTCATTCTTCGCCTTTTTATCGATGAATGTTATAGAATTGGTGTCGATGAATATAGAGCGTTTCACTCGTCGTCCACCACTGCTGAACATGCCTCTCCAGTTCTGGAAAGAGTCGCTGACAAGAGCATAGGGTGGTATTGTGGTAATGGTCTTGTCCCAGTTCTGCACCTTTACGGTAGTGAGGGTTACATCAATCACAAAACCATCTGCTTCATATTTGGGCATTGTAATCCAATCTCCGGGACGTAGCATGTCGTTTGCCGACAACTGTATGCCTGCCACAAGTCCTAAAATACTGTCCTTGAATACCAGCATAAGAATTGCTGCCGATGCTCCAAGTCCGGCAAGCAGGTTGCTTGGGTCCTTATCGAAAAATATGCTTACGACAATAATCACTCCAATACCAATAACAACAATCTTCAGCATTTGAAAAACACCTTGCAGAGTGTGGTCTTTGGTCTTTTCCGATTCATGGGAAATTTTGTATAAGGAGGTAAATACTGAACATAGCAAACTCACACCTATTATGGCGATATAGGCTTTGCACACTTTTGTGCTGAAAATGAGAATTGTGCTATCTTTTGTCAATAAGACAGGCAACAATACACTTGCTATAAAACCGGGTATAAGTCTGCATAACCCTTTTATAGTACTGTCATTAAGTATTATATCGTCCCAACTCTCTTTGGTCCTTTGTGTAAAGCGACGAACAATGGGAATGACAATCTTTTGGCCGATAAGGTCAAAGATGTAGTACAACAGGAATGCGCCGGCAATAACTATTCCCCATTTTAACATGTCGTATTGCTCGGTATAAATTTTCAAATTATCAAGTAGTTTCTCGTTCATGTATATGCCTTTTTAGAAAAGATATGCAACAGATAGTTGCCATATGTTGCTTTGTGATTTTATATATTCAATTTTATCAATCAGGCTGCTCTCTTTATGATAGTATTCACTTGTTTGCCCTAAGGCGATGTTGTAGTTCAGATGTAGCTGTACGTGTTTTATCAGAACAAGACCAAATCCCACATTCAAACTGAAATAGCTGTCCTTGAATTTGAAAATTCTGTCAGTAACCTCTTTTATATCTTCCTTGTTCTTGACATTACCGAACTCTTTTTTACCAAAAGCATATCCCCATTGCGGGCCAACTGCTATAAATGGTTCAAGAAACTTCTTTACGGCCGGCAATTGTAGCTCATAACGTAAATATACAGGCAGTTCAATACTGTTCCTGTTGTATATTTCATCAACGAAATTGGTTCCGGATTGGGAGTAAAGTGCGTTGGCTTCAAAACCTAAACCAATACCTGGGATAATGAATTTCACCATTGGACCTGCATACCATCCGGTATGCCAGCTCTTTATCTCTGATATGTTCGGGAGTTTTTCTGTAAAGTTGACACCGGCTTTTAAGCCAAAGTCAATCTGAGCTGTTGCGGGCACGACTGTCAATAGGCATACAACAAGAAATAATCCAATCCTTTTTTTCATATTTTGTTTTTCTAAAAACAAAAGTGGTATTGTGCATTTTGGATTGACAATACCACTTCAATACCTATCTGCGCTACAAAAGAACGACAAAATAAGTAAATAAACAATATTTGATTAAGGAATGTTTATCGGCGGACTCTTCGTACCGAAACTGTTCCTGTACTGCTTGGCTTTGGAGCGCTGCTTGCTTTTGGAGTGCTGCTCTTTTTTTCATTAAAAAGTTTTATAGGCTTTTTCTCCGTCTTTTGAGAAGTGCTTTGTGCAATCCTTTTCTTGACAGTCTTATTCTCCTTTTCAACGGTGTTGACAGAATCGTTGCTTGCTGCAATCGCCGCTTTGATGGAATCCTGACGAATCTCGGCTACGGTTTTGCTGTTCCATAGGTTTGTCTCGAAATCCTTCAGCTGTTGTTCTATTCTCTGCTGTTCATTCTTGATTTCTACAGAATCCTTGCAGTATTGTGACAGTGCGAGGTTCTTTGCATTCACAGTCTTGTATATGTCGCCTTTGTACAAACCTCTGGCAAAGAAATCATCGAAGGTTGTACGTGCTACATTATTGAGGTTGCCTGTCATTACGGTATGTTGTGCAAGGTAAGGCTTGATATCTTCGTAACTTACCCAGAACATAGGATATTTGGTAACCTCTGACGAAAACTCTCCGGCTCTGTGAAGAACAGGGCAAATAGCAGTTATATGCTTGCCATAAACACCTTTTCTCTGGTCGTAATAGTGGCTCTCTTTTACATAGTAGCTCAGCACCTCGGCACTTGGCACATCGCTCTTGCCGACAATCAGCTTTCCGTCTTTTTCCTCATAATAGACGCGGTAGTTCTCAAGCATGGTCTTTGGGTCCATCTTGTTCTCTTCAATAAAGGACTCATAACCGTCAAGGTTATATTTGTATGCTATGATATCTTCCGACAATATAAGGTGGAAAAGCAATGTAAAGAGGTTCATGCTTTCACCCATAGGCTCTACGGGGTAGTACAATGTAGCATTTTCCTCTACTTCGAGGTTCAAAGCCCTGTATATATCACGTTTCCAATCGACTTCTTGCGAAATACTGTTGGAAGGATATTGTGATTTGGCTCTTTCTGTAAGCTTTACAGTAGCCATGCTCTCCTTCTTTTCTGTATTTCCATTGTCATTTCTGCGTGTAGGCGGTTGTGCCTCTGCATTCTGTGCAAAGAGAATAACTGCCAAAAGAATCAATATTCTACTGATGTAATGCATAATATTGTATTGTTTACTGTTTTTTAGTTTATAATAACTTCAAGAGTTGTCGGTAATAAACGCTCTATATTGTCAGGGCCGATAGCTCTTACGTGTGAGATGTAGAATCTCTTGCCACGGCCAAGGTTACGGAACATATCCTTCTGCTGCTGTGAGAACTGTGTTCCCTGTGATTTCAAAGGTATCGCATTACCCATATTGTCATAGAATACGGTTTCGAACGAAAGGACCTTGAAGCCTATGTTCAATAAACCGTCGTCTATTGCAGCGACAATACCGTCTGTACTCATCAACGACTGTTTGCTGAATGGTGCTCCGCCTCTGTATCTTTGTATGTTGCCGTCCTTGTCCTTATATTCAATAAATGGCATAGGATCGGGCAATTGTCTTACTCTGAAAGTGTATTCGCCCATGCTTTGGCTTCTGCCTTCCTCGTTGCGTGCAGTAACTCCGATAAGCAAATCTTCACCCACTTTGGTAGGAACGACGATGAAACCGCCTTTTCCGTCACTCTTTATCGTACCGCTTCCTTTTGCAATTGTTGCAGATATGCGATTGGCAGCTACGCCTGGCACAGAAATGCTGACAGGGTTGGTAAAGCCTGCATAGAGGACATTCATGAGTGATGCACTTACGGTTGCTGTAGGGTCAACAACGGTATAGTTCTGTGTAAAGTCATAACGTGTCTGGATACCGCCACCGTCATTGACAAGCATATAACCGTTCAAGGTGTAATCTCCTGTCTTGTTACAACGTGTTACATATTCTCCATTTTCGTTCTCAAGCAACTCGTCATTGATGAATATTTGTGGACGTTGTGTCGAATCGACAGCAGCAAGAATTATCTGTGCCGAAAAATCACCGCCACGAACAACATTCTTTGATGTAGGAATCACCAATGCCTGAATCTGGTTTACGCGTACGTCACCCATGTCAATATTCTTTGCAAGGGAGTGGAGTACCTCTCCTTCTACATAGTGAACATCGTTCTGAATTTTTGTAAGAAGTGTTATAGCCGCAATGGCCGGCATGTTCTCAAAATGATACTCCTGCCAATTCTTCAGTAGCGAGATATCTCTTTGTGGAACGTCTGTACTGAGACTTGTCTTTATAATCTCCCTCAGAATGGAGTCTTTGGTCATTTCGAGCATATTTGCCCTATACTCGGTTATGGCGTTGTAAAGCAAGTTGCCTTCTCCGTCAACAGGATTGAGCATAACCTGTGTTGCGGCCTCAAGGTCTTCGCGGTTCTTGAGGTTCTTGAAATCGCCCTCTTCACCGTCAGCTTTCTTTGCAATACGCACTTTCAGTCTTTCGGCGAGGTTGTAAATGGTGTCGGACATCTCTCTTACATCACATGCATGCTCATACCACTCACGCACCTTCTCGGGGTTTTGTTGCATGTGCATCTCGAATGCATCATACAACGCATCGTTCTGTCGGCCTGTGTTTTCTGAACTTTTTGATAGGCTTTCGTCAACAAGCGTAAAACCGTTCAGCACATCCGATGAAACGTTGAGCGCAAGCATCGCCATCAGAAGAACGTACATCAGGTTGATCATCTTCTGACGTGGAGAGACTTTCTGTTTTTTTACCTTCATCGTTTAGGTGTATTAGATTTGTGGACGGTTCATGTTTGTTGTCATGGCCTCAATCATGCGGGCATAAAGATTGTTGAGCTCTTCGACCTGTTCAGCCATTTTCTTTGTCTCTTCATTGACCTTGTCAATAGAGTTGAGCTGGCCACCTGCGCTGCGGAGCTGTACCTCGTAGAGAGCATTCATGCCGGTGAGGTTGCGTCCCAAAGTCTCCATTTCCTGCATGTTGCGTCCAAGTGCCTCGCTCTGCTCTGCAATGCGTTGCATAGCTTCGTTCAATGCGCGTACCTGTTCAACATACTCTTCTGTAACCTTGTCCATCTCATCGATATTCTCAATGTTTGGAGCCTGCATATTACCCATGACTGGCATGCCGCCACCCACGAATTGCGCTCCGGCAATAACAGGAGCTGCTCCGTTTTGTGCCGGTATGGCTGGCTGTGGCATTTCAGCAACTTCTGCAGGAACTTCAGCTTGTACGTTGCCTGTGTTGATTACAGGAGCACAACCGCCGGTCATTATCGGTCCGTTGATGATAACCGGTTGTCCCATAGCCATGGCACCTTCTGCAGCCTCTTCTCTTTTTTCATCTTCTGCAACCTCGTATGGGCGTTCAAAAGCAGAAAAGAAGAATACAAGAACTTCTGTTCCCATACCTACGAACAACATTATGTTTGCGCCGGCAATGTGTGTCAATTTGAATAGTGTACCCAAAATTACGACTGCAGCACCCCAGCTGTATAGGTAGTTAAGAATGGTCTTTCCTCTTGCCGAGTCCATGAAAGCCTGTATGGCGCGTATAAAGTTCTTAGCCTTTTTCATATAATTGATGTATTTGTTTCGTGAGTTTTACGATTATTTTCTTCCGCTTGGGCCTGAATAGCTGCGTACACAACGGAAACCTATGTATGAACGCGATTCGTTCTGATATTCAAATGCTCGTGTCGCACCTTGTATGTATTTTACAGGGTCTTTCCAAGAACCGCCTCTTACGGTCTTCTTTTTCATGCTGTATGGGTCTTCCTTAGCTGCGCGGTATTGCAGGTTGGGGTTGATGTCGCTCATCTGCAGCACACCGGCTTCAGTATAAACGGTAGAGGTCCATTCAGCAACATTGCCGGCCATGTCGTAAAGACCGTTTGAGTTTGCCGAGAAAATTCCACAACGTGATGTAATCAGGCTGCCGTCTTTGGTATAGTTACCGTCACCCGGTTTGTAGTTCGCATAATAGCAACCCTCTTCGCTCTTTGTGTCGCCCTGTTCCCAAGGGAAACGTCCAGCCTCTTTGCCACGTGATGCGAATTCCCATTCAGCCTCCGATGGCAAACGGTAACGCTGTATCCATTTTGCGTGTGGGCCCATACCTTTCAACAGGTAGCTTGTGCGCCATGCGCAGAAGGCATTTGCCTGCTCCCAGCTTACACCTACAACAGGGTAGTTGTCATAATTCGGGTGGCTGAAATAGAGTTTGAGATAAGCCTCATTGTCTGCGTTCGGGAAGTCGTTTACCCAACATGTAGTGTCTGGATAGATGTTGACAATGTATGTGTTAAGGAAATCGTATGGGCTTGAAAGTGGACGGTTGATGGTCTCACGTACAATTCTTCCATCATCGTCAATGTATGCAGTGTCCTTTGAAATCATGACAACCTCTTCATAGTTGACAGGAATGTCTGTGTTACGATTACGCTCTTCGGGGTTGAGATTATTCTTGCGCATTGCAGCCTGTGTATAATCATACTCCTCATAGATATAGTTCATCTGTGATGCGTCAAGCTGTTTCTCACCTGTAATGGGGTTGGTGATGAACACGCTCTCGATTGCACGTTGTTCATCTTCTGTAGGCTTCTTCCAGGGGATAGGCTTTTTCCAGTTGAGATATGGCTTTACAGGCTCGCCATATTCGTCTTCTGTTATCTTGAAAGTCTCATCGCCACCGTAAGCAGGGTCAGCAAGGCGTTCGCGGATAATAGAGTCGCGTACCCAATGTACGAACTGACGATATTTAGCGTTGGAAACCTCCGATTCGTCCATCCAGAATGCATCGACAGATATATTCTTTATTGGAGCATTTGTTCCCCACAATGAATCAACGTTCTCGTCGCCGACTTTTATCGAACCACGCTGTATCAGAACCATGCCGTATGGAGCAGGTTCGCTGACAGATGTACCATTGACTCCTATAACTTCACCACCTTGTGTCGTGCTCATTCCTCCTATATTGGAACCAATGCATGATATCAAAGTGAGTGACAAGGCAACAGTTGATAGAAAAACAAATTTCTTCATCATTGTAATATTCTTATACTATTATGTTTATTTTTTCCTTTCTTGAATGTTCCAAGATCTATTTGATAGCCTATAAATATATCGTGGTTACCATTCGCAGCTCCTACTCCTGATGTGAACAGTTCGTATCCATAGCTAAGCGAGATATTCATCATCTCAATTCCTGCAAAGAGCGCTACAGAGGTCATTGGGCTGTATGTTACACCACCAAAAAAGTTCTTCTCGTTGTAGCTGTATGTTGCTCTTGCTGTTATGTCGGCTCGCCATGCGACAAAGTCTGTCATCACCTGCAAGGAGGGCTGTATGGTTATTAACGTATTTTTTAACGGTATATTGCCTCCTGCCATAAAATTTAAGTAAGGGGCTATGCGTATTTCGTTTTTTTCTCCCAATTCAATAAGTGGAGATGTAAGGTGAAATGCTGAAATTCCGGTATAGAAATACTTATGGTGGTATAGAATTCCGGCACCGAGGTCAAATTTGTTTCCGTTGACATTACCTGACGGAAATGCGGGGTCATTGTTCTCGCCTCCGAAATCAAGATCCTTGTTTTCGAAACTGCTGTTTATAAGTCCAACCTGCGCACCCAGCACAAACCTGCCTTTGAACAGTTTGAAACCATAGGCGTAATTAAGATATAGCCTCTGGTTTGAGAAACGTCCTATTTCATCGTTCAAGATGCCTAAACCTAAATTGTGGTCGCTTTTTATGAATGGTATAGGTGCGTCAATGTTTATAAGCATTGTTTTTGGGTTTCCCTCAAAGCCGGTCATCTGGTTGCTGTATGCAGCATAAACCATCATTTTTCTGTCGAATCCGGCTCCGGCAGGGTTGTAGAAATTCTGCATGTTCCAGTAGTGGGTAAAATGTACGTCATATTGTGCGTATATCTTACCCAAGACACACACTGCCAATAAACATGTAATTAACCACTTCTTCATTCTATATCCCAAATATCCTTTTTATGAACGCGAAAAACTGCTGTATATTATTCTTATTCAGCTTTTTCTTGTTTATTCAATAAAAGAACAGGCAATTTGCCTGTTCTTTTATTGAATATGTTTTCTCTTGTCTTAATTTTCCTTGTCAAGATAATATAAATCTCCGGCCAGAATCATTTCAACCTTTTCTATTACCTCGTCACTCTCCATATTGAGTGATATGGCACGTCCTTCGGGGTCGATAAGCAACATGCGTGGTGTCTTTTCTGCTCCAAAGAATGTTATAGTTCTGCCGGTTGTGTCGCAACCGTGTACCCAGCCCGCCTGTTCTATGTTATTGGCTTTGATAGCGTTCTTCCACTCTTCTTTGTTCTTGTCAAGAGAGAGGCTGACAATAACGAACTGCTCCTGTTTCTCTTTTGTGATTTCGTAAAGCTCCTTCAGTGTCTCACGTTCTGCCATAGAACGCTCACAGGTGCTTGCCCAGAAATCGAGCAGAATAAACTTGCCACGGTAGTCGGTCAAGTGCTTCAATGTGCCGTTGTCCTGAGGTATAGCCACATCGGGTACTTCACTACCGACCTTTAGAATACGTGCAAGCACGGCATTGCGCAGTGAAAGATAGTCAGGGTGGTTATACAAATTGGTAGATACGCTCTTAACCAACTGCTCGGCATAAGCATCGCTTAGGTATGGCATTACCGAACGCTCCATTTCAAGCGGAGCCATAGGCGAAGAATTGTGCTCGATAAGGAATCTGATTCTTGCTGCTTCTCTTCTTATCAATTCCACAGGATTTTCCGCATCGTATCCATTGATAAGATTCTTGTATTCGGTGAATGTATCATTTGCAGGAGTACCACAAACCACACTCTTTTCAGGCTCTGTCGCTTTAGGAGTGTTTACGGAAACATTTCCCTGCTCAACATAAAGCTCAATACAACCGTTGTTGTCAAATCCTGTTATTGTATAAAGCATTACAGGCTCATCTTGTGATACCTTGTATTTGAAACTGTATGCATCTTTCTTGACCTTTGCTGTGGCAACCTCGTTCTTGCGTCCAAACTCGTCTGTGCGTATGAGGCTTACAGTCTTTATAGCTTTGCCGTTCTCCAGCTTATAATCGGCAATCTTACCGTTTATTGTGCAAATTCCCTGTGCACATACAGCCATATATGTTGCAAAGGATACTATTGTTGCAATGACTCTGTGTAGCATAACTGTCTGTATTTTATTAGTTCTTGTTATCAATAATGTTCTTTAGCTTCTTGACCATCTCTTCGCCTCGCAACTTGAACTCCACAACGTTGCCGTCAGGGTCAATCAGTGCTGTAAACGGAACACCTGTGACTGCAAACAACTTCAATGCTTCGCTGTTCCAGCCCTTAAGGGTGGAGATATGTATCCAATTCTTATGTGTCATGCCGTTCTTTTCGATGCATGCCAACCAATCTTTCTCCTTGCTGTCTATAGAGTAGCTCAGAACTACGAGGTTGTCGCTGTTTTCGGAATATGCAAGCACCTCTTTCAAATGTGGTATTTCGCGACGGCAGGGAGCACACCAGCTTGCCCAGAAATCGATAAATACATATTTGCCTTTGAAGTCGGACAATGACAACTCTTTGCCGTCAGGTGTCAAGCCTGTAATGTCAGGTGCAGGAGCACCCTCCTTGAGGTTGGCTGCGCGAACCTCGTTTATAAGTTCTTTATAGACCTTGTGACTGTGTAATGATTGTGGCAAAGCCTCTATGATATTCTGTATCATTTCTGTCTCAAATGTAGGTATCATAGAGTACTTTATTACATACAGGATTACTGGTGAGTCAAGGTTGTTGCATATAAAGTCCATGATGGCAACCTTGAAATGCAGGTTGTTTACATAGAATGTAGGCGAAGTGTATTTCAATTCAGCTTCGAGATCACCTTTTATCTCCTCAGGAACATTTTCCTGTGCATTCTTCATGCGGATTTTACTTTCCTTTATGCATTTATTGTTCAAGTCAACATAGGCCTGGTACATGTCATTACATGGTGTACCGCCTATCTTGGCTCCTACAGGGTAAGCCGCGTCGAATGGGCCGACGTTTATCTCTCCTTCTTCGAGGAAAATCTGTATAGTTCCATTGTCAAAGCCTGTGATATTATATGTAGATGGTGAGTCTGGTGCAATACCTTCAAACTTGAACTTGTTATCTGTTACTGCAGCTGTTGCTACTGTAACAACTTGCCCGTCAACCATTTGTTCAAGCTTGACCTCGTTGACAACGCCATTGCTGTAACACAATTGATTGTTATGCATTTCGCCATTGATGACGAATCTTTTTTCCTGTGCTGTAGCCAAAGCGGAAACAGCCATTAAAACCATTATAAAGAACTTTCTCATGGTGTTTGGTTTTATAATTGTTATTTTAGATTCTCTTGTAGGAATATTCTGAGTTGCTCGTCACGTAGTCCGGTTGCTATTATACGGTTGTATTCATTAAGAATGAATAGTGAAGGAACACCTGATACATTATACATGCGTACAATCTCGCACTCCCAGCCTTTGAGTGATGATACATTTATCCAGTTTAGCCCGTCTTTTTCTATGGCTTTCATCCATGCACCCTTTTGTGTGTCAAGTGATACACCTATAATTTCAAGGCCTTTGTCGTGGAACTCGTCATATAATTTTCTTAGGGCAGGGTTGTTTAGTCTGCAAGGTCCGCACCAACTTGCCCAGAAGTCGATGATTTTTATTTTGCCTTTTACCGAGCTCATGGTAACAGGATTGCCGTTTACATCCTCAAGAGTAAAATCGGGGGCAAGTGCTCCGCCGGCAGTCTTCTCCATGCGCTCAATTCTTTCTTGTATTATACGTCCGCAATGTGTCGCTTTTGCTCCTTCTCCCATTGAGTTGTAAATCTGCTTTGTCTCACGCAGGTTCGCATCGCGCATCTCAATGTTCGACAGCATTGTATATGCCGAAATAAGGTTGTCGTTGTCAGCAAGGAATTTCATGGTAAGCTCCTTGAGTTTCTCCTGCTCAATACGCAAGGTATCGTTCACAAGGCTTGCGCTACGAAACTTTCGGCTCTCACGCAACGTCTTGTATTGCTCTTGTAAAGAACGTACTATGGCCTGCAAGGAGTCTGACTTCGCCATGTGCGCAGTGTATTTGTCATTTAACGCTCCTCCCTTGATGTAGAAACCTTCTCCGTTGCTCAAATATGCCTTATAGGAAACACCTGGCTCTGCAAGCATGGTGAATCCACCGGAATATCCTTCCACAAAAATTTGTGCAACAACAGGCTCCTCTAAAAGGGCTTTCAACTCAAACTTGCCTTTCTTGAAGTTGCAGAATCCTAAAGTGTCGGTCTTGTCCTCGCATAAACGAGCAACCATATAGAGTTTTCCCGATTTAATACCTTCAATTTTGCCCTTAATGGTTATGTTCTCGGCCTTTATAGGAAGCATAAGAGCATTTCCTATGATAAGCAGTATTAATAAGATGTGCTTTTTCATTAGTTCTCTTCTTTTAGATAATCAGGAATTTCATAGCTATATTCATGTGCGAACTGCATATCCTTTATTCGTCCCCAATTGTTTCCTTCACCGTCTTTGTCGTAGAACGAAGGTGTGAAATCTTCGTCAATATCGGCAGCAGTCGTGAATTTTATTTCTGCAATGGCGCCTTTTGCCTCAGCATCATTATATAAGCCGATGCTCATTATACGGTTCAAGTCGCCCACCTGGTTTGCGTTGCCCGGACTGAAAAGGTCTGTTCGGAATTTCATCATGGTTACATTATATCCTTCGGGAGCTTTGTAAATTTCCTCATGGTCATAGTTCGACACGTTGTAACGGTAAATAGTATTACCATTAGCATAGAATACATAATTTGTTGAAAAACAAGAACAATACCTCATTAGTGACGGGCCGCTTGGAGTGAATCCGTTCATTGGGGTCACAGTGTCAATCGTACAAATGTCAACACTGTTTTTTGCGCCGGTAACCAATTTGCAGCGGTAGTAGCTTCCACTCGGGTCTTTGAAGATAAAATAGATATCTTTGAATTCCATATCCCAGCCTTGCTGGTAGTTAAGATATCCATATATTGCCGTCATATCTTTAATTTCAGGGAATTTGCTGAAATTGACATTGGCATCAAGTACCGGCAAGTTTGAGGTAAGCTCCATATTACGTGCTTTATCTTCTTCATGAACAATATTGTCGGTTGCCGTATAAAGAAAACGTTTACCTAAATCATCCCACATAAAGTAACTCTCATGTGTCATTGTTGCAGCTGTGATTTCGCAGTTCTCTACATGAACAGACTCCCCGTCCGGGTCTTGGTTATAGCCATAACCAGTCTTAAAGAGTACAGGCAATGATCCACCAGTAAGAAAACTTCCATCTTCCGCAACAGCAATACTGTATGTATTTGTTCCGGGGTCACCGATTCTTATCATCTTATTGAATTTGAAGTCGATGGTGTTTGGCTTGAAAAACTCTTCTGCAATAAATTTGCTTGTCATTCCGAACGGCTCATAAACTCTTGTCGCACCATTATTGCTGAACAGAGTCAACGATATATGTCCCTCATAAGCAGAATAGTCAAATCCTGTGGCATATTGGTATATATTTTCGTCTTTTGTCACAGACTTGACATCGGTATATACCATCGTGTCCTTGCCTATGATTTCAATGTTTCCAAGTTTACGCATGTCCTCTTCTCCGTGCAGTATGAAAAGACTGTTCTTGAAAGGTGGGCGTGTCTGGAATTTGAACGATGAATAGTGTGACAATGTGGTTGTGCGGTCATAAATCTGCAACAGGACATCATATTCCAACATTCCGCCTACCGGCAGCTCAACTTCAAGGAAACCTTTTGTATAAACAGTATCCTTAGTGTCATCGCTCTTAGTGATGTACCAATAGAAGTCGAGGTTGTCGAGGTCCTTTTCCAAAGTCTGTTCCAAATGAGTCTCAATACGACAATTCGCATCGTCTTCAGTTAGTGCCTGACGTACTTCAATCACTTTTCCGGTTGCTTTATCTACAATCTCCGGAGAGAACTTTACAGCTGTTATATCGTTCATCGAGTCAAGTGTGTAATCGTAGTTGCCTTTGTCTTCGTAGCAACCGCTCAAAAGAACGACAAACAATAACATCTTGAATATATTCTTCATATCATTTTCTTTTGTTGTTAGTATTGGTAATTGAAACCGCTATAATTCTATGTTATATTCATTCAATTGTCTTCTCCGGAAAACTGAATTTTCCCTTTATATTATCCGAAGATGCATCATATTTCATCTTGATTATCTTGTAGCAATTCTTCATATAATCCTCTCCTCCGGCAGTAGAATCCCATTCATAACCATTTGTTTCAAGATTGCGCACAAAGGGGAACATCTTTGCAGCAACGAAATTCTGGCTACCCTCATTATTAATCATGTGCTGTATCATGAATTTATATTTGTCTATGCTGTAATCTCCGAAATATTCTTTTACAATTTGTGCAGCACCTGTATTGTCGGGGTCTTCCCACCAATATGGTTGGATTACTTCATAATGATTAATATTCTTATTGAACATTTCAGTCCAACAACTATCTTTATACTCCTGTATAGGATAACCTAAAGATGCATATAGATAGTAATTCTTCAACATTTCAAGTACATCCTCAACGTGGAACTCCTTTCTCTTGTCTTTTACTTTCTTTATATCCTTTTCACCAATATAAGCCTCTTCAATGTTTGCTGTATTCAAAACCTTACCAAACAATGAGTTTAGAGCGAAAAATCTATCAGTTGTGTATTTACACTGGTATTCTGAATATTTATCCCAGAAATAAGGCTCGTTATATTGTGGGTTATCCTGTGTAGAAAGTATAGGGAAATTGAAAGTTACAGGCTCATTTTTCTCCTCTGTAAAGAAACTGTTGAAAATCGTTGCATTCTGTTTCGTAGCAGCTTTGTAATCAATAACCTTGCTGTCAGTTGTTATTCTTGAATATAGTTTCTTTAGGAAATCATTGTCCCCGGTAAGATTGGTAATGAATATCTGTTTGTCCTTACTCCATTGTCCAAGATAATTTGTTTCCAGTACGCCTGCCCACAACTCGGGTTGCTCATACTTTTCTGTTACGTATATGAAGAATTCCTCTTTTCCGGCAATACCGCTTCCAAGGTCGCCTTCACCGTCCAGATACAGGCATACGGCATATTCCTCGTTTTCAACGGTAGGGCGTTTTACTTTAACTTCAATAATTTTCTCATGCTCCTTGTTCTCAAAAAACACTTCGGGGATTGTTATCTCAGGAAGTTCATAACCTTTGATTTCTCTTGTTTTTATCGATACGGTACGCTTCTCTTCTTTCAGGTAGCCAAGAAGCTTGATATTTACAGGAACAATGACCTCATCAGGCATGCCCGATGTGTGGTCGCTGAAATTCAAGTTGTACTGGAAATCATCAGAATTGTCATATCCGAAATATGCACCGTTGTAATTTCCGTCGAAAAATTCCGGCTCAATCTTGTCACATGCGGTGAAAGAAAGTACCAAACTTAATACTCCTAATATATATATATTGTTCTTTTTCATCGTCTTTCTTTTTTGAATCTATTATTGGAGTTCGGAATCATCCTCGTTTTCCTCTTCTCCTTCTTCGGTCCAGCCATATTCTTTTTCACGGTCAGGTAGCGGGAAGATGAAATTATCCTCGACAAGGGAAATTTCGGGACTATGTTCCAATGTGCCTGTAAGTCCGTTGGTCTTCAGGAACCAGAAGTATTGTCCTTCGGCATAGAACTCTTTACGATATTCATTCTTCAGTTCCTTTATGCAATCTTCTTCGCTATCGCATCTGATGTTGTTGGTTTTGGATATACCTCTTTTGTTGCGTACATTGTTTATGTAAGCAGCAGCATCTTCGCCTTCAGATGACAGACTTGCAATGTAGTACATCTCCGGCAGGCGGATAAGTGGTATTATTTCATTTTCGTTCTCAATATACTTCAGTGTTATAGCCAGCTGCAAACCATTGTTGATGATGAAAGCAGAACTCTTGGCACGAAAATCTTCGCTTATGGTTCCTCCGAACAACAGGTTTCGAGTATTTATGGTGATGTAATTTTTGGTATCTATCTTCTCTCCGTCAGAGAAATGGTCGGACATGTTGTCAGACATTTCGTGAATGCTTAGTCCACAAATCACCTCGTTTGACATAATAGGGTCGCCATCGTTGTCGTCCATAAGAGTACGGCCACTGTTCCTTATTACATCCAAAGCATAAGCCTTTGCCTTTTCTTTGTTGCCTGCATAACTATGTACACGAGCCAATGTCGCATTTATAGCGTGGTAATTGAAACGGAAATGTCTGTTTCCGCTGTTGTAGTGGCTTAAATCAAGGTCTTTTTCGTAGCTTAAAAGTACTTTCGCTTTTTCAAGGTCGTCGATTACGTTCTTTACAATAGTCTCGGCTGTAAGAAGCGGCTGTTTTGAATTGTCGGCAACAGTTCGGTAAGGGATACATTTCATATCCTTCGCATCGGGATTGTTTGCGTAATTCATAGGACCCCAGCCACGCAACAGGTCAAAATGTATATATGCACGAATGGCAAGGGCTTCGCCACGAAGCATATTGCGTGTAATGGTGTCTGTCAGGACTGCATCGCCGTTCAAGTCAATCCATTTTAGTAAGTTGTTGGCGTTGGCAATTATGTGATATTGTTCTTGCCAGATATTTGCCAAAGCGCCTTTCGTATTGTAACCTCCATTTGTTTCTTGGTCATAGATGTATACATTGTTGCGGTTGTTGGCTCCATCGGGAATCTTATCATACATCTGTGCCAGCTGCTCTACAAGCCCGAAGCTGAGGTCCTGACCATATGAGTTCTCGTTTGTCATTGTTATATACAAACCTGCAAGAGCGCTCATGAAACCATTTACGGTTTCAAACTGTTCTTTGGCTGGCAGGTCTGTTTGTGGAGCAACATCCAACCAATCGCTACAAGAACTGAAAGAGATAATACCTGTCAGTCCAAATATAAATATATATAGTATCTTCTTCATATCAAATCGTGTTTTCTGAACCTATTATCTGAATATAAATGATAAAGAGAATGTGTATGAACGCGCAAACGGATAGTCAAGTCCTCGCTCCATCTTGATTGGCGAAATTCGTGCCAAGTCATTTGTGGTAAAGTTCAAGGCAAGAACATCGATGTTTGCATAACGTAGGAATTTTACCTTTTCACCTCTTAATCTGTAACCGACGTTTATGGTTGCAAATCTTATCTCATTGTCCTTCATTATAAAACGTGTGCTTGCTGGGGTGCTTGCACCGAGTGCGCTGAAACGAACATACGATGTGACATCGCCCGGAGACTCCCAACGTCCCTCACCTGCACGTCTGTCAAGGTTGTATGCAACGTTCTGGTTCTCGATTTTGTCAACCAAAGTCTGGTTATATACTATACCACCATATTTGTATGTAAAACCAAGTGAACATGAAAGGTCCTTCCAGTTTATGCTTGTTGATAAAGTACCGCTTATTTTAGGGTTAGTATCACCGACAGGAACCTTGTCACTTGCATCCCAAGTGAAAGTCTTTGTTCCATCGCGTTTCAAATAGACCTCCTTACCTGTTGCAGGGTCCACACCCAATGAACGTACAACATAAAGTGTTGTAGTCGATTGTCCTTTCTGATATTGAGGCAGAGGAGCTGTTCTCGATTTCATCTGCTCTTCATTCATTTTCTCCAAATACTCGGACAATTCGCGAATCTTGTTCTTGTTCATGTTGGCATTGGCATTGATAGTCCAGAAGAACTCTTTACGGATATTCTGTATGGCTATAATGTTCAACGATGCATCAAAACCTCTGTTCTGCAATTCTCCTGCATTCATCACCATTGTCGAATAACCTGTTGATGGAGCAAGGTCATAGCTTGTGAGCAACTCCTTTGTTATGTTGTCGTAGTAGTTGATATTCACGTTGATACGGTTCTTCCAGAAGCCGAAATCGACAGAGAAACTGGTGTTGTGTGTCTTTGCCCAACCGAGTGCGGTGTTGTTGAGGCCTTGCAGCATGGCTCCGAGAACTCCAAACGATTGGTATGGGCGCATCGTTTCTGAATAACTGTAGTATTCAATAGCGTCTGCCGGGCTGAAGTTCTGCTCGCCGGTAATACCATAGCTGGCGCGGAAGACAAGGTTTGAGATATAGCCTGACAGCCATTTTTCGCTATGTGCATTCCAACGTCCACCGACAGACCAGAACGGTACAAAATTGTGGTCGGCATAACGCGATGATGCTTCACCGCTGACATTGAAGTCGATAGAGTAGCGGTTGTCGTAGCTGTATGACAACTGACCGATAAGACCTATTGAGCGTGAAATATTTTCGGTACCGATACTGTTCATGCTTGTTTCCATCTTGTTACCGAAGATGAAATCATCCATGTGCGGATCTGGATATCCTGTTGCCGCAAGGTTGACATAATTGTTGCGGTCTTCGTTTATGGTCCAGTTACCGAACATACTTATAAGGTGCTTTTTGAGGACAAGGTTATAGTTGATACCGAAGTTGCTTGACCATGATGACATCTCACCGGTGCTCTTGCTGTAGCTACCTTTTCTTGTCAAGTCATCTTCAAGTTCAAAGTCGGTATGGTCAGCCGGCTTGAATCTGTCTGTACCGGCAAGTCCTCTTGTATAAGACAACTGCTCTGTTATGCGCAGATTCTTCAAAAGCATATATTCAAAGCCTATTGTTGTGGCAATGGTAAGGCCGTTGCTTATATCCTTGATACCCACATTCGCATTGTAAAGAGGGTTGGTTATGACCTCGCTACGTCCGCTGACAAGGTTGTTGTCAAGCACTTTCTTTTGCGCGCCATTGGCATCTGTCGGAATGTAATAAGGGTTAAGTCTTGTATATTGCGAATATGAACCATAAGGTGAGTTGCTACTGTTCGACTCTGACAAACTTACATTGGCACGCATGGTGAATTTGTCCTTGAGATAGGTCATGTTGAAGTTTACACCTTTGTTCTGGTTCTGTGACTCTTTCATGACACCGGGTTGCATGGCCAAGTTAAGGTCCAAACTGTAACGGAACGCTTCGGTACCACCGGCTACGCTTGCTGAATGACGATGCTGTATTGCGGTACGCAAAGGCTTTGATAGCCAATAGGTATCCACACCGCCCAAAACATTACGCAAGTATTTGTTATACAGGTTCATGTCTTTGGCGTTGTTAGGGTCATAAAGACCGGCTCTCCACTCTGTGTTGAGTTTTTCTGACGCAGTCATCATGTTATAGTCGGTGAGGTCGGGTGACTGTATAGTCATTGTACCGTTGTATGAAACAGACAGAGCACCATCGGGAGCAACTTTTGTTTCAACAACAACCACACCGTTTGCCGCACGTGAACCATAGACAGATGTTGCAGCAGCATCCTTTAGAATAGTGATGCTTTCCACGCGCTCAGGGTCGAGGTCGAGAATACGGCTCATAGGAACTGTAAAACCGTCGAGGACGAACAACGGGGTGTTAGGACGGCTTGAAACGTTGTCGAGCATGAGGTCCATGCTGTTCATTGATTTTTCGCCTAACGACTGGTCACCACGAATCTGGAAATCGGGTTCTGCATTAGGGTCAGAACCGGTCTTGTTGTTCTCTATGATTTTGAAACTCGGGTCAAAGAACTGCAAGCTCTTAAGAATGTTTGTAGGGTTCATCTTGCGGAGCTCATCTCCTTTTACCTCTACATAATTTCCTGTAAAGCTGTTCTTACTACGTCTGCTGATACCGGTGATTACCACTTCGTCGAACTCGATACTCGGTTTCAACTCTATGATAATGTTATTCTCGTTTTTTGTGATTTGCTTCGAAATTGTTTCATATCCAACATAAGAAATCGTAATCGACTCCTTCTTGTTGAGCTTTAGGCTGAATTTACCGTCAAGGTCTGTTATACAACCTTTTGAACCTTTACCGGAGCCATCGGTAATAAGCACAGTCGCACCGATAAGAGGCTCCTGAGTGTCGCGGTCAAGTATCTGTCCCGACACCTTGAACTCTATCTCGGCGTTACCGTCTTGTTTGTCTGGCTCAAGAATAATCTGATTCTCACCCTCGTAGCGTATCTTTACATTCTGGTCGCCAATCAAGTCGCCAAGAACCTTGTCAAGAGGTTTGTCCTTTACTGCAATACTTGTTGGCTTGTTGATGTTCCATAAAGATACATCCTGTAATGTGATTTTTGCACCGGCAGCTTCTGCAGCCATCTCAAGCACCTTGCCAAGTGGCTTGTTACTTACTCGCAGGGTAATTGCTTTTTCCTTCCAATCCAGCTCGGACTGAGCCTGCAACAGGGTTGCGTTGCATAAGAAAATGAATACAGCAATGGCTATCTTGTAGAAAAACCTTAAATTGGGTTTAGCTTTTCTCATGGGTGTGTCGTTTTGTTGTGGTTATTATTGCAAAAGCATATCAAGAATACTTTTGTAGTAATCGTCTTTATTGTATTTTTCAATATAATCCTTGTAAAGAGCATCGGCTCTTTCAATTTCTTGTCCGTTTCTTATAAAATTGCAAAGCAGGGTGTAAAGGAGGAAATCTCTCTGTTGACCATCATAGAATGATGCAAATTCGTCGTACATTCCTTCCAATGTCTTAGGCATTTCATATGTCTCGCCTTTCTCATAACTACTTTTCTCCTTGACGAAGAAGCAATAACGCATAAGAAGACTTGCATATTCAGGGCAGTTCATCGCTTCGGCATCGTTACGTGTAACATAGCCTTCCATAATGTTCCAGTAGTCGCCAATCTCCTGCTGCTCTATTGCAACACCGCGTACGCTTTGATACATTACTGGGTATTCGATGAACGAAAGATATACATCATAATCGGTCAAAGCCGTAACGTAATTTTTAGCCTCTATGCTTGCCGGACTTTTTTCGACAAGCGCGTTCACTTTCTCCAAAAGGATGCGTGAATCGTCGATTCTCTTTTTAGGCTTGATGTCAAGTGCCGCACAACCTAAAAGCTGATTTTTGTATCGTAGGCTTCGTTTGATGCTGTTAAGATTGTCCAATAGACGGTTGTTGTTTACAGCGCGTTCACATCCACTATATTCTACGGTTACATTTTTACCGTCGTAGTTGATGTTTACGTGTAGGCTGTCGCCGGGTTGCAACAATACGTTTGTGCGTCCGTTTATGCTGATGCATACCAATCTGTCACATTCAAAGTTATAGATGTGCTCCTCTCCCGGGTTTGTATAGAACTCTTGTGCGATAAGTGGCGTCTGAATACAATCGAAATATACCATATCTCTCTGGTAGCCATATATTTGCGCACTTAATGTTGTCTTTTGCTGTGCATTTGCTGTGTTAGCAACAATTGTAAAAATTGTTATGGCAAGAAATAAAATTTTTCTCATAGTAGTAAAGTTTGTTTTCAAAAATTCCTTAAGTAAGGTGAAATATGCCTTAATCATGGCAAATTTATCATATAATGTGTATAAAAACAAGTCTGATATAAATAAAAACCTTGAATAGCTGTTAAAAAATGTTTGAAAAGCTATAATGCTTTTATTCTGATAATTTTGTAATTTTGTGTGCTGATTATAAAATTTATTAGAAATGAACAGTCGTAAAACAATTTTCAAACTGTTTTTAGTAGTAATTATTGCGTTGAACAATACCGGTTTATATGCACAAAATGTCAGAAAAACAGACCTTGCTTTAAGTGCTCATGGATGGTATGGATATGATATAGAACAGAGTCGTCCAAATCTTGCTTCGTTGGGCTATATGAATTATGAAATGTCTGTTGGATTTCAGACAAATCCTGCAGATAGTTGTTGTTATGCTCAAGCATTTGGTTATCCAATGATAAGCGTAGGCTTGTCTTTGGCAAGAACAAGTAATTTTAAGTTCTATGACAAGACAAAACTCCCCGATTTATATACTGCATTTGGCTCGTTTGAACGTTCTATAATAAGAAGAAAACATTTTTCTTTCGGGTATTTGTTGGATTTTGGTGTTACTTACAATCCAGGCAGGTATGACCCTGTCAATAATCCCGGAAACAATTGGTTAAGTTCTCCTATTATGGCATACTTTGGCGCTGGTGCTCTTGTCAAATATCATTTTGGAAAAAGATGGGAGATTGGAGTAGATTTGATGTTCCGCCATTTCTCAAATGGCAGGCTTGAGTTGCCGAACGAGGCTTTGAATGGACTTGGTGCAGGACTCTTTGCACGTTATAGACTTGAGGATTATGATTATAAGAGATATTCTGATGTACCACGAATAAGAGCTGAATACAAGAAAGGTATGCAGTATATGATAGTTCTTGGTACAGGCTTTCATACTTGTATGGCTGAATGGAATGCTTATGTTGAAAAGGAACCGGATCCTGTCAAGAAGAAAAATATGAAATTAAAGGCACACCCTAAATTTTCGCTTAGTTTCGATGCTTTATATCGTTATTCACTTAGGTATGCAACAGGTATAGGTTTTGATGTTTTTTATTCTTCAAATATGAAGGAACTGGAAGCTAGTGACAGAGTATTCTATGGTGATGCAGCTGTTGACAATTGTCCCGGATATAATCCTATATCAATTGGAATAGCGGTTGTTCAAGAGGTGTATTGGAAAAATTTTGCAGTGCATGTTGCAGTAGGAGCATATCCGTATAGGCATAAAGGTGTTAATGGTGCATTGGCTAAAGATGCCGGGGATCGTGAACGTGGATGGCATTATGAAAAGGCCGGTTTTCGTTATTATTTCCCCAAACTTGGAAATACCTTTTTGGGATTTGCAATCAAATCGCACAGCATAAAAGCGGAATATCTTGAATATTCATTGGGAATAAGACTATAAAAAGAAAAAATGCGTTTTAGCATAAAAACACAAACAATCAATAAGTATTCTTTTTTGTGTATGGTGGTTTTTTTATTGATAATCAATAAATTAGGATAAATTCATTTTTAATAAACAAGTTTATTTTATGCTAAAATACGGCAAAAGACTATTCTTTGTATAAATGAATACTCCTTTCCTTGTCCATTATAAACTTTTGGTCAATTGGGAACGTGTAATGTTTCTCTACTTCCCTTGAGTCAAAATCAGCATCAACGCATTGTATTTCGCTGTAAGCCTCCACTTTACCGTTTTTTATAAAGAGTATAGTGGAAAAATGATCAAAATTAATATTTGCATTACATATACCTCTTAAGCTATTTGACATTTTAAGAGTTGTATAATCTGTTCGCTCTGTATTGAAATATGGATAAACTAAAAATATACTATCATACTTTTCTTCGCAGTAATCAGCAAATGTGTATGGCTCTTCAATAGCTTGTTTTCCAAGTTGAAACTCAAGCTTATGCTCCCATGGCGGTATAACTCCTATAAAGTCCAGTACATTAATAATTTGGGTGCAGCCTGTAAGTGAAAAGGTGATTGCAAGTGTAATAATAATTGTTTTAAATCCCGATTTTAAGTTTTCCATTGTAGGCGAAGAGGTATTTAAATAAAGTAATAGATAGGGTCTTGATAATCAATCCCATTGTTCTGTTATAGTGTAATTGAGGGATACAAACTTGGCGATGAAAAGCGACAAAAAGGGATTTTTTTGTTACCTGCTATTCATGAAATTATTGAAATCTTCCATAAAAAGCACTCCTGTATTGAAATATTCAAAAGCGATAGACATCGTTTTCATCATCGCGGGGTACTTTTCCTTATTTTTGTTATAGATTTTGTTGAATTCCTCTTGTTGGTGATTGCCATCAATAATGTTCGACCAATAGAATTGCCAAAATTGCATCTGATGCCCTTTTTCTATTTCTGACAAACAATATAGGAATACATCATTTCTTTGTTGCATTGTGTAATGTAGCAATCCTTGCAGATGGTTTGGTGCATCGACGTCAAGCGAGGCACCAACCGATAATGCTATTAGCCTGTTGCAGTATAGAGTGTCGTTTATTGTATAACATATTGCGAGAGCCTTAATGTGTTCATATGCACGATTATACATTGACAAGTCATACCCATCCTTGTCACTGTATCTGTATATAGAGTTAAAATCGTCCCAATTTTCAGGAAACGCTCTGAAAAAATCCAATTGCAACTCTTTGGATTGTGGATTTTGCAATAATGCCCTATATGCATTGTTTAGTCTTGCTGTGTCAATGGGAAAATATTGCGCTGTGGCTGTTGAAAGAAACGTTGCGAAGAATAGTGCGATAAAAGATACTCGTTTCATAATATTTGTTGTCTTTTGAGAATTTCATTGCCTGCTGTATTTATTACTTCTTCTAAAAGTTTTTTCTTCTTTCCAATCTTATTCATCGCCAGAATCTGTATAATCGTCAAAGTTGTATTTATAATTTCTGTTACAGTATTTACGATTATATTCTTCTTCTTTGTGCGGTAGTAAATTGGGGTAATTTATGTCCTCGTAGAAATGTTCGTAAGCAATGCGTGATATTTCCATTTCTTCAGGGTATTTATCCTTGTTTCTGTTGTATATTTTGTTAAAATGTTCGGCTCTATTACATTCACATGTACTAGACCAACAGAATTGCCAAAATTCCATTTGATGCCCTTTTTTCAATTTAGAGAGGGTGTTTATTATTAAATCTTCATTTTTGAAAATGTAACCTATCAGATAATCTTGGTAAACACTGGTACATTCCCCGTTATCCTTCATCCCAATGGTTAAGTTTACAACCTTCTTACAAAGTAGTGTGTCGTTTACATGTGATAAACCTAATAGTGTAATGAGATGTTCACTGCAGATTTGACTCATGGATATGTCGTAATTTTCATCGTTTATGTAGGAATATGTCATATAGAATTCCAGCCACGTTGTCGGGAATGCTTCCAGAAAATCCATTTCTGTTTTTTCTGTGCATATACCTTGCTTTAAAGTCATGTATGCCTTGTTCAATTTTGCTGTATCAACGGGGAAATATTGTGCAGTAACGGTTAATGCTATAATAAGGAAAAGTGTGGTAAAGAATGTTCGTTTCATGTTTGTTGTCATTTATATAAATCTTCAAAGTCTGGACCGACGTTTATTCTTATACCGTCTTGCCCATAATTGTTGAAAAATCTAAAAAGTTCTTTTGCTTTATTTCCCCATTCTTGCCATCCTATAATCTCAAATATACAACCTCAACCGTCGGTTGTCAATACCTTGAAGGGAAAAGATTTACTATTTTGTTTATTTTATCAAATAGGTGTTTTTGCAAAAGTGGCTTGGAGAGCGTCAGGGTAGCGTTCGGGCACTTTCGCCTCATTTTCGGGCTGTTTCGGGTTGTTTTTGACATAAAAATGACTGCCTGGACTGCCCAATTGGTCATTGTAAATCGTTGATATTTAGGCTCTAAACCTTTTTCAACCTCTTAATACTCTTCTTCGTCAAAGAATTTTGTATATGATTTAATGTGTTTATAATCAATCTTGTTGTTTTATTACGATGTGACTGAGAGATACAAACTTGGCTGTAAAAGGCGATGAAAGACTATTCATTGTAAATATGTATTTTTCTCTCATTGTCCATTATAAACTTTTGGTCAATTGGGAAAATATAATGTTTCTCTACTTCCCTTGAGTCAAAATCAGCATCAACGCATTTTATTTCGCTGTAAGCCTCTACTTTGCCGTTTTTTATAAAGAGTAAAGTGGAAAATGAATCAAACATCGTATTATTGTCACACTTTCTTCTTAATATATTTGACATTTTCAGGTTTAGAAATTCGTCTCTTTCTGTATTGAAATAAGAATATACAATGAATATGCTATCATATTCTTCTTCGCAGTAGTCCGAAAATGAAAATGGATTTTCAATGTTTTGATTATCAAATGATAAACTAATTCTTGGCTCACGCGGGTTCAATAATCCTGCCATATCCAAAGCAAAGTAAAAATTGCTTTTCGCATTCTCGCTACAACTTGTAAACAAGATGGTGATAATAAGTGTGAAGACAAATGTTTTAAAGCCCAATTTGTAGTTTTCCATTATTTGCAGCATTTATTACTTGATTTAATAGTTCTTGTTCACTCCAGCCATTGATAATTGCTTGGTTGCCTAAATGATATCCAACAGAGTTGTTGTGTAGGTCCATCGCTTATTTTGTTTGTTGTAGTGTAACTGAGTGATAGAAACATAGCGATGAAAGACTATTCGCTCAAATAGTGTATTCTTCTTTTTGAGTATTTGTTACGATAACTCTCCGGGTCTTCATCAATAATTTTGCGCTCTATCCAATTGTCTTTGTCGTCGTACATGTATTCTATTTTTATATTTGTCCATTCTCGTGTGTCCCATGGCATGTTCTCACTTTTTTCTATGATATTTCCGTTATTATCCTTTTTTACTTTTGTAATTGCGTAAATGTCGCCGGTTACAGCCAAAAAGCACTCTATGGTTTCTGTGCCATCGTTGTTATATGTGTATCGATATTTGTATGGCGGTATCCCGTCGCAATGGTATTCAAATGCATCGGTGATGCGGTTGTCTTTATCGTAAGAGTTCTGCATCATATATTGCATTATCATTTTGGTTGTGTCGGGAAATATATAGCCATAATCCCTGCATAAAGTTATATTTTTATTGTTGTCGAATTCAACAATGCTATAAGATGTCTCCTTTTGGTTGTTGTCGTAGTAATGCAAGTCTATTCTGTTGGAACCATTATAGTAATATTTACAATGACCATTTTCCTCTCCGTTAGAGTAAGAAATAGTCTTTACGGGATGTTGTTTACTATTGTACACAAACAGGATTGAATCGTACCCTTGTGCATCATCATAAACGATTGAGGAAACCTTGCCTTTTAAGAAACTTGTTCCGTACAATGTAACAGCTTTTGATGAACATACAGAGCTCGTGTCTATCTTCTTGTTACTGCAGGAAAATAAAATAAAAACAATGATGTAAAGCGGTGTGCAGGCTATAAAAGTTCTACTCATATATTTATTATTTGTTACCACAAATATATAACGCCCAAAAAGCTTTTGTCAATTGTTTATATAAAAACACCCTTCTTTTTTGACATGTTTTAACAAAAAAGGAAAGCGGTCAAACAAAATTTGTCTGACTGCTTGTGTGTGATTCTCAGTTATTTATGCGATTTAATCGCTTGGAAATTAATTAACACTCTTCTTCGTCAAAGAATTTTGTATATGATTTAATGTGTTTACAATCAATCTTGTTGTTTTATTACGATGTGACTGAGAGATACAAACTTGACTCTAAAAGGCGATGAAAGACTATTCTTTGTATAAATGAATATTCCTTTCCTTGTCCATTATAAACTTTTGGTCAATTGGGAACGTGTAATGTTTTTCAAAATCTGTGGTAACTAAATCTGCGATTTCTCTTTCTGCGATAGTGTATGCTTGAACTTTATTATCTTTTATGAATAGAATGGTTGATATTGTTTCTGAAACAGTATTAATGTTGCAAAGACTTTTCAAGCCATTTGACATATTCAGATTGGCGAAGACTGCTTTTTCTGTATCAAAGTATGGCTGAACTATAAAGATTCTGTCATATCTTTCTATGCAATATCTCTCTAATGTGAATGGTTCTTCAATAACAACCTCGTTAAAATTAAGTTCAAACTTCGGTTCACTTGGAGTTTCTGCAATACATCCTATTAGTAAAAATAATAATGTTGTGTAGAGTAAAATCTTTTTACTTAATAATCTTGAGTTTCCCATTGTTTGCAGCATTAATTACTTGATTTAATAGTTCTTCTTCGCTCCAATCATTTATTATCGCTTGGTTGCCTAAATAATATCCTACCGAATTGTTGTGTAAGTCCATTGCTTTTGCGTTTATTTCATTTTTAGACGTATTTTCGTGAGCATCTCCAAATTTCTTCGCATCGAGTGAATTGAGACCTGCAGAAACTTGGTTTAATGCACACCAATAACAGTGCCTAATGGCATCGCCATACCCATCTGTTATGCCATTAAAATGACTCGTTTCCCTAAAAGCTTTCTCTCGGTTATCTTTAATCTTCATCGCAAGAAAAGGGTGTCTCCACGATAGTGATTTCTCTTTATCGTTTAGTTGATTGTATACTTTCTCATAGTCGTCTTGTTTGGATACATAGCCGTTGTTTCCATCCTCATACGCTGTAGCAATTTCAAAAATACTTGGTCTGTTTAAATAGTTAGCCATACAAATAAAATTTTAGTTAATAATACCCCAAAATTATTGTATGGTTTGCGTGACAAGGTTGCTGATTTGTCACTTTCTTTTTGTTACCACAAATATATAACGCCCAAAAGGCTTATGTCAATTGTTTATATAAGAACACCCTTCTTTTTTGACATGTTTTAACAAAAAAGGAAAGCAGTCAAACAAAAATTGTCTGACTGCTTGTGTGTGATTCTCAATTATTTATGCGATTTAATCGCTTGGAAATTAATTAATACTCTTCTTCGTCAAAAAAGAAATCTTCTTTGCTTGGATAGTCGGGCCATATGTCTTCGATACTTTCGTAAACATCACCTTCATCTTCAATCTCCTGCAAGTTTTCTATAACTTCCAACGGTGCGCCTGAGCGTACTGCATAGTCGATGAGCTCATCTTTTGTTGCAGGCCATGGTGCGTCTTCCAATTTTGATGCTAATTCTAGTGTCCAATACATATCTAAATAGTGTTTTTTTGTTAAGTGTGTGCAAAAATATAGTAAATTTGTTTATCTACAAGTCTTTTCCCATTTTTTTTCCTCACCGTTGAGTTGTTGCCTTTGTAGCAGAAACAGATAGTCTGACAAACGGTTTATGTAGGTCATGATATTCTGTTCTATTTCTTGCTCACGTCGTAATGTCGTTAACACTCTTTCTGCCCGTCGGCATACCGTACGGCATAAGTTGGCACGTGCTGCAGCCTCTGTTCCGCCCGGAATAATGAAGCTGTGCATTGGCGGCAACGACGCTTCGAGGTTGTCAATGGCTTTTTGCATGACAGCTATATCCTCGTCGCTCAAAGTGTATTCACTTTTTTGCTCATTGGCAAGGCTACAGCCTATTGTCAGCATGTTGTGTTCTATTTTTTCTATAAACAGCCTTGTTTGGTCATCTTCTATGACAACCGACAGCAGTCCTAAATGTGCATTCAGCTCATCGATAGTACCATAGGCCTCTACTCGGATATGGTCTTTCCTAACCCTTGTGCCACCAATCAGCGAGGTAGTGCCATTGTCGCCTGTTCCGGTATATATGGTTGCTTTTTTGTTGCTCATGGACTATCGTTTCAGTGTGTAGTGCTGTTTGTATCTCTCTTTGTTGAAATATAGTATCCCGTAGCTATATAAGTCGTATGTGACAATAGTTTCCGGGTCTTCAACAACGTTTTTCCACCATCTCTCCACATCTTTGTCGCGGTGTATTCCATCGATTACGATAAAGCTTTTT
Organism: Bacteroidaceae bacterium; assembly: GCA_017647225.1. GTDB lineage: Bacteria > Bacteroidota > Bacteroidia > Bacteroidales > Bacteroidaceae > HGM04593. The sequence continues at coordinate 15,826 of JAGCLA010000004.1, read as the reverse complement.
GCATTGGTATAACGCAGGGCTATCTCTAATAGTTCTGCGCGTTCATCACAATTGCCTATGTATAAAACTCCAATTTTTTTCAGCTCTTTCAGTATTGTCTCAAGCTGTTTTACTGTATCGCCCTTTATGACTTTGCAGTTGTTGCATGCCAGCAAGTCATGCTGTTTGTCGTTTATGTCGTAATTGGTTATGCAATACTTCTCTGCCGACGGTCTTGCGGTTGCCATGGCGCAGGCCGCTGTCGCAGAGCCTATAGCAATGCAATTGGCGGGGCTGTGGTAGTTGGTTATGCGGAACAGCTCCTTAAGGTGCTTCTTGCTGCGCTTCTTGTTTTCGGCAATCTCCTCAAGGTGGGTATAAGCGTAATAGGGCAGGCGCTCTTTCAGCACCTGTGTGACAAAGAAAAATTCCGAAGGGGATTGTACTCCATATCCTTTGTTATGTCTTTGTCTGTTTACCCAATCGCCTATTCTGCCCATTCTTTAGATATTGAATGCTTCTTTGACCTTGTCAACGTAGTCGAGCTTCTCCCATGTGAACAATTCTACTTCCACCTCTTTTGTATCAAGATAACGTGAGGTGAAGCGTTTTGTTACTGTCTGCGGAGTGCGTCCCATGTGTCCGTAAGAGGCTGTCTCGCTGTAAATAGGGTTGCGTAGTTTCAAACGCTCTTCAATAGCTTTTGGACGCAGGTCGAACAGTTGTTCTACCTTTTTGGCAATCTCTCCGTCGGTGAGGTTTACCTTGGCTGTGCCGTATGTGTTTACAAATACACTTACAGGCTGCGCAACACCAATGGCGTAAGAAAGCTGTATCAGTGCTTCGTCAGCTACTCCTGCTGCAACAAGGTTCTTTGCTATATGACGGGCTGCGTATGCAGCACTGCGGTCTACCTTGCTCGGGTCCTTACCGCTGAATGCACCACCACCGTGAGCGCCTTTTCCACCGTATGTGTCAACGATAATCTTACGTCCTGTAAGGCCCGTGTCGCCATGAGGGCCACCAATAACGAATTTACCGGTTGGGTTTACGTGGTATTTGATATCGTCGTTAAATAGTGCAAGAACATTCTCCGCTGTAATCTTTGCCTTTACTCGTGGCATGAGAATGTGGAGCACATCTTCTTTGATTTTTGCAATCTGTGCGGCATCTGCTGCCAACTGTGCCTCCTCTCCCTCTTCTGTTGGCTGGATAAAATCGTCGTGCTGTGTTGATACTACAATTGTGTCAATGCGAACAGGCTTGTTGTCATTGTTATATTCTACTGTAACCTGGCTTTTTGAGTCGGGGCGCAGGTATGTCATCACTTTTCCTTCACGACGAATCTCGGCAAGTTCTGTCAAAATCAAATGTGAAAGGTCAAGTGATACAGGCATATAGTTCTCTGTCTCGTTTGTCGCATAGCCGAACATCATTCCCTGGTCGCCGGCGCCTTGTTCCATAGGGTCTTTGCGCTCAACACCGCGGTTAATGTCGGGGCTTTGCTCGTGTATGGCCGAGAAGATACCACATGAGTTGCCGTCGAACATATATTCGCTCTTTGTGTATCCGATTTTGTTAATTACGCGTCGTGCGATGTCCTGCAAATCGACATATGCCGAAGATTTGACCTCACCGGCAATAACGGCCTGACCTGTTGTTACAAGTGTCTCACATGCAACTTTTGAGTCCGGGTCAAAAGCAAGAAGCTCGTCAAGTACAGCGTCTGAAATCTGGTCAGCTACTTTGTCAGGGTGTCCTTCGGAAACCGATTCTGATGTAAACAAATATCCCATAATAGTAATTTTTAGTCCATGATGGACGTGGTTAATATTCTTTTAATTAAAAGTGTATGGGATTTGTGCCGGCGAAATGCCACTACTATGCTCGCTGAAGGAGCTTTTAGCATTTTTTACTGTGGTTGCAAGCAGTCAAATCTCTCCACATAAACAAAACATCAATTGTTTTGTATTTATATAATAGGAATATAGACTTTGTTTTTACGAACAAATTTAATTCCAGTATTGGCTTAAAAAAAGAACGCGCATTTTATCCCGTTCTTTATGTTTTTGTTGTTTATATTTGACATTGCCTGTGTCGTGTCGTGTGTTTTTCGCCCGGCTATGCCAAATAAAATCTCTTACGGAAATAATTATTTCCAGAGATTTCCCCATTCGCGACGATTACCGCTGGTAAGCTGTCCTCCTTCTTCTTCAGTGTCAACAAAGGTATTGCCGTCTTTAATTTCAACAGAAAGAGCAAGTAGGATATTGTCTGCTACTTCGAAATTTACTTCTGTTGCAATAGGTGATACATAAAATTTCTTCATATCTCTATATTATTTTTCTTTTTTCTTTGTCCTGTGCCCATTACAAATGGGTTGTAGCCATTGTTTTTTGCCGTAAAAGACCGAAATTGTTCATTGGCCAGTGTTATGCATAGCATGGCAAATATAAAATTTTTTGCAAAGATAATAATAAATAATTAAATAGCAGACTTTTTATGTTGTTTTTTAGCAACTTATAATAAAAAACCTTTTATATCCTGCAGCAATTGTGATATATCCCTTTTAATTGTAGGGTGTATGACATTGGCTGCTATTTCTCTCAAGGGCTCTAATACAAATGCTCGTCGGTGCATTAGAGGGTGGGGAATTGTTAGCCTTTCGCTGTTGATGATTTCATTGCCATACAGCAGAATGTCGATATCGATTGTTCGGTCTTGATACTCGCCGTTGCTCGATTTTGCGGTGCGTCCAAGTTTGCGCTCAATGCTTTCTGTAATGTCAAGTAGCTCAAAAGGCTCTTTCTCGGTGTTAAATTCTGCAACACAGTTCAAGAAACTGTTTTTACTGCTGAATCCCCAGGGTTCGGTCTCTATAAATGAGGATACGGCAACGCACTCACCAAGCGCGAGCGATAGTTCTTCTATCGCTCGCGTAAGGTTTACTGTTTTGTTGCCGGAATTGGTTCCCAGCCCCAAATATACTGTGGTTCTTTTCATTATCAGTCAATAATGAGCATTGCATCACCATATAGTCCAAAGCGGTATCCCTCTTTTAGAGCTACTTCGTATGCGTTCATTACGTTGTCATATCCACCAAAAGCTGTTGTCAGCATAAGCATGGTTGAATATGGTGCATAGAAATTGGCAATCATGCTGTTTGCTACCTGGAATGTGTGCTCAGGGAAGATGAACTTGCTTGTCCAACCGTCGTATTCCTTTAGCATACCACCTGTCAATGTGGCTGTTTCAAGTACTCTCTGGACAGATGTACCAACTGCACATATCCTTCTGCCTTCAGCTTTTGCTTTATTCACTTTCTGAACAGCCTCTGTCTCGACATTGATCAAGTCGCTGTCCATCTTGTGCTTTGTAAGGTCTTCTACGTCAATCTCGCGGAAGCAGCCGAGTCCTGTGTGCATTGTTACAAATGCAGTGTCGATACCTTTGATTTCCATGCGCTTCATCAGCTCTCTGGTGAAGTGCAAACCTGCAAAAGAGGCTGTTACCGAACCTTCTTTCTTTGCGAAGTATGTCTGGAAGTTCTGCAAATCTTCGGGTTCTTCCTTGCGTAGGCGCTTAAAATCCTCCGGCAGTGGAGCTACGCCAAGGTTGTAAAGGGATTTCTTGAACTCATCGTGTGGGCCGTCATAGAGGAAACGCAATGTACGTCCACGTGATGTTGTGTTGTCAATAACCTCGGCAACCATTGAATTGTCCTCGCCAAAGTAAAGTTTATTACCTATACGTATCTTACGTGCCGGGTCAACAAGAACATCCCAAAGACGGAGTTCCTTGTTTAGCTCTCGGAGCAGGAAAACTTCAATTTGTGCATTTGTCTTTTCTTTGTTTCCATATAGACGTGCGGGGAAAACCTTGCTGTCGTTCATTACAAAAATGTCCTTTTCATCGAAGTATTCAATCACTTCCTTGAATATCCTGTGCTCTATTTCTCCGGTCTTCTTGTGTAGAACAAGCAGGCGTGATTCATCACGGCAAGGTGCCGGATATAGCGCAATTCGATCTTCGGGCAGTTTGTACTTGAACTGTGACAGTTTCATGTGTTGTCCACCAATGATAAAATTTTCTTCAATCATAATGCTGATTGTTTTTCGAGCCATTCGGGAAAGGCTTCGGGGGTTATACAATTTTCTATTCTATATTCTCCAACTTGTGTACGTGTCAGGCCTGTGAGGTATGCGCCGCTTTGTAAGGCTTCTCCAATGTCGCGTGCCAGCGAACGTATATATGTGCCTTTACCACATGTGACACGTATTTTAATTTTGGGCAATTCGCATTCAAGCAATTCAATTGCATCAATGCGTATATTCTTTGGCTCAAGTTGCATGTCGCTTCCTTTTCGTGCAAGGTCGTATGCTCTTTTACCATCAACTTTGCATGCCGAAAACAGTGGCGGTATTTGTGCAATATCTCCAATAAACTGTTTCAAGACATCTTCTACCATCTCCCTTGTAATATGTTCATAGGGGTATGTCGCGTTTACAGCATGCTCCATGTCGTATGACGGGGTTGTTGCGCCAAGCATTATCTCTGCCTCATACTCCTTTGTGTGCTTTTGGAGCTCTTCTATCTTTTTTGTCGCTTTTCCGGTGCACAGCAATAATACTCCGGTTGCCAAAGGGTCCAAAGTGCCGGCATGTCCAACCTTGAATCGCTTAATTCCATATTTGCGACTCAAATGATATCTTACCTTGTTTACTATCTGAAACGATGTCCAGGTGTATGGTTTGAATACCGGTATTATTTCTCCTGCTACAAAATCCATGCTTATATCAATGAGAGTATAATTGTTGTAACACCTGCTATAAGACAATAGTATGCAAAGTATATTAATTTGCCACGTTTTACAATGGATATCATCCATTTACATGCAATGCAACCTGAAATGAATGCTGCCAGGAAACCGACAACGAGCGCAGTTGGCGAAATGCCACCGAAAGATGCGCTTATGCCAATCTTGAACATATCTATTGTTTCAAGCAATGCCTCTCCCAGTATGGGCGGAATGACCATAAGGAAAGAGAACTGCGCCATATTCTGTTTGCTGTTTCCCAAGATAAGTCCTGTCGCAATGGTTGTTCCGGAGCGTGACAGGCCGGGGAGAACAGCCAACGCTTGTCCTAAACCAATGACAAAGGCGTCTTTTATTGAAACGTTCTCTTTCTGTCTTGGTTTTGCATAATATGAAAAAGCAAGCAGTACCGCTGTCAATAACAGGCAACAGCCGACTGTAAGCAGGCTGCTGAAGGTCTTTTCAACAGCATCTTTGAAGAATACTCCTACAATGCCGACAGGTATCATAGAAATAATTATAGCTAAGACATATCGTTGCTGATTGTTTAGGCTGCAACCATTACGCTCGTTTGTGTGTAAAGGCTTGAAAAGTCCTTTGAAAATCCATGTAATCTCTTTGTGCAGGATTACAATAGTGCTTAAAACTGTTGCGACGTGCAGTAATACGGTAAATGGCAGAATGGTTTCAGCCTCCTCAATTCCGAACAGGTGCGAGCCTAAAGTAAGGTGTCCGCTGCTGCTTATAGGAAGGTATTCTGTCAGTCCTTGGAGAAGTCCAAGCAATAAAGCTTCTATGGTGTTCATTAATTTTTGTTTTTAGGTTTGTGCATTATTGCATATATAACGAAAATGAAGCCAAAAAAGCAGGTTGCAGGTGCCAATTTGATTCTTCTGAAGCTGAAGATGTCCGGCTCGAAATGCGTTTCTGTCGAGCCCGGGCCACCCATAAGAATGAATCCCGTTACAATGGCTATAACGCCTATGATGAGCAGAATGTAATTCTGTTTTCCAAAAGCAAATTTTGATTTATCCATATCTGTCTTTTATTATATGAAGTATAAGTCGTTTTTACGCATACGCAAGAAACGGAGCACTGACAGGAATGCGCATAGCATGCAAATTGTCATTCCGAACAATATGACTCCTGCGGCAATCATTGCCAATTCCATTAACGGCAAAAGTGATATTATTTCCGGCTCGTTCTGCTCGACAAAGTATAGGCCTGTTGCAAGTAATATGTTGGCAACTATTCCTGAAAAGAAACCTATCCACATATTCTTTAGTATGAACGGTCTGCAAATAAAGCCCCATGTTGCTCCGACAAGCTTCATGGTGTGGAGCAGAAAACGTTTTGAATATATTGACAAACGTACAAGGTTGCCTATCAATGACCATGAAATCAGCGTCAGCATAGCCAACAGTGCCAAAAGCATAATGCCGGCACGTTGTATGTTTTCGTTTATTGTGTCTATAAGGTCTTTCTGGTATATAATCTCTTTTATTCCGGTTTTCTTTATAAGTACCTGTTCGAATTGCTCAAGTTCCTGAGTGTTGGAGTATTCAGGTTTTATAGTCAATTCTATAGATGCTTCATAAGGGTTATATCCCAAAACTTCAACCGGGTTGGTCTTTAAGGCGATTGTCTCTTCCTCGAGAGCCTGCTCCTTTGAAATATATTTGCTCCTGAGAACTCGCTTGTCACTTTCAATACTCTTTTTCAGGTTGAGTATCTCGCTTTCATTCAGGTTGTTGCTTATGATTACCGTTACCAACATATTTTCCTGTACGCTTCTTGAAAGCGACTTGGCTCCAATGAACAATATGCCCATTATGCCAAGCAACAGCAATACCAATGTTGTGCTTATATATACGCTGATGGTCTGTACCTTAAAAATCCTCTTTTTCATTCTTTTTTTGAGTCTGTTGAAGGATGGTTTTTCTGTTTGTCGTTTTAATTTGGGCCCATTCCCCCATAATTTGCTACAAAATTATACCATAATGGGAAAAATTGTACTCGAATTTTTGAAAAATCCTCTCTGTTTAGTCAAATTACTGCTGTTTTTAACATTTTATAACATTGTTTTGGCTAACTTTGTCAGAGTAAACAGGTTGTGTATATAATAATGTTATGGGAAAATTAGTTCGTTCAAAGAATAAAGTATTTGGTGGTGTTTGTGCCGGTATTGCCGATTATTTTGGTTGGAATGTCGGTGGCTTACGCTTTATTTGGGTGTTGCTTGCCATTATAGGTTTTGGTAGCCCGGTTATTTTTTACGTGTTGTTGTGGTTGCTTATGCCCGACTCGGCAAGAATGAAGAGCAGTTATGAAGAACGTATGAAAAAACGCCTTGGCAAATAAATGTAATATACAAAAAATGTGGAGCGAATTTGCTCCACATTTTTTGTATTAATCGATGATTTCACCGAGTAATGTTGCTGCTGTGCTGTCGTATATTTTGACCTTTACAAAGTCGCCGATTCTATATCCTTTACGGTTGAAAACAGCTGTACGGTTTTGCTCTGTTCTTCCGTAGAACTGTTCTTTGGAGCGTTTGGAGATTCCTTCAATAAGCACTTCGTAAGTTTCTCCTATGCACTTCTTGTTGTTGGCGGCTGAACACTCCTGTTGCAACGCTATTATTTCATTCAGGCGGCGAACCTTCTCGCTATCTTCAATGTCATCCTTGAAGTGTCGGCTGGCAAATGTTCCGGGGCGTTCCGAGTATTTGAACATGAATGCAGCATCGTAAGAGCAATATCTCATCAATGAGAGCGTCTCCTTGTGGTCCTCTTCGGTTTCTCCGCAATATCCGGCAATAATGTCGGTCGAAAGGCCGCAATCGGGAACAATCCTGCGTATGGCTTCAATCCTGTCGAGATACCATTCTCTGGTATACTTGCGGTTCATTATCTTTAGCATGTTGTTGCTTCCGCTCTGTACAGGGAGGTGTATGCTTTTACATACATTGGGCTCTTCTGCAATGACGCGCAGGGTGTCATCACTCATATCTTTAGGGTGTGATGTAGTGAATCTGATACGTGTGTTCGGGGTGTGGCGTGCTACTCGACGGAGCAACTCCGGGAATGTGACGGTTTCCCCCTTTTCATCGGTGAAAGAGTAGGAATTTACATTCTGTCCAAGCAAGATAATCTCCTTGAAACCTTTTGCCACAAGGTCGCTGGCTTCGTTGAGTATGCTGTTTATGTCACGGCTTCTTTCGCGTCCTCTTGTATATGGAACTACACAGTAATGGCAGAAATTATTACATCCGCGCATTATGGATATATATCCTGACACCTTTCCGCTACATATACGTAATGGGATTATGTCGTGATATGTTTCGGTGGTGGAAAGCTCTATGTTCATTGCCGGATGTCCTAATTCGGCCTCTGCAATAAGTCCTGGCAATGAAAGATAGGTGTCGGGGCCGGCAACGATATTTACCTTGTAGTTCTTTATCAATTCTTCCTTGACACGTTCCGCCATGCATCCGACAACGCCGATAAGCGTGCTTTTCCCTCTGCGCATTGCGTTCAGTTGGTCTAAGCGACCGTAAATTTTCTGCTCGGCGTTATCTCTTATCGAGCAGGTGTTGAGCAATATCAAATCGGCGTCCTTTATCTCATCACAGACGCTGTAACCTGCCACTTCGAGTATTGAGCCAATGACTTCGCTGTCTGCGACGTTCATTTGGCAACCGTATGTTTCAATGAATAGTTTCTTGTTGTTTTCCACGATACTTGGGTTTGAATTTTGCGCGAAGATAATGATAAAAAATGATATTTTGCTCTTTACAGCCAGCCTTGTTATGTCTAATTAAAAATTATTTATATATTATTAATTAATATTCGGATTTATTGTTTGAAAATTTTTCCTTTTTCTTTTACCTTTGTGATGTATTTGAGATAAAAGAAAGATGCAGAGTGATAGCGTTATAATAATTCCTACCTACAACGAAAAGGAGAATATCGGGAATATGATACATGCTCTTATGAATCTGGAGCATGAATTTGATGTCCTTGTTGTTGATGACGGTTCGCCTGACGGTACAGCAGCCATTGTCAAGTCCATGATGGAGGAATTCCCTGGCAGGGTGCATATAATTGAGCGCTCCGGCAAGTTGGGGCTTGGTACTGCCTATATAGCCGGTTTCAAGTGGGCTTTGGCGCAAGGATATGAATATATCTTTGAAATGGATGCCGACTTCTCTCATAATCCCAACGATGTGCCTTTGCTTTATTCGGCTTGTGCAAATGACGGATATGGTTTGTCTATAGGTAGCCGATATGTTTCCGGAGTCAATGTTGTCAATTGGCCTATGGGTAGGGTGCTTATGTCATATTTCGCTTCGAAGTATGTGCGTTTCATAACACGTCTGCCGGTTTATGACACGACAGCCGGTTTTAATTGTTATCGCAGGGAGGTTCTTGAAACCATCGAACTCGATAAGATTCGTTTTAAGGGATATGCCTTTCAGATAGAAATGAAATTTACGACCCACAAATGTGGCTTCAAGATAAAGGAAGTTCCGGTCATTTTTGTAAACCGTGCTTTAGGCGTTTCCAAAATGAGTGGCGGTATATTCAGTGAAGCGCTGTTTGGCGTTATAAAGCTAAAAGTTGGTAGTTGGTTCCGAAAATATCCTCAAAAGAAAAATAATTGATATTATGGCAAACAATACAAATAAACAGTTTGAAAGAGTTTTGGCTGTGTGTCGTGAACTTTTCAGCAAAAAACTATACGATTATGGTGCTTCGTGGAGAATTATGCGCCCGGAGTCGCTCACTGATCAGATATTTATAAAGGCAAAACGTATCCGTACTCTTGAAACAGGCGCGGAAAACCTCGTTGGCGAAGATATAAATTCTGAACTTATCGGAATTGTCAACTATGGCCTTATATCTCTTGTCCAACTCGATTTGGGATATTCGGACAGTTGTGACATAACAGCCGATGAGGCTATGAAACTTTACGATGAAAAGGCTCAACTCACCCTCGAGCTGATGAAAAAGAAAAATCATGACTATAATGAGGCATGGCGTGGTATGAGGACATCTTCTTATACCGACCTCATACTCACGAAGATATGGCGTACAAAACAAATCGAGGAACTTGGCGGTGAAACAAAGGTTTCTGAGGGTGTTGATGCCAATTATATGGATATGATAAACTATGCTGTTTTCGGCCTTATAAAGAATGGGCTCGCGGAGTAAAAAAAGTGTCTTCTATACGGTGTCAACCAATATCTCTCGTGTAGTGTTGGCATTAGTGATGGTGTTGTCGGGTTTTGTGAAAGCCGTTGACCCCAAGGGAACTATGTATAAATTGCAGGAGTACACAAATGTGTTCTCCATCGAAGCATTCTCCGATGATTGGCTGTTGTTCTTTGCCATAGTTTTAGCAGCAATGGAATTCTTGATAGGTGTCTTCCTGCTCATGGGAGTCTATCGTAAGTTTATTGTAACGGTGGTGCTTTTGGTGTTTGTGCTGTTTACTCCGTTTACTCTTTACATGACTGTTGCGAATCCAATGGCCGACTGCGGTTGTTTCGGTGATGCGTTCAAGATGCCGAATTGGCTCTCTTTCCTGAAGAATCTGTTCCTGTTTGCTCTTGCTCTTATTGTGTTTATGGGCCGCAGGCGCTTTATATGCAATATAACGGCAAAGAACCGCTGGATGGTTACGCTGTTTGCAGTTGCTTATGTGGCGTTCATCGAGGGAATATCCCTCTCTTTTGTGCCGGTGCTCGATTTTAGGAATTATGCAGTAGGAAATAATCTGCGAGAACTTGTTCAGGGTAAGAACGACGTTTACAGAGCTGTTTTGACCTACGAAAAAGACGGGGTACAACGCGAGTTTGCGCAAGACAGTTTGCCTGATGAGACATGGTCTTTCGTTGACGGCCGTTCGGAGCTTGTTGCCAAAGGAGAAGCGCCTGTCGTCGGGGATTTTTCGATTCTGGAATGGAGTAACGACTATGATATAGCCGAAGATGTCCTTGCTGATACAGGTTTTGTCTGCATTGTGGTGTCTGAAATGTTGGAAGATGCCTCTGTTGGGCGTGTTGACAAGATAAACGACCTGTTTGACTATTCTCAGGAATATGGAATATCGTTTCTTGCGGCAACATCTTCCGATGAAGATGAAATACAGCTATGGCGTAAACGTACTGGAGCCGAATATCCGATATATTGGGCCGATAATATGATGTTAAGGGCTATAACACGCGCCAACCCGGGAGTGATGTTGTTGAAAGATGGTGTTGTGGTCGGTAAATGGAATGTAGAGAATATGCCCGATGAAACGGATATGTTTTCACTCGATGCTGTTGAAGGAAGGTCAAGGGCTGAAGTCTTTGGCATACCGGGCTTGCGCTTCTGGCTGCTTGTCCTTATTGTGCCGCTTGTATTTATTTCATTGGTTGATATATTGACCGGACGAAAGAAAAAAGAGAAGAAGGCCGAAGTGCCTGAAAATACAGAAAATACTAATAATGACATTTAATATAAACCATTAAAATTTAAAGAAATGAGAAAAAACATTGTTGCCGGAAACTGGAAGATGAACATGAATCTTCAGGAGGGTATTGCTCTTGCAAAGGAGCTGAACGAAGCTTTGACAGCTGACAAACCAAATTGTGATGTAGTAATCTGTACTCCTTTCATTCACCTTGCTTCTGTGACACCGATTGTCGATGAGGCTATCATCGGTGTTGGTGCTGAGAACTGTGCAGACAAGGTGTCAGGTGCTTACACAGGTGAGGTTTCTGCATCTATGGTTGCATCAACAGGTGCTAAATATGTAATCCTTGGTCACTCAGAGCGTCGTGCTTATTATGGCGAGACACCAGAGATCCTTAAGGAGAAAGTACAGCTTGCTCTTGCTAACGGTTTGACACCTATCTTCTGTATTGGTGAGGTTCTCGAGGAGCGTAATCAGGGTATCCAGAATCAGGTTGTTTATGAGCAGCTCGCAGGTTCACTTTATGAACTTTCTGCAGAGGATTTCTCTAAAATTGTTCTTGCTTATGAGCCAGTATGGGCTATCGGTACAGGTTTGACAGCTACACCTGAGCAGGCAGAAGAGATTCATGCTTATATCCGTTCTACAATTGCTGAGAGGTATGGCAATGAGGTTGCAGAAAACACATCAATCCTTTATGGTGGTAGCTGCAAGCCAAGCAATGCAAAGGAACTTTTTGCTAATCCTAATGTCGATGGTGGTCTTATCGGTGGTGCTGCTCTCAAGGTTGCCGATTTCAAGGGTATTATCGATGCTTTCAAATAATTGAATGAAGAGATATCTTTTAATTATATCAATGCTGTTCTGTGCCTTTGTTTTAGAGGCGCAGAACAACATTGTTCATGAACTTGAGGCGGAAGTGCAGGGCAAAGGGCGTGTTAAAGTTAATCAGCCTGCCCGTCTTTTCGATCTCATGGGCTCAATGGTGACGATAGACGGCAAGACTCCCGAGGTCGAGGGTTATCGTGTTATGGTATATTCGGGCAACAATTCGCGTCAGGCACGTGATGAGGCTAACGCCATGGCTGAATATATGCGTACAAAATTCCCGGGCTCCGAGGTCTATGTGGTATTTGAACCGCCTATCCGTTCTTGTCTGTATGGTGATTACCGTACACGTGAGGAGGCTGAAGCTGTTATGTATAGGCTTAAAGCAACCCGAAAATTTAAGGAGATTTCCGTAAAGAAATGTATGATTAACCTGCCTTATTAATTATGATGGACGGCAATGATAGAGAGGCTCGTATCGAAGGGCTGAAAGAGTGTTGCAGTAAGATGTTGGAACTTATTGGCGAAGATACTCAACGCGAAGGACTTATAAAAACTCCTGAACGTGTGGCGCGTGCAATACTCGATACCACCGCTGGGTATAACGAGGATCCGGAGGCAATTCTTCGTGCGGCAATGTTCAAAGAGGATTATAGCCAAATGGTTATAGTCAAGGATATTGACTTCTACTCGCTTTGTGAACATCATATATTGCCATTCTTCGGTAAAGTCCATGTTGCATATATTCCTAATGGTTATATAACGGGTTTGAGTAAAATTGCACGTGTTGTCGAGGTCTTTTCTCGTCGCTTGCAGGTGCAGGAGAGGCTGACGTTGCAAATCAAGGAGTGTATCCAGAAGACTCTCAATCCGCTTGGCGTTATGGTTGTTGTTGAAGCCCAGCATATGTGCATGCAGATGCGTGGTGTGAAAAAACAGAATTCCATTACCACAACATCTGACTTTTGCGGTGCGTTTAATCAAGCCAAGACCCGCGAAGAGTTCATGAATCTGTTGAGGAATAGATAAACGAAAACAGAGGATTCCTCGTTCCGCTTAATGCAATAACGGGTAACTGTCTATCTTGAAAGTATTTGATTTTTTAGTTGCTCTGTTGCTCGGAACAGAAATTGATGTAAAATAAGGCAGGTTGCTCCTTTTGGGGCAACCTGTTTTACCTTATTATATATACGCGTGCGCGCGATGTAAATTAAGTCTGGAGGTACAGAGATAAAAATTCATTCAAATGAGCGACATTCTTTAGTGTTTTACGGCAAGCATGGGTAATGCTAAATCAAGGTAATGTGGCGTTCGGGTTGTGCCGGTCATGTGATGGCCATTAAACGTTCATTGCGACATTTCCGAAGCCGTATCCTTTAAGTACGTCATTCAAAGAACTCTGTGTGTCTTTTAGGTATTTATAATCCTCCATAGCCTCTTGTAGTGCTTGTGGATTTCCTGCTGTTGCAGGGTTCTTTAATGTGTCCATTGTCCTTTTGAGCATTTCATCTACAATGCTTAGCTTGTATGCAACGGCAAGGCGCGTTGTCTGTTCGAAAAGAACTGCTTGTTCGTTGCGCTCGTCGCTGTTCTGCTCTGTGAAGAACTTGCTAAGCAGGTATTTCTCGCCACAAAGTTCGGCTGTCAGTTTTGATATTTCATGGTCGGGGTGTGCTATGAAATGCTTTTCAGGGTTGAAGTCCTGATTGTTCATGTACTCAGCAGCTTCCTTGAATATCTTGGCATATAATGGATGCGACATCTCTATTCCATCTTCATTGAAAGAGTAGAATAGGTGTGAAAGTACGGTTTCGGAAAATGCCGGTGTGTCGTTTTCTTTGTTTTCCGGAACTTGCAGCAACTTGTTGCCATTTTTTAGCAAGAACTGTATAATGGCTTTTTCTTTATGGTATAGAATGTTGTCGTAGCTACTTATGATGCTTTGCTGCAATTCATTAATTGCAGTTGTGTTTTCTCCTTCGTTTGTGTTTTCTGTTGTATTGACCTTGCTGCGTTTTTCTTGCTCTTCGGCCCGTTGCATACGTAGCTTGGCCGTGCCTTGCACAAGTATCTGTTCGCTTACATTAAGCTTTTCGCTACACTTTTTTATATATTCGCTACGCAGGATATCACTTGGCATGACAGCTATGCTCTTTACAACATCACCTATGAGTTCTGCACGACGGATAGGGTCGTCGCCAATCTCATCGAGCAGCAGGTTTGTCTTGAAACGTATGAAATCGACCTTGTTGCGTTCTATGTATTGTTCAACCTCTTCTGTAGAGTGGCTTTGTGCATAACTGTCGGGGTCTTCGCCCTCGGGCAATAGAACGACGTTTATGTTCATACCTTCTTCGAGCAGCATGTCGATACCACGTATTGAGGCTTTTATTCCGGCCTTATCACCGTCGTACAATAGAGTGATATTGTTTGTGAAACGGTGTATGAGTTTTATCTGTCCTGTTGTAAGCGATGTTCCCGATGATGCTACGACATTCTTTATGCCGGCCTGGTACATTGATATCACATCAAGGTATCCCTCGACAAGAATACAATGGTCTTTCTGTATTATGGCCTGTTTGGCGAAATAGAGTCCATACAGGTGGTCGCTCTTGTGGTATATTTCGCTCTCGGGGGAGTTTACATATTTGGCGGCTTTGGGATTGTTCTGTAGAATTCGTCCGCCGAATGCTACTACCTTGCCCGAAATTGTGTGTACCGGGAATATAACGCGTCCCCAGAAACGGTCTTGCAATCTGCCATCATCGGTGCTGTAACAAACACCGGTCTTTGCAATCAGCTCCGGTTTGTATCCGGCCGCTGTTGCTGTCTTCGCAAAAGAATCGCGCTTTTCAAGTGAATAGCCAAGGCCGAATTTTTTTATGGTTTCATCGTTCAGCCCTCGATGATGAAAGTAGTTCAGTCCAATGGCTTTTCCCTCGTCGGTATTGTGCAGTGTGTTGGTAAAATGCTCTAGGGCGTATTGGTTTATGACAAAAAGACTTTCGCGTATGCTTTCTTCGCGTTTCTCCTCTTCGGTCAGTTCGCGCTCTTTAATCTCGATATGGTATTTCTTTGCCAACCAACGCAACGCATCGTAATAGCTCAGTTGCTCGTGTTCCATTATGAAGTGAACGGGGTTGCCGCCTTTTCCACATCCAAAGCACTTGCAATAATTCTTTGCCGGTGAAACAGTGAATGATGGGGTCTTTTCGTTATGGAACGGACAAAGACCAATCAAGTTTACGCCACGTTTCTTTAATGTCACGAAGTCGCCGACCACTTCCTCTATCTTTGCGCTGTCGAGGATGCGTTCAATTGTTTCTCTGTCGATTTTGTATTGTTGATTACCGTAACTTGCCATTACCTTATATATAAATATAACTGCATTGTAAAGATACGGCAAAGTCGCAGTAGTACAAAATAAATCATTTCCTTTTTTGTTTTGTTTGACTAAATGGGGTATTGGGTTTGACTTTGGCCTTAGGAATTGGTTGTTTGCACATATAATTGTTGTGTGCTTAATTTTTTCTCGACTTTTTTCAAAAAAATACTCGAATAAGTTTGTAGTATTGGAAAATTGTACTACCTTTGCACTCGCTTTCGGAAATGAACGCGGTAACGCAGTTCCTGAGAGCAAGATGATCCTTGAAACCATTCCATACAGACAAGCAGTACAACGGTCTTTGTCGGTTTATCTGACGAAGAATTTAAGTGTAAAGTAAGGAACGAAAAACG
>JAGCLA010000003.1 GCA_017647225.1 Bacteroidaceae bacterium | reverse complement strand
TTCACCGTCAACGCTCTTGATCAAACCTGCAGGAACTTCGAATGTGTAAGTACCAGTCTTAGCAATAGTTGCATTCATCTCGAATACGAATGTAACCTTGTTACCGTCAATAGTTGCTGCAGAAACCCAAGCTGTAGCTACAACGCCACCTTCAGCATCCTTCAACTTGATATACTGAGCAGGACCGCTTGTGCCTGTACCTGTACCTGTACCAGTACCAGTACCTGTGCCAGTGCCTGTACCTGTGCCAGTGCCTGTAGCATCACCTGTGCCAGTGCCTGTACCTGTGCCAGTACCTGTGCCTGTACCTGTACCTGTACCACCTGCAGCCTGAACAAACTCAATATCCTTTGTAAATTCAATTACAATAGAATTGAAGCTTTCAACAACCTCCTCTTCAGAAGGAGTTACATTTGCTACCTCGAATACAACAGGAGTAGGTTCTTCTTCCTCTTCTTCGATAACCTCAACATTCAAAGTCATTGTGTTGACGTATTTGCTGCTTGAGATACCTACTGTATAACCTGTTACCTTAACTGTTGCACCTGTAACTGCACCTTCGGGCAAAATACCTTCGTTAGGGTAGTAGATGCTACCTACTGCTGTTGATGCACCCTCAACTGCTACGTTGTAGTAGTTGCCGCTGATTGTCAATACACCTGTATATTCAATGTACTTGATGCTGAAATTCTGAAGGAACGCATCCATTGCTGCGCCGTCCATTACCTCAACCTCAGAGTGTTCTACAGTTTCGGTACCGTTCTTTTCGATAACTGCATCCTTTGTGAACTGTACCATACCGTTATATGTGCTTGTCTTGCCTGTAACGATAAGAACGTCGCCACTGTTGTATTCGTGTGCTGCACCAAAGTAAACGAGTATTGATGCGGTACCGTCGTTCAAAAGAATGCTTGAGCTGTTTGTTGCAATAACCAAACCTGTTGTTTTTACAGAAGCACCTGCACCGGCGTTGATAACAGACTCGATATCCATCTCTTCGGGAACAACTGGCTCTTCTTCGCTACCATCTTCACCGCCTTCTTCGCCACCACCTACGATTTCGTATGCGGTAGGGCTCTTAAGACCTGCCTGACCATAATATGCTGTCAATGTACCTGTGAGAACAACCTGCTTCTTGTAGTTGCTTTTGTTGTCAGCAAGGTTCAATGCTGTGCGTGCATCTGAACCTGAAGGCAACTCTACAGTCATACATTTTGTATAATCTGTTTCGTCTGCATTGTCAGCAATTAGAATGTTTGTATAAACAGTTGTTTCAGAGCTAAAGATTGCTACATTTTCATTTAGAGTATATCCTTTACCTGAATCGGCATAACCAACAATATAACCAGTTATAATTGCTGGTATATTTGCTCCTTCTTTATATGCAGCAATTGCGTCTGCTACAGAACCTTTAACATGCTTGAAGTATTCAGCAGTTGCAACTTCGCTTGCTTTGCCATTTACAACAGCAATAGCCTTAACAGTTGTTGTTGCATTGATAGTAAATGCAGCAGTGTATTCTGTGCTCTCTGTTGTTGGCTCACTACCGTCGAGTGTGTAGTATATTTTAGCACCCTCTGCAGCAGTGATTGTTACCTCAAGGCTCTCTTCGAATGTTGTTGCATTGTCAGGAGTAGAAATCTCTGGTTTTGCTGTAGCTGTTGCATCGTACTTATAAACCTTGATATAGGTTATTTGAGCGTTATGGTTGCTTAAGATTTTTAAGGTATAGATATTACCTGCACTCTGGTACTCTTCGGCAATGTCAAAAGAGTTTGTTTCTTTAGAACCAATGCATTTGTTACTTACTGCAGTTTCACCTACGAAAATATTTTCTTCTGTGCTTCCAGAACCTCCACTATTGCCTACAATCTCTATTTTTGATACTGCAAAATCAAATGCAGGCAAGGTTAGTGTAGCATTGGTTTTACCAAGCATAAGATATCCACTACTAAAATAATAACCATTGGAAGCGCCTCCACCTGTTAATGTAATGGTGTAGCCGTCATAAGTAAAATCTGCTGTTTCAACTTTTTTGTTGGCTGATTTTTCGGGAATTCCCCAATTGTTTGTTGTGAAGTCAAGGGTGACTTCTTGCGCCTGTATGCTGAAAGTTGCCAGCATAAGGCAGAGAATTGATAGTAAAAATTTCTTCATAATAATTTGTTTTTTGTGTTATGTTTTTTAGAAAAAATTGCTCTTTTACATATTCTGCGAAGATACGATTTTTTAATGACAATTCATTTAAAATGTTAAAGTTTTTAAGGAATAAAACGATGAACGAGGTGCAAATTTGGGTGGCTAAAATTGCTGTGATAACTATGATAACTACGTTAGTAAGTTTGAATTAATTCTACCGCAGTTTTTAACCTTTTGGCTGTTGTTTAAGTAATAATATATCTGTTGACTCGGCGACCCCTGTCATACTGAGCAAAGCGAAGTATCTCTGTTCTGCGTGGTTATGAGATCCTTCACATACGTTCAGGATGACAAATTCGCGAATAATGTCAACATTGGGTAACTGCTATATTATTACCTATAAAAAACAATCACTCGGGAATTTCCCGAGTGATTTATCATAAGACACACTACCATCACCAAACGGGGCGTGGGGGTGCGGCAAAGGCAAATACCATAAGCAATATAAGAGCTGCTGCAAGCACTACCATACCGATAGTCTTCATCATTTTTCTGCGTTTTGCGGCAACCTTACGTTTGCGGTCTTTGGCAATACGCGCAGCGCTTTTCTTCTTTGTGTTCTGTTTTGTAGCCATAATTTATTCTTTGATATCGACAACAATGTTCAATTCATCGAGCTGAGCCGGTTCAAGTACCGATGGAGCATCGATCATGGTGTCGCGACCTGAATTGTTCTTTGGGAATGCTATGCAGTCGCGTATTGAGTCAAGACCTGCAAAGAGGCTTACCCAACGGTCAAGACCGTATGCCAAACCACCATGAGGAGGCGCACCGTACTTGAATGCGTCGAGCAACCAACCGAACTGCTGCTGCGCACGCTCTGGGGTGAAGCCGAGCAACTCGAACATCTTGTTCTGTAGCTCGCTGTCGTATATACGTATTGAACCGCCACCGACCTCTACGCCGTTGATGACCATGTCATAGGCATTGGCACGTACTGCGCCCATGTCTGTGTCGAGCAATGGAATATCTTCGGGTTTTGGCGATGTGAAGGGGTGGTGCATTGCCATGTAACGTCCTTCTTCTTCGCTGTATTCAAAGAGTGGGAAATCGACAATCCACAAGCATGAGAACTTGTTCTTGTCGCGCAATCCGAGCTGGCTACCCATCTCAAGACGAAGCTCGCACAATTGTTTGCGTGTCTTCATGGTGTCGTCACCGCTGAGTATGAGGATAAGGTCGCCTGGCTCTGCGTTGAACGCTGCTTTCATTGCCTGCAACACCTCTTGTGAATAGAACTTGTCAACGCTTGACTTTACTGTGCCGTCTGCCTCTACGCGTGCATATACCATACCTTTGGCACCAATCTGCGGACGACGAACGAAGTCGGTCAATGCGTCGAGTTGCTTGCGGGTGTAGGTTGCTGCACCCTTGGCACATATACCACCGATATATTCTGCGCTGTCGAACACGCCGAAGCCATGGCCTTTCATAATATCCATAAGCTCCACGAACTCCATGCCGAAGCGTGTGTCGGGCTTGTCGCTACCATAGTATTTCATGGCATTGTGCCATGTCATACGCGGGAACTGTCCTTCAAGCTCTACACCACGAATGGTCTTGAACAGGTGCTTTGCCATGCCCTCGAAGAGAGAGATTACATCTTCCTGCTCTACGAAGCTCATCTCGCAGTCTATCTGTGTGAACTCAGGCTGACGGTCGGCACGCAAGTCCTCGTCGCGGAAACATTTTACTATCTGGAAATAGCGGTCGAAGCCCGATACCATAAGCAGCTGCTTGAAAAGCTGTGGGCTCTGTGGAAGCGCATAGAATTGACCGGGGTTCATGCGTGAAGGTACAACGAAGTCACGTGCTCCCTCGGGTGTTGATGCGATGAGCATTGGTGTCTCTACCTCGATGAAGTTCATTGAGTCGAGGTAACGACGTACTTCCATTGTCATCTGATGACGTAACTCAAGGTTCTTACGTACCGCCTCACGACGCAGGTCGAGGTAACGGTATTTCATGCGAATGTCATCACCGCCGTCGGTGTTGTTCTCTATTGTGAACGGTGGGGTAGCTGCCTCGTTGAGGATATTCAGCTCGTTTACAATTATCTCGATATCGCCGGTTGGGATATTGGGGTTCTTGCTCTGACGCTCGCTTACCACGCCTGTTGCCTGAATGACGTATTCACGTCCAAGGTGCGACGCTTTTTCGCAGAGGGCTGCATTGGTGTCCTCGCTGAACACAAGCTGGGTTATACCATAACGGTCACGCAAATCGACGAATGTCATACCACCCATCTTACGTGCGCGCTGCACCCAACCGCTGAGGGTGACTGTTGTATTTACATCGGCTAAACGAAGTTCGCCACAAGTTTTTGTACGGAACATTTTTCTATCTTATTTTTGTGATTTAACAAAACAACTCGCGAATTTAATCAAAAAAAACGGTTTTTTCCTTAAACTTTACTAACAAATTCTTCGGCGGGTTTGAGTGCGTCGAGCTTACCTACATCGATAAACTCGAGATTCTTTGCAACAACACCATATACAGGGTATCTTGCTGCAAGCCACATGTAAAAATTCATTATGGCGAAACGTGTGCCTTTCTCTTCGTCAACAGGCAGGCCTCTCTCCGTTACGTACTGCTCCATAAGGGCAAGCACCTTGTCGCTGAGTATGTGTATTCCCGAGAATGCCAGCCTACGGCACTCGTCAGGTACTATGTCGGGCGAGGTTACATGGTAGTCGCCACTGTCTGTGTTCAGCCAGCCCACCAGACGCATGGTGTCGGGGGCGAAGAGCAGGTAACGTGTCGTGTTGCGCTCGCTGACGAGTAGTGTAGCAAGGGCGTCATCACTTACCTGTGATTCAAACCATTTGATATCGCAGTTCGACAGGATATCGACATTGTGTATAAGGAATTGTCCGCAACCGTCGAGATAACGCTTTGCGTGCAATACAGCTCCTCCTGTCTCGAGCAGTGCCTGACGTTCGTCGCTTATGGCAAAACGCATCGTTCCGGGAGCAGGCTCGCACTCGCCCTTTACAATCCAAGGCTGTTCGTCAATCCACTGTTCTACCTTGTCGGCGAAGTAGTGTATATTGACTACCACATCGTCAATGCCGGCTGACTGTAGCTTGCGTGCTACATGTTCTATAAGCGGCTTGTCGCATACGGGCACGAGTGCCTTGGGGAGCGTGTCTGTGAGCGGTTTAAGACGGGTGCCTAACCCCGCTGCAAAAATCATGGCTTTCATTGTCGAATCTTGTGTGTTTATTACTTAACCAACACTTTGTTTCCGTTAATGATATAGATACCACCTTTGACAATGCTGTCTGCACGACGGCCTGTGAGGTCGTAGATGATGACTGAACCATCTTCGGCCTTGATTCCGCTGATACCTGTTGGCTCTATGATTGTAAAGGTGAATGTGGTGTCGGCTATGGTTTCAATCTCTTCGTTCTGGTTGTTTGTATATTCGCGGTAAACCTCGTCCTGATGTATGGTGAATGTGTATTCGCCAATTTCGGTGATTGGGGTCGCTGTTGTGAACTTCAGTGATTTTGTACCATACAATGTCTCTTCGTCTTCCTCCTCGCCTTCTTCAACGACTTTGGTAACTTTGGTAAAGATATATTCCTTGCCGTTGCTGTCGGTTACGATAAGTTCCAAAAAGTTGTTATGGAATATCTCGTAGTTGAAATTGAAGGTGATTTCGCTGACCGATTCACACTCTGCCTTGTCGTTTGGTGTGACGCTCTTTATCATCAGGTTCTCGGGAACGATAAATGTGTATTTGATATCTTTCTCCAACTTGATGTTTTCGTTGTCATTCGCTTTTGCATACTCTTTACTCAAAGTAAATGTGTATGTACCTGCGGATAGGGGAGCCTCTGTCATCAAGCACATGGCGTTGGACGGACACTTTGTACCCTCCCATGGCTCAATATCTGACACACTCAATGGGAATTCTGTGCCTTTCTTGTCTTTGATTACTGCACCTTCAGCGGTTATGGTAATGTCACGGTCGAACTCGAAATAGAGATACTGCAGGTCTTTTACATTAGCCTGGTTAGCAGGGTTGGCATATTCCAAATTGAGAATATTGCGGTTGACGAGGGTGTATTTAATGACAAGTTCTTTGTTTGCTTGTGCGAATCCGTTAGGGTCGATGGTGAATAGTCCGGCAGGAATGATGACTGAATAGGTGTCCTGCGCTGTTCTTTTGGTTGTGAGTATGAATTCAACGGTGTAGTCGTCAATGACATTCACGCTGTTGAATGATTTCTTTGAAGCTGTACCTACCTGCCATTGTGCTTTTAGCTCGTCTGTACCGTTATATGTCATACCGCTTTCGCAAGTAACTGTAACCTTTGAGAATTCCGAAATCTCCTCTCCGTTGGCAGGGGTAACGGACAGTGTAGGGTATTCTGCATTAGCAAAGAGAGTAGGGAAGGTGTGGCTGCTGCTCAACTCGCTCTCGGCGTATGCACCGAAGGTGTCGTCCTGTGCGTTGTATGCAATGACCTTGCCGTTGCCGCTGTTGGTGATTCTTGCGCTGAGTTTGCTTTCGTCAATATCTACTGTCCACACTGCACCGCTCGCAGGCAGTGCGTCGGCAAAGTAGAAGCCGCTTTCCTCGTCGAGATACATATATCGGCCGTATGCGTCTGTTATGTTGTATCCGCCTTCGGCAACGGTGAATGTCAAGCCGTAGAAACCGTTTATCTCGGCGTATTCTTCGTTGATTAATGTTGTTTCGGTAGAGCTTAGGTTGCCACACTCTTCGTTGATGAAAAGAGGTTGTGCTATCTTGTTTCCACAGCTGATAAGGCAACTTGCACTATCTGTTACCTCGTCGGCAATTCGGAACAATGATTTTGGAGAAATAACATAGTGCTCGCTTGCTATCTCACTGTAGCAGTTGTTTATCTTTGCTACGGCGTTTACTGTTGTTGTGAATAAAATTGATAGTTGGCCGTAAGGTCTTGAGCCTTCTTCCTTTGGGTTTTTACCGAGGTGGTTGTAATAAATTGTAGCACCTTTGGTTTCGGTTGTGAATGACAATGCATCGTTGCCTGTCAGCTTCTCGTATATACCTCCTTTTACCGAAAATACAGGTGCGGCAACCTTCAATTCGTATGTAGCCTCTACAACATCGCTCGCTCCTTCACTTGTGAATGACGCTGCCTTGATGGTTGTTGATGTGTTGAACTCGCTTATTGATATGGCGCCTGTGTAAGCGGTGCTTTCGGCTGTCGGTTCTGTGCCGTCGAGGGTGTAGCGGATGTCGCTACCCTCTATTTCTACTGTGAATTTGTTGTAGTATGTGCCCGGTTCGGTCTTGAATACCGGTGCGCTGACCTGTGCGAACATTGCTGTTGCTATGGTTGCTGCAAAAAGGAATAAAGTGATTTTTTTCATATTGTTGATGGGTTGTTAAAATAATTTTTTGGCAGGGATTTCCCTGCCAAAAAATATAATGTTACGTATAACCGGCTTAATATGGTATTCTTATTTTACCAAAACCTTTTTTCCGCCTACGATGTAAATGCCCGGCTTAACGATTTCGTCTATGCGACGGCCGGTGAGGTCGTAGATGATAGCCTCTTGGTTGTCGCTATCGACACTGTCGATAGATGCTTCTACTTCATCGAAAATACCGTAGAGTGATGGATAAATTTCAGTTGTAGTTACATTTGCTTCTTTGATAGCTGTTATTTTGTTATCTCTATAAACAAGGATGTATTCATCTTTTATAATTTTTGCAACTCCGTTCTCAATTGCAATGTTCCACTCTGCATAGTCTTTTGCCGCGAATGAATTTATTCCCACTTTATCGCCCATAAATGTAGAGAGATATAAACCGTTTGCATCTTTGATGTAGAACTTTCCGTTGCCATCTTCCTCAATGGTGTATGCATAGTATTCAGCATCGCTTACCTTGTCGTCCTCAACTGTTGTCTCTTTTGTTGGGAGTGCGCTATTCTCAAAAGGCAATGCTATATTACCGTTGGCAACAATGAAGTACTTGCCGGCTTTAACTGTTGTAGCCTTTTCGTATGTAACCTCTTCTGAGATGATGTACTCGGCTGCAGTTGACTCACTGGTGTAGTAATTTTCGCCGTATTTGAACTCAAGGATTACCTTTAACGTGCAAGTTTCGCTGATTGTAATTTCACCGTTTTTAATTGTGTCACATTCTTCATCCGGTTCGTAGCCGCCGGTAGTGTAGTAATAAGCAACTTCCTCAACGCCTTTGATTTCGGCTGTAGGTGAAGATACTTTTACTGTTATAGGGCTTGTATATACGCCTGGAGTGTGGTCGAATACTGGTGCTATGATTGTCAAGGCGTCGTCACTTGCTGCAGGATAAACCTTAATGCAGGAGATACACATGACACTTGAAGAATTACCGCCATTTGAGCCGATAACAAGCTCGTACACATTGCCTGATGCTTGGTTGTCTGCTGCGATTTCGTATGTGTATGTTTCTGTTGTTCCTGTGCATGCAGTGCTGACAGCTGTGTTGCCTACATAAATGTTCATGTCAACATTTTTATAGGATGCTCCTCCTTCAGTATGACCTACAACTTCTATTTTCTCTACTGCAAATCCAAATGTAGGGAGTATTATCTTTGAACCTGGCTTACTAAGCTGTACAAAGCCTCTTGCATCGTATATATAGCTACCGTTGCTGGCTGTCGGGTCTATTTTGATGGTGAGTGTACCATTGGTGTGCTCTGCAACTTTTTTATAGCTTGAATAATTGTTGTTTTCCATAGTGTTTATATTCCACAAACCATTTGAGAAATCAAACACTATAGTCTGGTTTACTTGTGCTGTTGCTGTTGTGATGAACATTGCACAAATCAGAGTGAAAAGTGATGTAAATTTTTTCATAAGCATATTTTATTAATTTATTGTTTTCTAAACTATTTTATTTGCAAAAATAATATTTTTTTTCCTCTTACATATAACAAAGTGTAATAAAATTCGCATGAATGCTTGCAGAATGAGAAAAAATGAGTACCTTTGCGCCGTAAATATATGATTTAAGTATGGGTAAGTCCTGTACGGCCAGCTCCTTGTGAATCCTCCAGGGCTTGACCGCAGCAAAGGTAGCAGGTCGTAGCGGCGCGATGCAGGTAGCTTACCCACCCCATAAAGCGAATGGTTTTCCATTCGCTTTTTTGTTTATGTTATGGTGGTTAGGGGAGAGGTTGATCGGATAACAATGTGAAAACTGAAAACTGAAATCTGAAATCTGAAAACTTGTGCAAGCGAGTGGGTGAAAATTATTTTCACGCGCAACGAGTGTAGCCAAGTTTGCACGAAGTGAAATCTGAAAACGGAAAGCAGAAATGTGAAAACAGAAAACAAATCACCGCTCCGGCTACCGGAGCGGTGATTTGTTTTGTTGGGATTTATTTATTTGCAATAATTCTCAACCTTGAAGTTGGTTATCTTGCTGTTGAACATTCCTGTTCTTTCAAGTGGGAATACCAATGTACGTACATAATACATCTTGTCCTTGCCTCCTTCGTTGTGGTAAATGGTCTGCTTGTCGAGTGTCTCTACAAGCTTGCCGTTGACAAACAACTTTGTTACTTCTTTGTTTCCGCTGATGGTGATATGTGCTTTTTCACCGGGGTAGAAACGGAAGTTGAAGGTGTTGAGGTATCCGTCGCGTGAGAAGCCTATCTTGCCCTGTATAGGGTCGGCAATGTAGAAATCTGCGTCGCGTGAGCTGAACAGTACTGCACCGTTGTTCTCTTTGACATATTCGATGTCGAATGATACGGTGTATTCAAATCCAATCTCTCTTACACCAGTGCTCTCGGCATAGCTTGTTGCTGCGCTTAATGCAGGTATTTCGAGAATTGTACGTCGGTTGCCACCGAAACGTCCTGCGATGTTAAGACCTGGAGCGTCGCTCAAGGCAAGACGTGCCATGTTGAACTGCTCGTAAGGTACTGTAGGCTTGGCTCCTGTCCACATCTTTACTGCCATTGTCTGCATTGCAGGATATACGCGGTAGTGGATATCCTTGCAGCTGATACCGTTGCCGGCGTGGTCGTTCCATACGGCGAATGAACCGCCCTTGATTTGTGGGTGTCTTTCCTCGAATTTCTGGTTGCCTATCTGTGCCGGTGTCCAGCTGTTGTAAAGCATACCGCAGTTGAGGTAGTCGTAATAGTAGCCTGCTGCAGGAACGATGTATGTATATCCGTCGGGGATGCTTACAACGTCGTAACCCAAGTTAATCATATCTGTCGGGTCGGCATAACCGTTGTACCACTCGTACATAAGAACGTTATCGACCTTTACGGGAGTATTGCCTTTTGCATGGGTCAAAGCACCCCAAACGCATGCCTGCTTGCCGTATTTCTCGGCGGTGCGGATACAGAAGTCGGTGAAATAACGGAACTTCTCAACAACTGCAGAGTCGCGGTTTGAGTATTCGTCGGTACCTACGTGGAAACGTGGGCCACGGAAAACGGGCTCTTCGCCACCAAGATATTCCATGAAGAGTGAATCGACGAATGTGTATGTAGCTTCGTTGAAGAGGTCGAGGTGGTCTAGGCCGTAATCCTTGCTGCCGAGCTCGGGGCGGTAGTGTACGAATGCCAATGAGTGGGCAGGAACGTCGAATTCGGGGATAATCTCGACACCTACTTTCTCGGCGTGCTTCTGCAACTCGATGAACTCCTCTTTTGTATAGTAGCCGTCGCGTGATGCAAGGCCGGGGAAGAAGTCGCTCTCCAAACGGAATCCTGATGGTGTCTTTGACCAGTCGTGGTTGAAGTATTGCTTGAAGGCGTTGTCGTTGAGGTGAATGTGGAATGTGTTCATCTTGTAGTATGCCATGAAATCGACATATTCGTGCAAGAAGCTGATAGGTATGAACTTACGTCCGCAGTCGAGCATGAAGCTACGCATTTCGTAGTCGGGGTAGTCAACGATGTTTCCCTTTGGAAGGCTTGCACCGTTCAGCTCTGCAATCTGTAACAATGTACGTGTAGCCCAGATGGCAGCACGTGTGCTGTTGGCCTTGATTGTGGCTTTCTTGTCGATTTCAACAGCGTAGCCTTCGGTGCCGTATGCATCGTTGTTCTCGATTGTAATGGCAATGTCGTCCTTTCCGGCTTTGCCTTCTACAACTTTCAATTCGATGTTGAACATCTTTTTGATGTCACTTGCAAAGAGATTTGCTACATCGGCAAGCTCCTGCTGTTTCTTTGGATATACAATTTTTGTCTTTTTGGTGATTGTAAAATAACCGTTACCGCCTTGCCACTCACGGATTTCGGGAATAACAAACGGCTTTTCGTTCTTGATGGCTGTAGCGAAAGCGCTTGCCGAGAATGACAGCATCAATGCTGCCACGATGAATAGGAATTTGTTCTTCATTTATGATTAATTATTAGGTTTATATCCGTTCTCGCTAAAAAATATCTTTATCGTACAAAATTAATAAAAATAAAGGTAAATACAAAATTATTGAAGATTTGGCATTGCTTATGATTGCTCTCAACGTTTCCTCAGCTCCCAAAATGCTACTGCGGCTGCTGCGGCGACGTTAAGGGAATCGACATTGTGTGACATTGGAATGCGTGCTACATGGTCGGCAGCCTCGATGCTGCTTTGTGGTAGCCCTTCGCCCTCTGTGCCCATTATTATTGCAAGCTTGGGTATTGCTGCGAGGATAGGGGAGTCTATGGCGACCGAATTGTCGGTCAATGCCATTGCCACTGTGGCGAAACCGTGTTCCTTGAGCTGTGCAGCGTTGTCAATCCATGTCCAGGGTACAAGAAAAACTGACCCCATGGATACTCTAACAGCACGGCGGTTCAGCGGGTCGCACGAATTGCGGGTGAGTAGCACCGCGTCAATGCCCAATGCCGCTGCACTGCGGAATATGGCACCGATGTTTGTAGTATCGACAACTCCTTCTATAACGACAACGCGTTGTGCGCCACGGCAAACATCGTCGATACTTGGCTCCTGTGGCCGTTGCATTGCGCAAAGCACTCCACGTGTGAGGGTGTAGCCGGTGAGTCCTGCAAGCAGTTCGCGAGAGCCTGTGTAAATGGGAATATCGCCACAACGCGCTATTATGTCGGCTACATCGCCGTCGATGTGCCGTTTTTCGCACATCAGCGCAACGGGCTTGTAACCTGCGTTAAGGGCTACGTTTATGACTTTGGGGCTCTCGGCAATAAATATACCTTGCCCAGGCTCGTATTCTTTGCGTAACTGCGCTTCGGTGAGAGTGCTGAATATCTCTGTACCGGGGTGGTGGAGTGATGTTATCTCTATTATCGCCATGTGATTATTCTCTTATTTATGCAAATTTAATATTTTTTTATTATTTTCGCGTGTTATATATTGGACTTGTTGCGTTCTGACGCTATCTCTGCAAATATGCGTTGTAGCGGTGCCGGGAACAAAAAACAATATCCTTTGTTTTGATTTTGTTAATTATTCACTATTAAAATAGTATTATGAAGAAGTTTTTTAGATGTTGTCTTGTTACAACAATGATGCTCGCTACAGCATGCGTGGCTTTTGCACAGCAGAAACCAAATATCCGTATCCTTGCTACGGGTGGTACTATTGCCGGTTCAGGCTCGTCGGCAACAAAGTCGAATTACTCTGCCGGTCAGGTGGCTATCGGTGCTTTGCTCGATGCTGTTCCTGTAATTAATGACATTGCAAATGTGCAGGGTGAACAGGTTGTGAATATCGGTTCGCAGGATATGAGTGATAACGTATGGCTAACTTTGGCTAATAGAGTCAATGAATTGTTGGCACAGAAGGATGTTGATGGTATCGTAATAACTCATGGTACTGATACAATGGAGGAAACCGCTTTCTTCCTGAGCCTTGTTACAGGCAACGCAAAGCCTGTTGTTCTTGTTGGTGCTATGCGTCCTTCAACTGCTATAGGTGCTGATGGCCCTGCCAATCTTTACAATGCGGTAGTTGTGGCTTCTTCACAGGAATCAAAGAATCGCGGAGTGGTGGTTTGTATGAACGACAAGGTGTATGGCGCACGCGATGTTACAAAGACCAATACTACAGGTGTTGAAACTTTCCAATCTCCAAACTACGGAGCTATAGGATATGTGCATAACGGTAAAGTGCGTTATAATGTAGCTTCCGATGCAGAACGTCCTGCACTGTTTAATGTGGCTGGTCTTAAATCGCTCCCTAAAGTGGGTATTGCTTACGGTTATTCAAACGTACAGGGTGATGTGGTTAAAATGATGGTTGAGAAGGGTTATAAGGGTATCGTTTATGCCGGTGTGGGCAATGGTAACATACACAAGAATGTGTTCCCGGAGTTGGAAAACGCACGCAAGAAAGGTGTTCTTGTCGTACGCTCAAGCCGTGTGCCTACAGGCGCGACAACTCTTGATGCCGAGGTCGATGACAATAAGTATCAGTTTATTGCATCATGGGGACTGAACCCGCAGAAAGCACGTATATTGCTTATGCTTGCAATGACAAAAACTAACAACTGGAAAACAATTCAAGGGTATTTCAATGAATTTTGATATAATGCAAATAGGCTATTCAAATAAGCATATAATTTACTAAATTATGAAAAAGATATTTTCTTTATTGTTTGTGCTCTTTGTGGCCTCGGCAACTTTTGCACAGGAGAATGAAGCATCGTTGTTTGAACGCGTAGCAAAAATGGAGAAGAAGCAGGATTGGTTCAATCTCTATTTGAATATGCAAGGCTCTTTTGATGCAACGTTCAACTATGGTGGCGAGAATGGTTTTAATCAGGGCAAGTTCTATATGCGTCAGTTCCGTATTGAGGCTACCGGTCATGTGACCGATTGGTTGTGGTACCGTTGGCGTCAGCGTCTTAACCGCCATAACAATGGCAACGAAATGATTGATAACCTTCCCGAATCAATAGACTATGCTGCAATCTGTGTAAGATTCAACAAGAATTTCTCCCTTTTTGCAGGTAAGCAGGGTGTTGCATACGGTGGTTTCGAATATGATGCCAATCCTATTGATATATACCAATATAGCAATATGATTGACTATATGAACAACTTCATGACCGGTGTTACTCTTACATACGACATTAATCCTAATCAGCAATTGGCTTTTCAGATACTTGACAGCCGTAATAAATCACAAAGTGATACATACGGCATAAACCTTGAAGAGAGTCGTCTTCCTTTGGTATATACGCTGAACTGGAATGCGAATATGTGTGACAATAAATGGCAGACACGCTATTCGGCATCGGTGATGGAAGAGGTAAAAGGCAAGTATATGTATTACCTCGCATTGGGTAACCAATTCAACTTCTCGGAGAAGTGTAATATGTATTTTGACATAATGAGCTCTCTCGAACAGCTTGACCGTAAGGGTATGATTACCAACATGACCGGTGGAAAATCGGCTTACAATAGTCATAATGCATATAATACATTGTATAACTCATTCGTGGCAAAGGTGAATTACCGTTTCTTGCCTAAATGGAATTTCTTTGCAAAAGGTATGTATGATATGGCATCGGTGTTTGAAAGCGAAGGTGCTTTGAGCAAGGGTAACTACTCTTCTACAATAAGCTATATCGGTGGTATCGAGTATTATCCTATGACTGAAAGCAACTTGCATTTCTTCCTTGCTTTTATAGGACAGACGCATCTGTTTACCGACAGAGCTAAGACTTATGGAAACAGTGATTACAGTACACAAAGGCTTTCACTCGGCTTCATATACAAGTTGCCGATGTTCTAACGGCTAAAATACTGACAACTACTATTTATGCTTTTACAATTATTTTTTGTCCTGACATTTATAATTCTTGGTGCTCTGACAGGCGGTATAGGCCTTGGTGTCATGGGTGGTGCAGGTGTTGCTCTGCTTACCTTTGTCTTTGGTCTTGAACCCACAGCTCCCCCTATAGATGTTATGCTGATGATTGCTGCGGTGATATCTGCCGCTGCGTGTATGCAGGCTGCCGGCGGACTCGATTATATGGTCAAGCTTGCAGAGCGTGTTTTGCGTAAGCATCCGCAGTATGTGACAATTATAGCTCCGCTTGTTACATATACCTTTACATTCCTTGCAGGAACGGGGCATGTGGCATATTCGGTGCTTCCTGTTATTGCGGAGGTTGCAACAGAAACTAAAATACGCCCCGAACGACCTCTTGGAATAGCTGTCATTGCATCGCAACAAGCTATAACAGCTTCGCCCATATCGGCTGCGACAGTGGCTCTGCTGGGTTTGTTGGCCGGTTATGATATTACACTGTTTGATATCTTGAAAATAAGTATTCCGGCAACGCTTATCGGTGTACTTGTCGGCGCTTTGGCTTCGATGAAGGTCGGTAAGGAACTTGTTGATGATCCTGAATATCAGAAACGTCTGCAAACCGGCGAGTTCGTTACAAAACATGTTGAACTGAACGATATAAAGAATGTCTTTAAGGCTCGATTGTCGGTTGTGCTGTTCATTGCCGCTACATTGCTGGTCGTATTGTTCGGCTCTATACCTTCGATGCGTCCTACATTTGGCGACAAGACTCTTGCAATGCCTTCCTTGATAGAGATAGTCATGCTGTCGGCAGCTGCAATAATACTCTTGGTAACACGTACCAACGGTAAGGCTGCAGCGCAGGGTAGTGTGTTCTCGGCAGGTATGCAGGCAGTTGTGGCCATATTCGGTATTGCATGGATGGGAGATACTTTTATTAATGGCAACATCGATGAATTGACAATGTCCATCAAGCATATTGTTACCGATATGCCTTGGCTCTTCGGCGGTGCGCTGTTCGTGATGTCCATTCTTTTATACAGTCAGGCGGCGACAGTGCGTGCCATTGTTCCATTGGGTGTGTTGCTGGGGATAAATCCGATGATGCTTATAGCTTTGTTCCCTGCAGTCAATGGGTATTTCTTCATTCCCAATTATCCGACATTGGTGGCGGCAATAAACTTTGACCGTACAGGTACTACCAAAATCGGAAAATGGATATTGAATCATTCGTTTATGATGCCGGGGCTTGTGGCTACGGGAGTGGCGCTGCTCGTCGGGCTTCTGCTTATACAGTTATATTAAATGAATAATGCGAGGTAAACCTCGCATTATTTTTAACAGTCAATCTATAAGCCGGGTTCTGTGCCCTTTACAGGGTGTCTGTCATTCATCTATGAATTATGTCACCATAATACTAAAGCGTTCTACCCTCCGGCTTGAGCGAGCAACCCTCAAACGCCGGTTTACATGAACTTGCAGCCTCCAAGACACACGGCTCGTACATCGCTGCACGACCGGTGGGCTCTTACCCCACCTTCTCACCCTTACCTGCAGGCAGGCGGTTATTTTCTTCTGCGTTACTCTGCTCTCGCGAACAGCTTTCTGTTAGGAAGTGGAGTGCTCTGTGCTGCCCGGACTTTCCTCCTTTGCCTTTCGACAACGGCGACAGACCGACCGACTGTTGTGCCTTTCTTATTCTGCCGGCAAAATTAATCAAAATTCTCTTAATTTTCAAATTGAAATATTTGTTATGCTCTTTTCTTTTGTTTACTTTTGCCTATAATGACTTTATTGCCATAACAATAACCTAAAATATTACTCCAATGAACACAATTGTTTCTCAATTCAACATTCAAGGCAATGTTGTTGAAGTAGCCCCATTGGGCAATGGTCTTATCAATACAACTTATCGTGTAAAGACCGAAGGCAATGCTCCTGATTATGTATTGCAGCACGTTAATAACGCTATCTTCCCCGACGTTGATATGCTTATGAACAACATCGTTGCTGTTACAGAACATATTCATGGCAAGCTCGTTGCAGCCGGTGCAGAGGATATTTCTCGCAAGGTCCTGAAGTTTGTTCCAACAAAGGACGGCAAGTATTACTACTTTGATGGTGAGAAGTATTGGCGCGTTATGGAGTTCATTCCCGATACAGTGGGTATGACAGCCGTAACTCCTGAAACATCTTATATCGTAGGTGAAACTTTCGGTAATTTCCAGGCTATGCTTGCAGATATTCCTACAGAACTTGGTGAAACAATCAAGGACTTCCACAATATGGAATTCCGTCTTCGTCAGTTGCGTGAGGCTGTTGCCGAAAACAAGGCAGGTCGTCTTGCCGAGGTACAGTGGCTTGTTGACGAACTTGAGAAGCGTGCCGAAGAGATGTGTAAGGGCGAGCGCATGTATCGCGAAGGTGTGTTGCCAAAGCGTATCTGCCACTGCGATACAAAGGTTGACAATATCCTTTTCGACAAAGAGGGTAACGTGCTTTGCGTAATTGACCTCGATACAGTTATGCCAAACTTTATATTCTCTGACTTCGGTGACTATTTGCGTTCAGCTGCCAATACTGGTAAAGAGGATGATAAGGACCTTGATAACGTGAATTTCAATATGGAGATTTTTAAATCATTCGCAAAGGGTTATTTGAAATCTGCAGCTTCTTTCATCACTCCTGTTGAGGTAGAGAACTTGCCATACGCAGCCGCATTGTTCCCATATATGCAGACTGTACGTTTCTTGGCAGACTACATCAATGGCGATACCTATTATAAGATTCAGTATCCTGAGCACAACCTCGTGCGTTCAAAGGCACAGTTCAAATTGTTGCAGAGTGTAGAGGCTCATCAGGCTGAAATGCAGGCATTCATTGCCGAGGTGATGAAGTAATTGAATCTCCTGTAAATAAAAAATGTGGTTCACTTTTGAGGTGAACCACATTTTTTATTGTGTTATAATGCTTATTTGCCGTTTACTTCGAGCAACTCTACATCGAAACGGAGTGCAGCGTTAGGACCGATATCCTGGCCTGTGCCTCTCTCGCCGTATGCGAGTTCTGAAGGAATCCACAAGGTGATCTTACCGCCCTTGCCGATAAGCTTCATACCTTCGGTCCAGCCTTTGATAACCTGGTTCAAACCGAATTCGATAGGGCTGTCCTTGCCTGCATCGTCGGGACGATATTGCTTCATCATCTCCTGACGCTGTTTAGGCATGTCGTTCCATACGTTTGAGTCAAATACTTTGCCATCGGCAGTTCTACCTGTGTAGAGAACCTTTACCTTGTCGGTGTCGTTGATAGCCTTGATTGAGTCGCAACCTGCCTTTTCAATGATATATACAATACCGGACTCTGTTACTTTAGCGCCTCTTTTCTTAGCCATATCTGCAAGCCACTTTTCTGACTCAATTCTGTTCTGCTCAGGAATTACGACAGTGTGGTAGTTCTGCATGAAATTCATAGCCTCGTACTGTTCGATTTTGCCTTCGCCGTTGCGAGTGTCCTCAATAGCTGCCAAAATTGTGTTTGTCTTGATAGGCAAACCTATTTCTGAAAGGCTGAAACCGATGTTTGCACCCAAGATAGCTGATGCGATGTTCTTTTCATTTGCATCGGCAAAAACCTCTGTTACACCTGTTGAGTCCTGCATGGCTGCCATAACTCTTTCGTTCAATTCAGGACCGAGGTACTGCTGTCCAAGCTCGTTGATGTTTTCCTTTGTAATTGTTACATCTCCGGCCTTTACCTTCTCTTTACCAAGAGCTGTCTCTTCGAGAGTGTTTACAATAACGTCATAATCGGCTTTAAGTTGTGGCATAATGCCGTTCACGATAGTGTTACCGATGTTCTGTCCGATAATGTAAGAGAGTGTGTCCATTTCGTTCTTGTCACCTTTTGTGACTTTTTTAGCCTGAAGGTAATCGGAACTGCATGACATTGCCATGATGGCTATGGTGCATGCAAAGATTGATGATAATACTTTTTTCATGATATAAAAATTAGTTTATTATGATGTTTAATTTGTTTTGTGATATTCTATCAGTCCGTCCATAGGGCTTTCTACGATATTGCCAACGGATAGTCCTAAACTTTCGGCAGTCTCTTTTATCTCTGTCGCAAAATTCAGTCCTACACCTCCCACTACATGTATAGGCAACCATGAACGGCGGTATATCATTGTGTTGCGCTGAAAGAACTGTGTGAAACAGTTTTTGAGCAACATCTTTATTTCCGGGCAGTTCTTGTGCTCGCAAAGAAATGGAGTGAAACTTGCCAGCCAACGGTTGGGGAGAGGAGTGTGATATACTCTTTCGAGTATGGTCGCAACATCAAGATTGTACTGCTCCATAAATTTCTTGCGCATGTCGCTTGGCAACTGTTTCTTTATGCAGTCGCTGACAAGCTGACGTCCAAGATGCGCGCCACTGCCTTCGTCGCCGAGTATGTAACCGAGCGAAGGAGTGTTGTCTGTTATTTTCTCTCCGTCGAACAGGCAAGAGTTTGAACCTGTGCCGAGAATGCATGCTATGCCTTCTTCGTGTCCGCATAAGGCGCGTGCAGCAGCAAGAAGGTCACTGTTTATCTCTATATCTCTTGTCGTGAAGTATTGCTCAAGAGCATTTCTCATACGGTTGTTGGCTGTGTCATAGGCACAACCTGCACCATAAAAATAAATTTTTTGTGGCGCATTGGGAGAAATTTTGTCGTCGAGCTCGGCCTGAAGTCTTTGGTATATGTCTTCAGCACTTTGTAGTGTGGGGTTAAAGCCTTGTGTGTGTATTCTTGAAACAATGCTGTTACCGTCGTGAAGAACCCAATCAGTTTTAGTTGAACCGCAGTCTGCTATCAGTATCATCTTGTCTTTAATCAATTATTTGGTAAAGATAGTTCAAAAAAAACTATTTCTTGCCAAAGTAATTGTCAATTTTTATTAAAGCGGATACTGCGAATGTTATAATTGTGCAGAGCATAATCCAAATGAAGAATTTTTCATACCCCAGATACTCTTGTATCTTGCCGGAAATCATGCCCGGCAACATCATACCGAGCGACATGAATGCTGTTGATATTGCAAAATGGGCGGTCGGGTATTTGCCTTGCGCAAAATATATCATGTAAAGGGTGTAGGCCGTAAATCCGAATCCGTAACCCAACTGTTCTATGAATATGCAGCAACTGATGATTGAAATATCCTGTGGTAATGCTGTGCTCAAATATACATAAACGATGTCGGGTAGGGATATGGCTATAACCATAGGCCAAAGCCAATACTTCAAGCCCTTGCGCGAAATGCATATTCCTCCGGCTATTCCGCCAATGATGAGTCCTATAATGCCTACAACACCGTTTATAAAGCCTATGTCGCCAAGGCTCAACGCCAAGCCGCCTGCCTCGCTGCTGTCCATGAGGAACAGTTTTCCTATCTTTCCCAATTGTGCTTCGGGGAAACGGAACAGCAAAAGGAACAGTATGGTTGCGCCTATCCCTGGTTTATGGAAATAGCTCTTGATGATATCTCCAAAATTGTTGAATACGCCCGATACTCCTTCTGTCTTGCGGCAAATGTCGTTTGCAGGGTGTGGCAACATTTTGTTATGGTATATGAACAGCAGGGCCATGATAATGGCTGTCGTTATGAAAGTGGCGCTCCATGCAAGTCTGTTGTTGCCTAAACTGCCTGACAGCTTGTTGGCAAGCATTACTAAAATGCCGGAACTGAATACTGTAGCTATACGGTAAAATGTGTTTCTGATACCTGAAAAGAAGGATTGCTTGTCCTGCGGTAGTCCAAGAATGTAAAAGCCGTCAAGAGCTATGTCGTGGGTCGATGAAACGAATGCTCCTATCATGAATGCGCATAGCGTAAAAGGCAGGAACAGGGTTGTTGGGATGGCAAAGGCAACGGCCGTGAAACATACTGCCAATGCTATCTGTGAATAGAGTGTCCATTTGCGTCGGGTGCTTATCATCTCGACAAAAGGACTCCAAAGCGGCTTTATGGTCCAAGGGATTAGCAAAATGCTTGTGTATAAGGCAATGTCGGCATTGCTTATGCCCATATCCTTATACATGATGTCTGAAATAGATGTTATGGCATGATAAGGAAGTCCCGATGCAAAATATAAAGTGGGAATCCACAGCCAGGCGTTGCTGTTTTTTAGTGTTGTCCTGTTTTTCATTCTGCGAAGGTAACTATATAAAAACAAAAAACCTCACCGCAGTGAGGTTTTTTGTTTTTATCAGATAACGCCTTGCGCCATCATTGCTTTTGCAACTTTCAGGAAGCCTGCGACGTTTGCACCCTTTACATAATCGATGTAACCGTCTTCGCATTTACCGTACTTGACGCATGCCTCGTGTATGTTATGCATGATTTCGTGCAACATCTGGTCAACCTTCTCGCTGCTCCAGTTGATTTTGCCTGAGTTCTGGCTCATTTCAAGACCTGAAACCGAAACACCGCCGGCATTTGATGCCTTGCCCGGTGCGTATAGGATCTTAGCCTTTTGGAATGTGTGGATTGCTTCGGGAGTAGAAGGCATGTTTGCACCTTCTGAAACTGCGAATACTCCGTTTGCAACAAGTGCCTTTGCATCCTCGCCGTTGATTTCGTTCTGTGTTGCAGATGGGAGTGCAATGTCGCCTTTCTCGTTCCATGGACGTGCGTTCTCAACATATTTGCAACCATATTTATCGGCATATTCCTTGATACGTCCGCGACGTACATTCTTCAACTCCATGATAAAGTCGAGTTTTTCGCGGTCGATACCCTCGGGGTCGTAAATATAACCGTTTGAGTCACTCATTGTTACAGGCTTGCCACCGAGCTGGATAATCTTCTCTACTGTGTACTGTGCCACGTTGCCCGAACCTGAAACAAGGCATGTCTTGCCTGCGATGTCAAGGCCGCGTGTCTTCAGCATCTCCTGTAGGAAATAGATGTTGCCATAACCTGTAGCTTCAGGACGGATTAGCGAACCGCCGAACTCCAAGCCCTTGCCGGTGAACACACCGTTGAATTCGCGTGTCAATTTCTTATACATGCCGAACATGTAACCGACTTCGCGGCCACCAACGCCGATATCACCTGCAGGAACGTCCATTTCGGGACCGATATGACGCCAAAGTTCTGTGATGAAAGCCTGGCAGAAACGCATTACCTCTCTGTCGCTCTTGCCTTTAGGGTCGAAGTCTGAACCACCTTTGGCACCACCCATTGGTAGTGTGGTGAGCGAGTTCTTGAAAGTCTGCTCAAAAGCAAGGTATTTAAGGATTCCTACATTTACAGAAGGGTGGAAACGGATACCGCCTTTGTAAGGTCCTATGGCGTTGTTGTGCTGTACGCGGTAACCTGTGTTTACCTGTACATTACCGTTGTCGTCAACCCATGTTACGCGGAATGTGAATATTCTGTCGGGAATACACAATCTTTCAATAAGGTTGTTTGCTTCGAATTCCGGGTGCTTGTTGTACTCCTCTTCGATAGAGTGTAGCACCTCCTCTACAGCCTGAAAATACTCCGGCTCGTTAGGAAATCTTTTCTTGAGGTTTTCAAGAGTTGTTTCTACTTTCATCTTTATGTTGTTTTTGTTTATTAACTTCGGTATATATAATAAGGTTTACCAATTAAGGCTGTTTTTTTTAACCGATTGCAAAGATATAAAAGATGTTTTGAAAAATGAAGAAATGTAAGCGTTTTTTTGAAACTAAAAGAAAAAAGATTGAAAATTCTATTTTTTATTGACAAAAAGATTTTTTAAGTTTTTTTACTCTTTGCTTTTGTACAAGGATTGTCCTTTTTGGCGTGTTTTTGTTCGCAAAATGTTACAAAAGTGTAAAAATAATATATATTATTTTATCTTTTCAGTTACTTGACCTATCTTTGCACAAATTTTGGTGTATTTGCTTTGGATATGTTGTCCTGTAAAAAACAGATTGTTCTGTTGAAAATACATCGGTTAAACAATTTGAAAATCATGTTATTATGAAAAAAATATCTACTTTTTTCTTAATGTCGATTTTGACATTCTCTGCTTATGCTCAACAGATTCCTAATTCAAATTTTGAACAATGGGAAAGGGCTGGAAGTTCTTATCAGTCATCAAATGGTACTAATCCTCAGCGTCCGGATAATGAACCTGCGTATTGGGAAGGCTCAAGCGTGAATCAAACTGTTTCGGGTGTGAATAAGCAATCAACACTTATTACTTCCTCTACAAGTTATAATGGTACTAATGCTGTGAGAATGGAGAATAAATGGGTTGGTGCAAAAATTCTTTGGACAGAAATTGGTGATG
Organism: Bacteroidaceae bacterium; assembly: GCA_017647225.1. Taxonomy (GTDB): domain Bacteria; phylum Bacteroidota; class Bacteroidia; order Bacteroidales; family Bacteroidaceae; genus HGM04593. The sequence goes on along the minus strand of JAGCLA010000003.1, from coordinate 49,900 downwards.
AGGCTCCTGGCTTTATAAGTTTTGCAACTCCGTGGGTGTATGCGGTTACTAATGTAGGTGACTGTGACGGTGGTGTTTATGGTGGTATGAACTTTTCTTATCGTCCCGATGCCATAAAAGGTCATTTTAAGAGAAGTGGCGGTACGGGAGAGAAAGCTCATATAATTGTTTACCTCTGGAAAGGTACTTTTAAGAATGCCATAAAGTCGGATAAAAACAATGATGTACAAAACAATACAGACCGAGCTGTTATGGGTAGGGTTACAAGTACCGATTCAAGTGGTAAACGTATAGCAAGTTGTGACTATGAATTTACTTCAACAAATGATTGGGAAGAGATTACCATTCCTTTGAGTTATAACGGCGACGAAGTACCGGAAATGGCGAATGTTATTCTTTCGAGTGGTGATTATTGGAATCGTAATAATATAATAAAGGGTAGTATTCTTGAAGCTGATGATGTTCAGTTTGTATATTATTCGGAACTTACTTCGTTGAAATATGACGGTGTGGAGTATTTCAAGAATGGTCAGACATCATATACAATAGACCGATACTTCAATGAAAGCAAACTGAGTCTTGTGTCAAACGGTAAGGGTGCAAAATTTGAAACAAAATTCGACGGAAATACAGGATTGCTTACAATTACTGTAAAGGGTGACGACTTCAATGTGAACAGAGACAATAAGCATGAATATACTGTAAGATTCAAAGAGTCACCAAAGTCTGAACTTGCATCACTCGTGTATGACGGCAATAGCTACTTCCTTGCCGGAGCGACACAGTATAGAATTGATGAGTATTATGATGAGAGCAAGTTGCAGGTTACCTCAAACGGTGCCGATGCTACCATAGAAAAGAGTTACGACGAGAATACATCGGTCTTGACTATTACAATCAAGGGTAGTGATTATGCCGAAAACAACAGCAGCAAGCATGTATATAAGATACAGTTCAAGTTGCGCCCGGGTGTTGCTTACTCCGATTTGGCTTCGCTTGTGTATGACGGTAAGAACTATTTTGAAATAGGTAAAATTGCATACGTCATAGATGCTGTATATGAGGCTGAAAAATTGAAGGTTACTTCAAATGGTGCAGATGCCATTATAGAAAAGAACTTTAATGAAACATCTTGCGTCTTGACTATTACAATCAAAGGCTGGGATATTGATGAGAACCCAAGCAACAAACATGTCTATTTGGTTGCGTTCAAGAAGGGAACTGTTGTGCCGACACCGGAACCTGAGCCTGGTTCTGGCCCGAACACAGGTACAGACCCTGTTCCCGGTGACTATACTCCAAGATTTACAGGGGAGAAGACAACTGTGCATGACAACCGTTGGATAAATAGTGTTGTCGTTTCAAGTCCAACATATAACGGATATGAGGCAAATAGATTGTCGGTTGATAATGGCGCCCGTGTATGTTATAATGATTATACAGGAACTGTAACAATGAAAGCACTTGCTGGTGAGATTGTTACAATGGACGTGGAGATTGGTCAGGCTTCGTGGATGAATGCTTATGTATATATCGATACCGATTCTGATGGCTTTACTGCCGAAATTGATCAGAGCAGCAATTGGAAACCTGCCGGCGATATGGTTGCATATTCATATTACAATAATAATGGTAATAGTGATGAAAATGGTTGGAACAGTGCCGGTACTTCATTGTCAGGAGATGGACGCAGTACTGTGGCCTTGCCGTCATTTGCAATGCCTGAAAAGGGTGGTGTATATCGCATGCGTGTGAAACTTGATTGGTGTAATATCGACCCATACGGTGACGTGGACGGTAAGTTTGGAGATTTTATGGATAATGGTGGTCAGATTGTTGACTTTATGATTGAGGTTGTTGAACCCGATCATAGTATGGTTGATTATACTCCTGCATTTACATCGGAAAAAACACGTTTGGACCGTTGGATACAGGGTATTACTCTTTTGAGCGAAGAGTATGATAATGATAAATTGAATGTTGACAATACTTCAAAACTTTGTTATAATGATTACACTGAAACTGTGACAATGAAGGCTGCGCCGGGCGAAACGGTAGAGGTTGATGTTGAATTGTCGCAAGATACGTATTGGATGAATACGTATGTGTATATTGATACCGATTTTAATGGCTTTACTGCAGGAATTGTACCGGGTAGCGATTGGGAACCTGCCGGTGATATGGTTGCTTATTCATATTACAATAATGATGGTGACAGCGATGAGAATGGTTGGGATAGCGAAGGTACATCATTGTCGGGAGATAGACGTAATACTGTTGTCTTGCCATCGTTTACAGCTCCTGAGAAACCGGGCGTTTATCGTATGCGTGTTAAAATTGACTGGTGTAATATCGATCCTAACGGTGATGCTGACGGTAAGTTTAAGGATTTTGAGGAGAATGGTGGTCAGATTGTCGATTTCTTAATTGAAGTGGCAGAAAATGACAATTCGTTGGGAATAGAGGACGTTGAGGATACCGAAGAAGAGCAGGAAGAGATTGTTGATTCTGTTGTTGAAGGTATCTATGATATGCAGGGCCGCAAGCTTGAAGAAATTACCAAACCGGGCTTGTATATAATCAACGGTAAAAAGGTTTACGTAAAGATGTAATTTGAATTTTGAATATGAGAATATGGCGGCTGAATATAAGTCGCCATATTTTTTTATTTATAAGCGAACTTGTATTATCTTCGCGTTGGACACTGTTGGAAAATGGTTTGAAAATGGAGAATCTTATAAAAGAACTATATGTGGGCAAGTTTGGCGTTGAGCCTTTGTCGATAGTGAAAATGTGTGGTGCAGGCTCTAACCGCGCATATTACAGGCTTGCGGGTGAAGGCACTTCTGTTATTGGTGTTGTCGGGACTTCGGTTGAGGAAAACAGGGCTTTTGTGGCTCTCGCAAAGGCTTTTGCAGAGAGTGGCATTCCTGCGCCCGAAGTGTTGGCGGTGTCGGAAGGCGGCTTGTGTTATCTGCAAGAAGATTTGGGCGACAAGACTCTTTTTGAAACGATGAAACAGTCGCGTGAGTCGGGTTGTTTCTCGCAGCCTGATGTTGATATGCTGTGTAAGGTGATGTCTTTTCTGCCACATATCCAATATCGCGTGCCTGAGTTCTTTGATTTTGCGTTATGCTATCCTGTAAGCGACTTTAATGAGCGTACGGTAAAGTGGGATTTGAACTATTTTAAGTACTGTTTCCTTAAAGGTGTCGGCGTTGAATTCAACGAAGGTTTGCTTGAAGATGAATTTGACAAATTGTCATCGTTGCTATTGGCTGAAAATGAGAATACTTTCCTTTATAGGGATTTCCAATCGCGTAATGTGATGGTGCGTGGTGGAGAGCCGTTCTTTATTGATTTTCAAGGAGGACGCAAAGGGCCTGTATATTACGATGTGGCTTCGTTTGTGGGGCAGGCGAGAGCGTGCTATACGGCTGATGCCGTTGAGGCAATGATTGACGCTTATTTGTCTTCGCTTGAAGAGTATAAGAAAATTTCCCGCGAGGATTTTGTTGAAAAGCTGTCGCTTTTCCGCATATTCCGACTGTTGCAGAATCTTGGCGCTTATGGCTATAGGGGCTTATTTGAACGCAAGAAAGCTTTTGTGGAGGTTATCCCCGGGGCTTTGAGACAGTTGAAGGAGTTGTTGGATAGCGCGGCGTTGGGATTCCCTTATCTGTCGGCACTTGTGGAGGAGATTTTGTCGTTGCCTTTGTTTGTAAAGGAAGATATAAAGGTGCTTACCGTTGATGTTATGAGTTTCTCTTATCGCAGAGGTATTCCGGACGACTTGTCGGGCAATGGCGGCGGCTTTGTGTTCGATTGCAGGGCAATACACAATCCGGGACGTTATGAGCCTTACAAGAAACTGACGGGTATGGATGCGCCTGTGATAAAATTTCTTGAAGAGGAGAGTGATATAGCGGCATTCCTTGAGAATGCCTATGCGTTGGTTGACAATATGGTCGATACATACAAACGACGTGGCTTTACTCATATACAGGTGTGTTGCGGATGTACGGGTGGACAGCATCGTTCAGTCTATAGTGCGGAGCATATAGCGCATCATGTGGCCGAAAAATTCGGCGTAAAGGTGGTTGTTACCCATAAGATGCTCGGGCGTAATTATGTGATTGAGCCGTCGGCATCTTCTTGCTCGGAATGATTTTTTAAGACGTGTGCCTGAATAACAGACTTTTTAGCGTTCTCTTGGCTTGAAATGGTGGCTCGGGGAACGCTTTTTCTATGTAACGGGTAGTAAAAACCTTTGTGTCTTTTGAAATTACGTTTTTTTTAGGTATATTTGCAAGATTAAATAGAAGACAATATAAAAACATAAAATGAAAAAGAAATTTTCTGTATATAATCAGTTGAATTTGCCTCAAATCAACAAAGAGGTACTGAGTGAGTGGGAAGAAAACAATCTCTTTTCAAGAAGTATGACAGAGCGTGAAGGCGCTCCGTCGTTTGTATTCTTTGAAGGTCCTCCCTCGGCAAACGGTATGCCCGGAATACACCACGTAATGGCGCGTAGTATAAAAGATACATTCTGCCGTTTCAAGACCATGAAAGGTTTTCAGGTAAAACGTAAAGCCGGTTGGGATACTCATGGCTTGCCTGTTGAACTTGGTGTTGAAAAGAAACTGAATATAACAAAAGAGGATATCGGTAAGAAAATCTCGGTTGATGACTATAACAGGAATTGCCGTGAGGAGGTTATGAAATACACTAAAGAGTGGACCGACCTTACACGCAAGATGGGTTATTGGGTTGACCTTGAAAATCCCTATATTACATACGAGAATAGCTATATTGAAACCTTGTGGTGGTTGTTGAAGCAGCTCTACAACAAAGGTCTGCTTTATAAGGGCTATACAATCCAGCCATATTCTCCTGCTGCGGGAACAGGTCTTAGCTCACACGAGTTGAACCAGCCGGGTTGCTACCGTGACGTGAAGGATACTACTGCTGTGGCACAGTTCCGTATGCTTGACCCAAAACCTGAAATGACAGAGTGGGGTAAGCCTTATTTCATCGCTTGGACAACAACTCCTTGGACATTGCCTTCAAACACAGCTTTGTGTGTAGGTCCAAAGATTGACTATGTTGCAGTACAGACATACAATACATATACAGGCGAGCCTGTTACTGTGGTTCTTGCAAAGGCTCTCTTGGGTGCTCACTTCAATCCTGCCGGCGAGAATATGCCGCTCGACAGCTACAACCAGGGCGACAAGGTTGTTCCTTACAAGGTGATTGCCGAATATAAGGGTGCCGACCTTGTAGGTATGCACTATGCGCAGTTGTTCCCTTGGGTAAAACCTGTAGTAAAGGAGGGTGACAAGGTTGTTGATGCTTCTGCCGACGCTTTCCGAGTAATTCCCGGTGACTATGTTACAACAGAGGACGGTACAGGTATCGTACACATTGCTCCTACCTTTGGTGCTGATGACGCATTTGTGGCAAAGGCTGCTGGTGTTCCTTCGTTGTTCATGGTAAACAAGAAGGGCGAAACACGTCCTATGGTTGATTTTACAGGTAAGTTCTGGTCTATCGAAGAACTTGACGAGGAGTTTGTAAACAACTGTATCGACAAGGATTTGTATTCTAAATTTGCCGGCGCATATGTAAAGAATGCGTACGACCCACAATATACCATTGACGGTAAGTACGATGATGTAGCGGCTGCAAAGGCTGAAACACTCGACGTGGCACTCTGTATGGTAATGAAACAGGGTGGTGTGGCTTTCAAGATTGAAAAGCATATACACAACTATCCACACTGTTGGCGTACAGACAAACCTGTCCTTTACTATCCTCTTGACAGCTGGTTTGTACGTGCTTCGGAAATGAAGGAGCGTATGAGCGAACTCAACAAGACCATTACATGGAAGCCTGAATCAACAGGTACAGGACGTTTCGGAAAATGGCTTGAGAACTTGAACGACTGGAACTTGAGCCGTAGCCGTTATTGGGGTACTCCGCTTCCTATCTGGACAAGCGAAGATGGTGAGGCAAAATGTATAGGTTCTATTGCTGAACTCTATGACGAGATTGAAAAGGCTGTTGCTGCTGGTATTATGCAGAGCAACCCTTATAAGGATAAAGGTTTCGTTCCCGGCGATTACAGCAAGGCGAACTATGACAAGATAGATTTGCACCGTCCTTATGTCGATGATATCAAACTTGTGTCTTCTACAGGTAAACCTATGACACGCGAACTTGACCTTATCGACGTTTGGTTCGATTCGGGTGCAATGCCTTACGCACAGATACACTATCCGTTCGAGAACAAGGAAATACTTGATAACCGTGTGGTATATCCTGCCGACTTTATTGCAGAGGGTGTTGACCAGACACGTGGCTGGTTCTACACATTGCATGCAATAGCAACAATGGTATTTGACACCGTTGCGTTCAAGACTGTAATTTCAAACGGTCTTGTACTTGACAAGAATGGCGACAAGATGTCAAAACGTCTTGGCAATGCTGTCGATCCGTTCAATACCATCGATTCTTACGGAAGTGACGCTTTGCGTTGGTATATGATAACAAACTCTGCGCCTTGGGACAACCTTCGTTTCAACGAAGATGGCGTGAAAGAGGTTGTACGCTCATTCTTCGGTAAATTGTACCAAACATACAGCTTCTTTACAATGTATGCGAATGTAGATGGCTTTACATACGAAGAGGCCGATATACCTCTTAACGAGCGTCCTGAACTCGACCGTTGGATTATTTCGGAACTCAACACTCTTGTGAAGAATGTGAATGTATGCTTCAATGACTATGAGCCTACAAAGGCAGGTCGTCTGATACAGGAGTTCGTTATTAACAACGTCAGCAACTGGTTCGTGCGTTTGAGCCGTAAACGTTTCTGGGGCTCAGATATGAGTGCAGACAAGTTGTCGGCATATCAGACTCTTTATACATGTCTTGAGACTGTTGCCCGACTTATGGCACCGATAGCTCCGTTCTATGCAGAGCGTCTTTATCAGGATCTTACAGCTGTGACAGGACGTGGCGAAAGCGATTCTGTTCATTTGGCTAAATTCCCTGAGTGTGATGAGGCTTCTGTTGATACTGAACTTGAGTACCGTATGGAACTCGCACAGCAGATTTCGTCAATGGTTCTTGCCTTGCGTAAGAAGGAGGCTCTGATTGTGCGTCAGCCATTGCAGAAGATTGCGATACCTACAACCGACGAGGTGATGAAGTCAAGAATTGAGGCTGTGAAACAGCTTATCCTCAGCGAGGTGAATGTTAAGGAACTCGTATTTGTTGAGGGTGACGGTATTCTTGTAAAGAAAATCAAGTGTAACTTCCGTACATTGGGTAAGAAGTTCGGTAAGCTGATGAAGAGCGTTAATGCTGCTGTTACCGAGATGTCGCAGGATCAGATTTCTCGACTTGAAAGAGAGGGTAACATAACTCTTTGTGTCGAGGGTGTGGATGCGCTCATTGAACTTGCTGATGTTGAGATATTCAGCGAAGACGTACCGGGCTGGACTGTTGCCAACGAGGGTGCATTGACCGTTGCTCTTGATGTTGAGGTTACCGATGCTTTACGTCGCGAAGGTATTGCACGTGAAATCGTGAAGAAGATTCAGGCAGTACGTAAGGACAGCGGTTTTGACATAACAGACCGTATCTCGGTTGTCGTTTCGAGCAACGAAGCAAGTGATGTTGCTGTTGAAGAGTTCAAGGAGTACATCTGTAATCAGGTACTTGCTGACTCTCTTGTTATCGGCGAGGTTGCTGAGGGCGAGAATGTTGAACTTGAAGGCGCCGTAATAAAGGTTGCTGTTGCAAAAGTGTGATATATAATTAATTAACTAACCATAATATAAAATAGATATGTCTGAAAAAGTTCGTTATTCTGACGCTGAATTGGAAGAATTCCGTCAGGTGATTTTGCAAAAACTGGAACTTGCAAAGAGAGATTATGATGAGATAATGAGAGCATTGCGTCATGAGGATTCTAATGATGTTGCCGATACATCGCCAACATACAAGGGATTGGAAGATGGTAGCGATGCAGCCTATCTTGAGGAGCAGATGCAGATAGCAAGCCGTCAGGCTAAGTTTATCCAGGGTCTTCAGGCTGCGCTTATCCGTATCGAAAACAAGACATACGGTATCTGTCGCGAGACCGGCAAACTTATTGCCAAGGAGAGATTGATGGCTGTACCTCATGCAACATTAAGCATCGAGGCTAAGAAAAATCGTTAATCGTATATGGCAAAAAGTACCAAAAAACGTTCCGTTGTAATCCTCTCGCTTATTCTGTTGGCAATTGTAATCGACCAAGTGATTAAAATTGTCGTCAAGACCAATATGCAGTTAGGCGAGAGTATTCCGGTTTTTGGTGACTGGTTCAAGATTCTGTTCGTGGAGAACAACGGCATGGCTTTCGGTATGGAGATATTCAATAAGTATTTCCTGACTACCTTCCGTGTCGTTGCCGTTGCTTTCCTTGGATATCTTCTTTACAGGTTGCTGAAGAACGATAAATATCCGTTCGGTTTTTTGATATGCATGGCGTTGGTTATTGCCGGTGCTGCCGGTAATATCATCGACTGCCTTTTTTACGGCGAGATTTTCTCGGGTAGCTATAGGACTGTTGCAGAATTTGTTCCTTGGGGCGAAGGCTACTCGGAATTTATGCTGGGACGAGTGGTGGATATGTTCTATCTGCCTTTGTTCGTGTGGCCAGACTGGTTGCCGTTGGTTGGTGGCAGTATCTTCTTTGCACCGGTATTTAATTTTGCCGATGCATGCATAAGTTGCAGTGTTGTGGCTATGCTTATTTTTTATAGAAAGTATATTCTTTAGGAATTGCGGTATGCGTCTTGTCAGAAATGTATTGCTTTTAATGATTCTGTCGGTTTTTGCTTCGTGTGAAGTGAAAATCCCGGAATATGTTATTCCTCCTGACAAGATGGAAGCTTTCCTGTATGATTATCACATGGTGCAGTCCATGTCGGGTGAGTATTCTGCCGATGATTATAAGGAGAAACTCTTCTTTAGCTATATCTTCAAGAAGCATAATATCGATAATGTGCAGTTCGATTCCTCGATGCAGTGGTATAACAGATATCCAAAGTATTTGAGGCGAATGTATATAAATCTTTCGGACCGCCTTGAAGCGGAGGTTGAAAAACTGAACGATACGAGAGTTTGTCAGGATGAAGGCGTTTCGTTTGAAATGCTGTTTCTTGGAAATGACAATGTCGATTTATGGACAAGTTCAAAAATTAAGCAGTTCTCTTCGAATTCCTTGAACAACAGACTTGTATTTTCTTTTGAAGTGCCCGACGACACCACATTTGTAGAGGGGGACAGCCTCTCATTCTCCTTTAATGCGAACTTCCTCGCTCCAGCCGTGATAAACCAGGAGGCTTACGCTTCCATTCGTCTTGACTATGACGACGGTACTTATTATACCAAAGGTGTGCGTGTTGACAGCGTAGGCGGGTATAACCTCTCGGCTCCACGATATCACGACAGCAAGCTGAAAAACATGTCGGGTTTTGTGTATTATATCGACAATGATTCCACCGCAGGCTCTCGTATGTTGCTTGACAACATATCACTTGTGAGAATTCATCCATCAAAAAAGAAGTGATAAATGTTGTACCTTGCAAGAGAATTATACACTCCTTCGGGCGAAATGCTGCGTAACAGAGTTGTTGATATGACTTGTGGGATTGTAAAGAATGTTTACTCGTTTTCGGGTGAGGCGCAATCAATGTCGCTTATAGATGAAATTTATCTTTCCTACAATTCTTCGATAAAATCGGTTTCTGATATAACAACAAATCCCCAATCTTGTGAGAGTGGTGATTTGTATGCTTTTGCCTCCGATTGTAACGGTGGGCTCGTGGCCTTGATTTAGTTTATTTTACTCTTCTGCGGAATTCGCTGCAAACGATTGCTGTCGCAACCGAAACGTTAAGCGACTCTGATGTGCTTCTCTCTTTAGGATAGTTGGGTATCAGGAGGCGCTCTTTTATCAGCCTGCCACACTCATCGCTTATGCCGTTGCCTTCGTTGCCCATGACAATGATGCCTCTTTCGTTCAATTTGCTTGAGTAAATGTCTTCTCCGTCGAGGAATGTTCCATATACTGGAGTCTTCTCTTTTAGTCTTTCTATCAGCTCGGGTAGGTTTGTGTAATGAATTTTTACTCTTCCTATAGCTCCCATCGTGGCTTGGACCGTTTTCGGGTTGTATATATCGACACTGCCGTTTGAACAATAGATGTTCTCGATTCCGAACCAGTCGGCTATTCGTATGATTGTACCCATGTTGCCGGGGTCTTGCACGTTGTCCAATGCCAGACATAGCTCGCGCTCGGGTAGGGTGTAATCGATTTCGTGGCTCGGTTGCTTGAATATGGCCAGAACTCCCTGAGGTGTGCGCAGGAAACTCGCCTTTTTCATATCGTCATCATTGACAACGGTTATTTCGGCAGTTGTGTTGAGCTTGTGTGTCTTTAGCCATTCGTCGGTGGCAATTATGTTCTTCACCTCGATTCCTGTGTCTATCAAGTCCTGTACGGTTTTGCCGCCTTCTGCAACAAAGAGCGCGCTCTCTTTACGGAACTTGCGCTGTTCGAGGGATTTTATCTGTTTCAGTAACGATTTGCTTATCATAAAACGAATACTTTGTAAAAGTTCTGCAAAACTACCTCAAAACTTTTACATTTCGGCCTGTTTAAGATTTATTTTCCAATAAATGACCTTTCTTGTTACAAAATATATAAAGTTTAACTTTATATATTGCCCGTTTATTAGTATCTTCGCGTTAAATTTGGAAAATTAGGTGTATTCTTGATGCCGATAAAAAGATTGACATATATTCTTCTCTGTATCTTTATGATATCCTCATGTTCCGTGAATAAATTTATTCCGGAGGGTGAGTATCTTCTTAAGGACGTCAAGATTGTATCCAATACCAACGCATCAAATGTCATTAAAGCGCGTAACTATGTGCGTCAGATGCCTAATGCCAAATGGTTCAGCCTTGTCAAGGTGCCTATGTACACTTATGCCTTGTCGGGACGTGACACGACTATGTGGGTGAACAAAGTCCTTCAGCGTCTTGGAGAAGCACCCGTAGTTTTTAGCGAATCTCTCGCCGAAAGAAGCAAGAACAATATCCAGCAGATGCTTGTGAACGATGGTTATCTGCACGCATCGGTTGATTTTGAATGTGAGAAGAATGATGAAAAGAAACGTGCGGTGGCAACATATTACCTGCATGAACGCGAGAGATATTATGTTTCTGAAATTAAAATAAACAGTGCCGACACTGCACTATGCTCAATTATTGAAACCAATTCGGAGGAGTCGTACCTTCGTCCGGGAATGCCGTTCAGCGTCGATGGTATGGAGCAGGAACGCGACAGGTTGACTGAAATTCTGAGGAATAAGGGATATTATCGTTTCCAGAAGGACTACATTACGTTCATTGCCGACACAGCGCATTATTCGAACAAAGTAAAGCTTGCTATGAATATAGCGATGTTCACCCCTTCGCCCAATGCTCCGGCTGTTCCACACAAACAGTACAGGATTGGTGATATATGCTTTGTTGCCGGTGCCGGAATGCGTTTCGACGAGGCTGCTTTGGCGCAGTGTGATACATTGGAGTATCGCGATTATAAAATCCTTTACAAAGAGAGCTCTATTGTTCGTCCGAGTGTACTTGTCGAGAATACATTCTTCCAGCCGGGTGATATTTTTACTCAAAAGAACATGGATAGGACATTCAACTCCTTTGCGCAGTTGACAGCCTTGAAATATACAACCATACGTATGGTTGAACGTCCCGACACCGCGTTGCTCGATTGTTACATTGTGTTCGAGCGTAATAAGCGCCGATCTGTCGGCTTTGAGATTGAAGGTACTAACACCGCAGGTGATTTGGGTGCTGCTGCTTCAATAACCTTTTCAGACAAGAACCTTTTCAAAGGCTCCGAGTTGCTGTCGTTGCGTCTGTTTGGTGCTTATGAAGCTGTATCGAACCTTAGCGGCTATACAGGCGACAGCTATTTTGAATATGGTGCCGAACTTAGTCTGCGATTGCTTGGCGGTATTCCACAGGCTTTCGTGCCTGCCGATAAACGTATGTTGCTATCTTCAACACTTTTCTCCCTTAAATTGAACTCTCAAGAACGCCCTGAGTTTGAAAGACGAATTCTTTCCGGTTCTTGGAGCTATATGTGGAGCAAGCGCAAGGAAGATATGCATAAGCTTGACATCATGGATATAAACTATATCTATGTGCCTTGGATTTCGGAAACATTCAAGGAGGTATATCTCGACAGCGTTTCAAACAGAAATTCAATTCTCAAATATAATTACGAGAACCTGCTCATTACAAAGTTGGGTTATACATACTCCTATAACTCGTCACACAAGAACAGCAACCGCTTCCAAAGAGTTGTCTATTCTGTGCGTACCAATATGGAGTGTTCGGGTAACCTTTTGTACGGAATAAACAGCGCGTTCGGTGGAGCAAAGAACGATGAGGGACAATACACATTGTTGAAAATTGCTTATGCGCAGTATGTGAAGGGTGATTTTGATTTTGCCACCCGAATAAATATCGACAACCGCAACTCTATTGTGTTGCATATGGGATTCGGTATAGCCTATCCTTACGGCAACTCGCGTATCTTGCCGTTTGAAAAGCGCTATTTTGCCGGTGGAGCTAATGGTATGCGCGGTTGGACCGTGAGAAGTCTTGGCCCTGGTTCGTATCGTAATGAGGGAAAAAGTATTGACTTTATCAATCAGTCGGGTGATGTAAAGCTCGACTTGAATGTTGAATACCGTACTCACCTTTTTTGGAAAATCCATTCGGCCGTATTCCTTGATGCCGGTAATATATGGACAATAAGGGAGTATGAAGAACAGCCCGGCGGACAATTCAAGTTTACCAAATTCTATAAAGAATTGGCTTTGTCCTATGGTCTTGGTTTCAGGTTCGATCTCGGCCTCTTCGTCTTCCGCCTTGACGCGGCAATGAAAGCGATAAACCCTGCTTATGATGGCAGGGAGAGATTCCCAATCATATGTCCAAAGTTCGGACGCGATTTCGCTTTGCATTTTGCAATCGGTTATCCGTTCTGATGTATGATTTTATTTTTGAAGGAGAAAAAAATATATAATGGAAATTCGATTTATGAGTATTGGCAGCGGAAGCTGCGGAAATTGTTACTATTTGGGGGTGGGGGATTACGGTATCCTCATTGATGCCGGTATCCCGTCAAAGACCATCAGGACAGCCCTCAAGAAAGAGGGTATTCCCTTTGAGAGTATATGTGCGATGTTTGTCACACACGACCATGCCGACCATATAAAAGCATTGGGTGTGATATCTTCAAAAGCCAATATACCTGTGTATGCGACAAAAGAGGTGCATGTGGGCATAACAAAGAACTATTGTGTTTCCAAGCCCATCGAGCCCATACATGTAAGGTATATAACAAAAGAGGAGTCAATAACTCTGCGCGACATGGTTATCACACCGTTTGAGGTGCCTCATGACGGTAGTGATAATGTCGGATATTTTATAGAGATTGGTGATAAGAAATTCTGTATAGCGACAGACCTTGGAGAGATAACTCCAATAGTATCAAACTATATAGACCAGGCAAATTATCTTGTAATTGAGTCCAACTACGAGGAACAGATGCTTGCCATGGGACGTTATCCCGAATTTCTTAAACAGCGTGTGTCAAGTTCTCGTGGACACATGAGCAACCAGGCAACGGCAAAATATCTTGCTTCGCACTTCAACGAGCATCTGAAGTATATATGGTTGTGCCATTTGAGCGAGGAGAACAATCATCCCGAACTTGCATACAAGGCTGTAGCAATGGAAATGGGTGATTACGGTATAATACCGGGCAAGGATGTGCAGCTGATAGTGCTGAAGCGCACAATGCCTTCACAGTTGTATCGTCTTTGATTTTTTTTGAATTGAAAGTATTAACGAATTAAATATAATAGAACTATGAATTTTGTACAGGAATTAAGATGGAGAGGAATGATTCAGGATATGACACCTGGAACAGAGGAGCAGTTGCAGAAAGAGCTGACAAGTGCATATCTCGGTATTGACCCTACTGCCGATTCTTTGCATATTGGTCACCTTGTAGGTGTTATGATGTTGCGTCATTTCCAGCTTTGTGGTCACAAGCCTATAGCACTTATTGGTGGTGCTACAGGTATGATTGGTGACCCTTCGGGTAAATCAAAGGAGCGTGTGCTCATTGACGAAGAGAAGTTGCGTCATAACCAGGAGGCATTGAAGAAACAGCTTGCACGTTTCCTCGACTTTGACAGCGATGCACCAAACGCTGCAGTTCTTGTGAACAACTACGACTGGATGAAGAATTTCACCTTCCTCGACTTTATCCGTAACATCGGTAAGATGATTACAGTAAACTACATGATGTCAAAGGATTCTGTTAAGCGTCGTCTTTCGGGTGAGGCAGGTACAGACGGTATGTCATTCACAGAGTTTACATATCAGTTGCTTCAGGGTTACGACTATGTGCACCTCAACGAAACACACGGTTGCAAGTTGCAGCTTGGTGGTGCCGACCAGTGGGGTAACATCACCACAGGTACCGAAATGATACGTAAAATGTCGGGTAACGAGGTTTTTGCCTTGACATGTCCTCTTATCACAAAGGCCGACGGTAAGAAGTTCGGTAAGACAGAACAGGGTAACATCTGGCTCGACAAGCGTTATACATCACCTTATCGTTTCTATCAGTTTTGGTTGAATGTAAGTGATGACGATGCCGAGAAGTATATCAAGATATTTACATCTATCTGCCGCGAGGAGATTGAGGCTCTTGTTGCAGAGCATGCTCAGGCTCCACACATGCGTCTGTTGCAAAAACGTCTTGCTCAGGAAGTAACAGTTCTTGTTCATGGCGAAGAGGAGTACAACAAGGCTGTAGAGGCTTCAAATATTCTTTTCGGTAACGCTTCAACAGAGGCTTTGCGTTCTCTCGATGAGGATACATTGCTTGCAGTGTTCGACGGTGTTCCTCAGTTCGAGGTATCACGCGAGGTGCTTGCCGAGGGTGTAAAGGCTGTTGACCTTACTACAGACCATGCAGCAATTTTTGCATCAAAAGGCGAGATGCGTAAGCTTGTTCAGGGTGGTGGTGTTTCAGTAAACAAAGAGAAACTTACTGCTTTCGACCAGCTCATTTCAACAGAGAACCTGCTTAATGACAAGTATATCCTTGTTCAGAAGGGCAAGAAGAACTATTACCTGATAATCGTTAAGTAATAGCTTGACTTTTATATAATTTAGGGGCAATTCAATACGAATTGCCCCTAAATTTGTTTTTATATATGGTGTGTAGCTTTCCAAGAATAAATTTATAAAAAAAAGACAGCTACCGAAGTAACTGTCTTTTGTACGCCGTCAGGGACTCGAACCCTGGACCCATTGATTAAGAGTCAATTGCTCTACCAACTGAGCTAACAGCGCATTGCCTTAATGCGTTGCAAAGGTACAACTTTATTTTAACTCTGCAAACCTTTTATGAAGTTTTTTTTGAGCTTTTTTTAATGTTTTGAACAAGTCGTTGATTATTAAGATTTAAGATTTTGGAGATATTTTAATCTTTTACCATCTAAACCAACATTTTTTCTTTTTTATTGACTGTTCTTGAGGTTCTGAGTATAATTCTTTCCAGCTTTTATTCTCTTTTATCATTCTGTATATATGTCCCCAATCGGGTAGTCCACCAAGGTTGCGGTCATCGATAAACAGTTCTGCATTAATTTTACAGTATCCCTGTTCGTTGTCGATCTGTTCTTCGGGGAAATTCTTGTTTACTGCATAGAATTCAATACCGCGTTCTTTGCACCAATCGACAGCCTCTTGCAGGAGTTTTCCCTTGCGTACTGTCCAAAGAATTATCTGGTGCTGTTCGTCTATGAGCTTTCGTATAGTTGCTGTTGCGAATGGTAGCTCCCTGCCTATGGCGGGGTAGTTGTGCTCAACAATTGTACCGTCAAAATCTACTGCAATAATCATAATGGCTGTTTTTGTTTCTGCGAATATAGTTATTATTCGCAAATTTTATATCAATCCTTCAAAAATTATTGCAGCAGCTACTGTCATGCAACCTGCAACAGCTACCGACAGACTGCTCATTGCGCCTTCCACTTCTCCAATCTCCATTGCTTTGGCTGTTCCCATAACGTGTGTTGCTGTGCCAATGGCTATACCTTTTGCTACGGGGTGCTTTATGCCGAACAGACGGCATATACCGGCTCCGGCTATGTTCCCGAAGAGTCCTGTTATCATTATGGCCGAAACGGTTATTGCTACATATCCGTTAAGTTCTTCGGAAAGTCCTATGCCTATTGCTGTTGTTATTGATTTGGGAAGCAATGTTACATATTCGGTATGGTTGAGCTTGAACAGCAATGCCATGGCGAAAATTGATATAAAACTTGTCAGCACTCCCGATGCTATTCCTATGAGTATTGCCGTCATGTTTTTCTTCAACAGCTTTACCTGCTCGTATAGCGGAATTGCCAATGCGACAGTTGCAGGGGTAAGAAGATAGCTCAGGTACTTTGCTCCGTTGTTGTATTGCTGATAGTCAATACCTGTAAGTAGTAGAGTCGCTATTGTCATTGTAATGGCAAGCAACAGTGGGTTGCAAAGGAAAAAGTTACATTTCTTCTTGATGTATGTGCCTAACAGGTATGTTCCTACGCTTATTCCCACGCCAAAGAACAATGAATTTCCCAATATCTCTTTCATGACTTCTTTTCTTTGTTCTTGACGTTAATTATAAATTGTGTTATACGGCCTGTCAATGCCATGACAATAACTGTTGATACAAGTGATATTACAATTATTGCAATAAGGAAGTTCTGCATGATGCTCCACGATTCGAGCAGGCCTACTGTCGCCGGAATAAACATCATGGGCATTATATATATAAGGAATTTACCGGTCTCTTTTACTGCAGACAATTTTATTAATCCGGTGCATAATGCAGTGAAAAGGATTACCATTCCGTATATGCTTGCCGGAATGGGTAGGGGAATGAGTCTGTTTAACAACTCTCCTATAAGTGATATCGCTATTATTATTTCAAATTGCAGAATATACTTCATTGTACGCTATTTTGTTTGCAGATGCAAAATTAGTGATTTTTATAATAATGTCGGACGTTTAGACTAGTAAAATGCGTAAAACATACCAGCCCGCTAAGCGGGCTGGTAGTGGATAACGTACTATGTTTATATTTATTTCTTTATAATTTTATATTCTGTTATAGGTTCGTATGAATAAGGAACAAAATGGTATGCACGGCAAATGATTATGCTTTTGCTTGCTGTTGCATGCAATGTGACTTTTATTGGTAAGTTGTCATTCATTCTATCTTTGCTCAGCAGATAATCGATATCCTCTTTTTCGACCATGTTGGTTACCAACTCTTTCATGCTGAGTTCAAAGAACAACTCTCTTTTTGTCAGTTTCTCATTTGTTGGTTGGTATATCAAGGATTTTGATGTTATGAACAATTTTATTATACCAATCGTAGCCAATATGAATGCTATCATAAGCGTTGGCATTTTGGCGCTGTTTTCCACTCCCATGCCTAATGCAATAGCTAACAATACTATTGTTGCAACAAGAAGGAATAAAGGGATATATGGGAATTTCCTTTTAAGTATTATGTTGTTATTTTCAAGGAATAATTTATCAAAATCTGTATTCATTATTTAGTTTTTTAGAATAGTTATACAAAATATAATTGGGTTGCCATTTGTAATGGCAACCTGTTTTTAATTTTTTTATATAACAATTGCTAAATAACGATATGCCTCAAGGCGTATATATAATATCTGCGTGTGTGGCGATATTGTATTACTGCCTTGTGGCATAGAGCGAAAAGATATTCCGCCTTAATAGTGTTTACATAACTTTTGAAATTGCATCCACTCTTTGTGTTGTCGTAAGTACGCCTTGTTGTACTGTTTTTACCATGACGTGTAAACGATATGTTGTTTTGTTGTGGATGCTCGAACTTACAGTGTTGTAAACGTTCTTGTAATTTGCAGATACTGTTTTCTGTACTGTTTTTAATCTTAGCATACTCTTTGTTGCTATAGTTCTCGGCAGCAATGGTATTGCAATTGCCTACAACAAAAAGTGTTGTAAGGAACAGTAATATGAATATGTGTATTCTGCGTTTCATTAAGTTTAATGTTCTATCTTATGCAAAGATAGTTATTTTTTAACAATAATATTGTGCTTTAATACTTTTCCTCTTTCATTTTACAATCTCTTAATAGATGCTTTTCGTTCTTGTTTATATAAATGCTGCTCTTGATGAACATTGCAAACGACAATGTGAATATGATTGTTGAGGTGATACCTGTAAACAGGTGCTCTGCTGTTCCCAACATCAGGAAAAAGCTTACTATTTGTGTCAGTAGAAGAAGTTTTATATTCATGGTATTATGTTTTTGATATGTTGTTTAGAATTTCCAATAGATGAGCTTTTCCGAATCGGGTATGTTCCTTTTTATGACGAGCGTGGCTTTTTCTATTATTTTCTTCTTTCTGCTTAGAACTACCTCGCCGATTTTCTCTTCGCTCTCTTCGTTGTCGTATGTTCTTATCTCTATTTTGTATCTGTTGGGCCCGACACATTTTTGCCTTTCCTTCAGAAACTCCTGAACGTATTCTTCGTTGATGTATTTTTTACTGATGTTGTAAACCTCTACCAGATTACTCCTGTATTCGTCCTGCCGTTTGAACTTGAATTTCAGATAATCTGTAAATTCCATAATCTTCTCGATAAGAATCTCGTAAACATGCTTGCAATTACTTATAACTTTACTTTTCATAGTAAATGATTTTTTTGAAATTTTTGTGTTTTTCTAAATTGTACTATATTTGTCCATAACACAGGTTTGTTCTGCTTTTTTATGCGTTTATGAACAAAATTGGTAGCTTTTTTACTAAAAATAGCCAATTATGGCTACAAATATAGTTGTAAAATTTTTAACCGAGTTGTTAAATTAGCCAAAATATGCTATTTTAGAATTGGTCTAATTAATGACTGGTAAACAGGTTCTTTTATGAAAAAGGATAATATAAAAGATAGGGTAATTGCTGTATTCAGATACAAAAACCTTAATGTAAACAAAGCCAGCAAATTATTTGAAATTCCCCAGCGAACATTGAACCGTCAGGTCAATGAAGATGGCAAAATTTCGATGGAATTGCTCTATGCCATTCTTGACAATTTCCCGGAGATTTCTCCAGCGTGGCTCATAATGGGAGAGGACGAAATGTTGCGCGAAGAGAGTGTCGTTTCGCAGTTTACCTCTGTTCCGTTTTACAATGATCTTCCCGTTAGTGCCGGTTTGAGGGATTCTTTTGACCCATCATACGAAAAGGCAAGCGGTTTCATCTCTCTGCCGTCGCAGAATGCAAAGTTCTATTTCCCTGTATCGGGTACATCAATGGAGCCTGAGGTGTTTGCCGGTGATGTCGTGGGCGTGGTTAGGGTAGAGGCGCATGAGAAGATTACTCCCGAAGCCATATATATGATAGTGACAAATGATGCGCGAATGATTAAGCATTGCTACATAGATGAGAATAATCCCGAACTTCTCTGGTGTGTGTCGCCCAACTATCCTTCGTTCCCTATCAACAGGGCCGATATATGTGCAATGTTCCGTGTCGTTTCAAGAATACAGTATTTTTAATATGTTTGTAACGGGAAATATGGTCGAAAGTAAATTTTCGACCATATTTTTTATGTATTTATCAACAACATTTATATTTTCTTTAATTACAAAAAGTTAGGACTATTGGGAATTTATATTATCTTTGCGAAAGTGCCGAAAATTACTTTCGGCGTGTTTTTTTGAAAAATAGTTCTATGTCACAAATAAAAGGTACAATATCCCAAATAATAGGAGCTGTTGTCGATGTGTATTTCGGCGGAATGGAAGATGAAAAGGTATTCCTTCCGGCTATCCATGAGGCTTTGACTGTTGATGTTGCGGGAGAACGCAAACTGATACTCGAAGTACAACAGCATATTGGCGAAGATACTGTCAGGACTGTCGCAATGGACCGTACTGCAGGGTTGTCACGCGGAATGGAAGTGTTTGCCACAGGAAAGCCTATTGCAATGCCGATAGGTAATCAGATAAAGGGCAGAATGATGAATGTGGTGGGTGATGTTATTGACGGACTGAATGAACTCGACAATTCTGTTGCATATCCTATTCATCGCGATGCGCCCAAGTTCGAGGATTTGGCAACTACCCAAGAAGTGCTTTTTACAGGAATAAAGGTTATTGATTTGCTTGAACCATATTCCAAAGGCGGTAAAATCGGTCTTTTCGGTGGTGCTGGTGTCGGCAAAACCGTTCTTATCATGGAGCTTATAAACAACATTGCCAAAGGACATAACGGTTTTTCCGTATTTGCCGGTGTTGGAGAACGTACACGCGAAGGTAATGACCTCTTGCGCGAGATGATTGAGTCCAACGTAATCTGTTATGGCGATGATTTTAAGGCTTCTATGGAAAAGGGAGAATGGGACCTTTCTAAAATCGATTATGACGAGGTGGCAAAATCACAGGCAACGCTTGTATATGGCCAGATGAATGAACCTCCCGGCGCACGTGCTTCGGTAGCCCTTTCAGGTCTTACTATTGCCGAATCGTTCCGTGACGCAGGTATTAAAGAGGGAAAACGTAACGACATACTGTTCTTTATTGATAATATATTCCGTTTTACACAGGCGAGCTCCGAGGTATCGGCATTGTTGGGACGTATGCCGGGTTCTGTCGGATACCAGCCGACACTTGCGAGTGAAATGGGTGCGATGCAGGAACGTATTGCATCGACGGTAAATGGCTCTATCACATCGGTTCAGGCTGTGTATGTGCCTGCCGACGACCTTACCGACCCTGCTCCGGCAACTACTTTTACCCACCTTGATGCAACAACGGTACTAAGTAGAAAAATTGCCGAACTTGGAATATATCCTGCCGTTGATCCTCTTGAATCGACATCACGAATACTTGATGCAAATATCGTCGGTGAACAGCATTACAATACGGCACAGCGTGTAAAGCAGATACTCCAACGTAATAAGGAACTGCAGGACATCATATCTATTCTTGGAATGGAAGAACTCTCGGAAGAGGACCGCACAACCGTAAACCGTGCGCGTCGTGTACAGCGTTTCCTTTCACAGCCGTTTACCGTAGCAGAACAGTTTACAGGTATAAATGGTGTTACGGTTTCAATTGAAGATACAATAAGGGGATTCAATATGATTCTTGACGGCGAGGTCGATTATTTGCCGGAACAGGCATTCCTTAATGTGGGAACAATAGAGGAGGCCATTGAAAAGGGAAATAGATTGTTGGAGCAGATAAAATGACCTTTATGCAGTATCCTCTAGTCTTGGAAATACTTACTCCCGACAAGCATATATATAAAGGGAATGTGGCACAGGCGACACTGCCGGGTGCCAAAGCGCCTTTTATTATTATGAACAACCATGCGCCAATCATTTCTGTGTTGCAAAAGGGAAAGTTGTGTTGGACTGACGAGAAAGGTGATGACTGCATAGAAATATCAGGGGGCTTTGTTGAGGTTGAGAAGAATGTTATAACTGCTTGTATTGAATTACTATGAACAAGATAAAATATATATCGGTTTTCAGTATTGCCATGTTGCTGCTTGTGGCAGCTGTGGAATTTGTCGTTTCGCTATTCTGGGAAGGCGGCATATCGCAACTCTTCTGGGTTGCACCTCTCTATTTTTGGGTGTTCTATGTGGTGACGATATCCATATTCAAAAAATCAGGTAACCCCATGCATTATTTCATGGCATTCAAGGGCGTCAAGATGTTTACTACAATGGTGGTGGCTTTTGCTCTCGCTTTTGTGATGCGTTCTTCAGCAAAGGAACTTATGATATATTTTCTCCTATATTATATGGTATTGCTTGTTGCAGAGTGTGGAGTTCTGCTTTATATGAGAAAAAAGAATATACAATAGTCGCTTGACCATGTGTAAATAAGATATAAAATCGATGAAAGGTGTAAGGTACATATTTGTTCTGTTTCTTCTGTTACTTTCGGGTTATGCCGGAGCAGCGGAGAAATCCTCTGCGCCTGAAAAAGTCGATGTCAAGAAAATTATTTTTGAACATGTCAAGGATACATACGAATGGCATATAACAACCGTTGGAGAAAAACATGTTTCCATAAGCCTGCCGGTTATTCTTTATTCGTCACGTACGGGGTGGGAACTCTTCTCGTCGTCGGTATTTCACGAAGAGGATAATTACAAGGGTTTTTATATATCTTATCTTGGCGACAATGAGGGTAAAATTGTTGAACTTGATGAGAATGGGGCAGAGCGTCGTCCTTTGCTTGACTTGTCTATCACCAAAACAGTCCTTTCTGTATTTGTGAATGCTTTGCTGCTCATTGTCATAGTGCTTTGTACGGCACGTTGGTATCGTCATCATAAGCCTGAAAATGGTGCTCCACGCGGTTTTGTGGGTATTATGGAAGTGCTTATAACAATGGTTGTCGATGATATAATAAAGCCTAATGTCGGCAAGAACTATAAGAAATACACACCTTATCTGTTGACAGCGTTCTTTTTCATATTCCTGAGCAACCTGATGGGGTTGTTGCCGATATTCCCGGGTGGTGCGAATGTTACAGGAAACATTGCCGTAACCTTTGCCTTGGCATTGTGTACTTTTATTGCTGTGAACTTCTTTGGCAATAAAGAATACTATAAGGAGATTTTCTGGCCCGATGTACCGTCGTTCCTGAAAGTCCCTGTTCCTATGATGCCGTTGATTGAATTGTTCGGCGTCTTTGTCAAGCCTTTTGCTTTGACAATACGTCTTTTTGCGAATATACTTGCCGGACATACCGTAATCCTTGCTTTTGTGTGTATAATATTCATCACAATGTCGGTGAGTACATATATAGGCACTGCAATGACTTTTGTTTCGGTTGTCTTTACCATATTCATGAATGTCCTTGAATTCCTTGTGGCATTTATTCAGGCATTCGTGTTTACCATGTTGTCGTCTGTGTTTATAGGTCTGTCACAGCCGGAACATCACGACAGCAAACATTGAAAATATTATTAACCTTAAATATAAAATTATGTTTCTAACAATTTTTCTTCAGGCCGCTATGGGCGCAAGCTTGGCTAAAGTAGGAGCGGCATTTGCTGCAAGTGTTGCAGTGATAGGTGCATCATGGGGAATCAGTCGTATCGGTTCTACAGCTCTTGAATCAATGGCACGTCAGCCCGAGGTAGCAAGTGATATCCGTTCAGGTATGGTGCTTGCTGCAGCTCTTATAGAGGGTGTTGCCATGTTTGCTGTGGTAGTTTGTTTCCTTGTACTGTTTGTCTAATCATAAACCACTTTTCAGATGTCATTTCTGTTACCCGAAACCGGTTTGCTCTTCTGGATGCTCATATCATTCGGAATAGTCTTCTTTATACTTCGTAAATACGGTTTCCCGGTCATAACATCAATGATTGATGAGCGCAAGAAATTCATTGATGATGCTTTGCTGAACGCCAAGGCTGCCAATGAGAAACTTGCAAGTGTTGAAGAACAGAGTAGGAAAATACTTGAGAATGCAAATGCCGAGCAGGTGAGGATTTTGCGTGAAGCTGTTGCTGTGCGCGAAAATATCATCAAGGAGGCGCAGGAAAAGGCCGAAGTGGAAAGCGGCAGGATTATTGCTGTTGCAAGAGAACAGATAAATCAGGAAAAAGAAGAGGCATTGCGTGACATACGTGCGCAGGTCGCAGAATTGTCAATTTCAATTGCAGAGAAAGTAATACGTAAGGAACTTGCCGATAACAAAGAACGTGACAATTATATGAACACGTTGATTGACGAGGCTTTTTCAACCGATAAAAGTCAAGAATGAATATAGGAACAATATCAATGCGTTATGCACGCGCCTTGTTGAAATATGCAATGGAGCAGGGTGCCGAGGATGTGATATATGGAAATATGTCACAGCTGGTGCATACTATTGATAAGGTCAAGGAACTGCCGGTTTTGCTCCGCGCTCCAATACTCTCGGCCGAAGAGCGTGTAAGGCTTATCTGCGAGGTCGTTGATGGTGGTGAAGTGTTTGAGCGTTTTGCCTCTCTCATAGTAAAGGAAGAGCGTGAGGAACTCTTGTTTTTCATTGCTCATGCCTATATGACCATTTATCGTAAGGCTAAAGGCGTCCTTTCTGTTTCTTTTACTACAACAAAGCCCATGAGCGAATCCTTACGCACGAAAGTGGAAAAACTCATAGGGGAGGTTTGCGGTGCAAAGGTTGAACTGAATAATGTTGTCGATGACTCCATTATCGACGGTTTCATTTATAAAGCGGATTCCATTCGTGTTGATGCAAGTGTCAGAAGACAGTTGTGTGATATAAGGAACGGATTAGTTGAACAAAACAGAAAACTTGTCTGATGAATATAAAACCAAGTGAAATTTCAAGCGTCTTGCTTGAAAAGCTTAAAGGGATAAAGAGTGACCTCAAATATGAGGAGGTCGGTACGGTGCTTCAGGTAAGCGACGGTGTTGTACGTATATACGGACTCTACAATGCCGAGGCTGAGGAACTCATTGAGTTTGACAATGGCATAAAGGCTGTTGTCATGAACCTCGAAGAGGACAACGTAGGAGCTATTCTTCTTGGACCTACCGATAAGATAAAAGAGGGTATGACAGCGAAGCGAACAGGACGCATTGCCTCTGTCAATGTAGGCGATGGCATGTTGGGGCGTGTCATAACTCCGCTTGGTGAGCCGCTCGACGGCAAGGGAGATATCGAAGGCGAAAGGTTTGAGATGCCGCTTGACCGAAAGGCTCCGGGTGTCATATTCCGTCAGCCGGTTACTGAACCGTTGCAGACAGGCATAAAATCTATCGACTCGATGATTCCCATAGGACGTGGCCAGCGTGAACTTATCATTGGCGACCGTCAGACAGGAAAGACTGCTATCGCTATTGATACTATAATCAATCAACGTGCCGCTTACGAAAAGGGCGAGCCTGTATATTGCATATATGTTGCAATTGGACAGAAAGGCTCTACTGTCGCATCTATCGTAAATACATTGCGTCAGCACGGTGCAATGGACTACACAATTGTTGTTGCCGCTACTGCGTCTGATGCTGCGGCATTACAGTATTATGCACCTATGGCAGGTGCAGCCATAGGTGAGTATTTCCGCGATACCGGCCGTCATGCACTTGTCGTTTATGACGACTTGTCGAAACAGGCTGTGGCATATCGCGAGATTTCATTGATATTGCGTCGCCCGTCGGGACGTGAGGCATACCCCGGTGATGTCTTCTATCTTCATTCGCGACTTCTTGAACGTGCAGCCAAGATAATAAATCAGAACGATGTTGCTGAACGTATGAACGACCTGCCTGCAAGCCTTGTAGGTAAGGTAAAGGGTGGTGGCTCGTTGACCGCTTTGCCTATAATAGAAACACAGGCCGGTGACGTGTCAGCTTATATTCCGACAAACGTGATATCTATTACCGACGGACAGATATATCTTGAAAGTGACCTCTTCAATCAGGGATTCCGTCCTGCTGTAAATGTCGGTATTTCGGTGTCGCGTGTAGGTGGTAAGGCACAGATAAAATCAATGAAAAAGGTGGCGGGAACGTTAAAAATTGACCAGGCGCAATACCGCGAACTCGAGGCTTTCGCAAAGTTCGGCAGTGACGTTGACCCTGTTACCATGATGGTTATAGAACGAGGCCGACGCACAAATAAACTGCTTGTTCAGTCGCAGTATTCACCTATGCCTGTGGCAGAACAGGTCGCAGTGCTATATTGCGGAATCAATAACCTGTTGCAGGAGATTCCAATCAGCCGCATACAGGAATTTGAGAAACTCTTCCTTGAGCAGATGCATTCACGTTATAAAGAATCTGTTCTTGAAAAACTGTCGCAAGGAATTATTGATGACGATATAGAGAAGAATATCGAGGAGTGCGCCCGTGAGATTGTTGTAACATTGAAATGATATAGATGAGCCTTAGGGATATAAAACAACGAATCCACTCTGTAAAGAGTACGCAGAAGATTACTTCTGCCATGAAACTCGTGTCTGCGGCAAAATTACGCAGGACACAGGGTGCTATAGACAATTTGCGTCCCTATGAGCAGAAACTCAGTACCATTTTGTCTTCATTCCTTGGCAATACACCGGTGCAGAGTGAATACAATGTCATACGTGAGGTAAAAAAAGCTGTTCTTATACCCGTTGCATCTGACACGACCTTCTGTGGCGCTTTCAATTCAAATATAATTCGTCTGACAAAAGAGGTTGTTGACGTATATTGTTCACAAGGGGTAGAGGTGGAGATTATGCCTGTCGGCAAAAAAATGCATGAATTCTTTAAGAAGCAAGGTGTAAAAACCATTGACACCCTCCTGCAACAGGCCGGTGCGCCGGTCTATGCCGAAATCGCAACCGTTGCCAAGGAACTGATGCAGCGTTTCATTTCAGGTGAAATTGATAAGATAGAACTTGTCTATACCCATTTTCAGTCTGCCTCAAAGCAGACTCCGCAAAGAGAACAGTATCTTCCTGTCGATACCTCGCTTCTTGCATCGGGCGCGGCAATGCATACTACCGATTTTATAATAGAGCCGACAAAAGAGGAACTCTTGCAGACTCTTATTCCTAAGGTCATTCTCCTGCGTCTATATACTGCATTGTTGGACTCTTCTGTTGCTGAACATGCTGCGCGTATGGTGGCTATGCAGATTGCAACAGACAATGCCGATGACCTTATTGCTGAACTTACACTTGAATATAACAAAGGCCGTCAGCAGGCTATTACAAACGAATTGCTCGATATCGTTTCGGGTTCACTGAACGGGTAATTCATTAACCGCAACATATTCTATTCAATACCTCGCAGTGTCTGTTGCAGCAATGCGCCAATGTCGTCACAGCCTTGCTCACGCTCCTTGTTCAGTTTGACAAGGAAATCTGCAGTAGTCTTGAGTGCCTGGTTTATTGTACCGGGGTCTTCACAATTCAATGTGAGTTTTTCGAGCCGTCCGATAAGACGATGAAAGAGTGCGAGTGTCTCATTGTGTACATCGTCAAGTGTAACACATTTCTTTTTGTTTTTCATTTTATACATGTTTATCCGCTAAATTATAACGGATTCCCTTCTGCGAGGTTGCTGTAATGACATAAAGTCGAATATCACCGCTTTTTGTCATTACAGCAACTTTGTGATAGCCTCTTTGCATTTCTTTTGCATCAAAAAAAGAATATGGCACTACCAATGATTTTGAGTGGAATAAACGGAGCCTTAGGCCTCTATTCCACAGTAAAGGGAATTGTTGATTCTTCCAAGTCGAAGAAACAACAGAGTAATTTGAGAAGAACTATGCAGAACGAGGAAGATGCTTGGTACAGAAGAAATTACTATGGTAATTTCATGGACGATAAGGCTTCTAAAGCTGCCATTAAAAGGGTTGAGAACACTTTGCGTCGTAACAACGAGCAGGAACGTGCGCGTGGAATAATAACCGGCTCGACACCGGAAATATCCATTGCACGCAACGAGCAAGGGTTACGGACAATGGAGAATGTCATAAACAACCTTGCGGTGGCCGACAGTAATCAGGACCAGAATCTTGACATGATGCACAGACAGAACAATCTTGCGCTGAAAAACGCAGAGATGCAACAGCTTTCGCTTGATGAACGTATGGCGAAATCTGCTGCGTCCAATGGGTATAATCTTATGCAGAATGCCCTTTTGGGAGCTAATTGGGGTAAAGAAAAAAGATGAAGCGAATTTTATGTATGAACATTATTCAAATATAGAATCGCCCTTTTGGGATAACCTTTTCCGCCAAAGGGAAATGCGTTGTCGTAAAAGGGTACAACGGGAAAACCTTGAAGGCTTTGTCGATTTCCTGGCCAATCTTCTACAACCGAAATCGGCTCTATATAACGGTTCGTCTTCAAGGATATATGAGCTGTTGTCCAATCCCGAAGGTTGCAGACCCTGTGGCCATGCTGTGAGAATTGCAATTAAAATTTTACCGGTAAAACTAAACAAAAAAACAAATTATGATATTCGAAAACAGTGATAATGAGAAAAAACGGAAAAAGAGTACAGAATCCGTTTTTCATTTGTCCGACAACGTTTTGTTGTCAGACGGTATGGACGAGATGAAAAAACGTACAACGGAGAAGTTGGATTATCTGACAACTCCTACCGACCCTCATCTGCAGGAAAAACGCTTTAACAGGTCATTTACAAACTATATGTTGCCGACTGACACTCCTGAACGTCATCGCAGGAATTATGCCCTGTCGGGTGAGGCGCTTGACAGTGTGGTCGGTGACTATTACAACAATTCGTTGAAAGGAACATTTGATAAAAAACGTGAGGCATCAAAAGAAAAGGAGCGTTCGGAGTATATGAGATATGCTGCGGTGCCGGGTGCAAATCCTGTTGATGCGTACAAGGCTTCGGTGCGTGTGAATGACCCTCTCAATGTTGTAGATGAAACAATGAAAAGTGTTGACGATGATGAATTATTGAAAAATGTGGCACCTCTTGCTTCGTACGGCGGCTATGATGCCAAAGAATATGTCGATAAGTTCGTGAAGCCTTCATTGCGGGAAAAGCTTGTTAAAGAGTATATCGATGAAAGTACTCCTAAAAGCAGTGCCGAATATATTATGCGTTCGGCATTTGACAATTCATTGATGGGTAAAGTGGGAAACATCGGTATGAATTCAGACAAAGCGTCAAAGAACAACCGCTTGATTGCAAGCGAAGGTCTTGCAAACTATGATGCCAACCGTTTTGAGAATTTTGCTGCCGGAGTAGGCAGTCTGCTTGTCGATATGCCGGTGTTTTCGGGACTTGGTTCTTTGTCTTCGTCAATAGTGGGTGGAAGAACGGCAAAGGCTATGGAGAAAATCTCTGCGAACGTGTTGTCGCGTTATAAGGACAGGATTGTCAGCAAAAAGTTCGCAGACGGTGTGGCACGTAAGGTGGTGCTGGGTAGTCTGAAGAACCGTATAATGCAAGGTGCTGCGACACAGGGACTTACACTCGGTGGTTATGATGTCGCAAACAGCGTGGCAGACGATATCCTATACAACGGCTCTGTCGATGTGGGCAAGGCTGCTGGAGCTTTTACAAAAGGCTTTGCAACGGGTGCTGCTGTAGGAGCTACAGGCACTGCGCTGAAATCAATGACAAAAGGACTGACAGGCGGAAAGAAACTACTTTCATCTGCAGGTGTCCTGTCGGCTGAATCGGCTGTGTTTACAGCCGGTGCCGAGGTTGATAAACTTATTCACGGAGTGGAAATAAAACCGATAGACCTGATAAACGACTTTGGTGAAAGTACGGCAACGCTTATTACAATGAGATTGGCCAACTGGCGTCCGAAAGGAGCTGCGCAAAAGCTGGATAATTCGGGTAAGATAAAAGACGGATTGAAATTGTCAAACTCGGAGCTTCAGGAGATAAGGGAAGCGAATGTTAATCCTGAGGAGTTTGTATCAATGTTGGAGCGTGAACTGAGTATGCCTACTCTTGGCGCAAGCGGTGCAAGGCTGTTGAAAGAGAATTATGCCACGCTCATGTCGAACAAGAACCTGTCGGCTTCGGCAAAATCAAAATTGATGTATCTCATGGAGAATAAAATTACATCAACTCCGCCTCTTGTATTTGATTATGACGTACAGAAGAATGTTGACGGAACATGGAAGGTAAATGTTCTTGATGCAGGTGGAGGAGTGGTCGAGAAATTGCATTTCCCTAATGCCGGTAATGCAAAGAGTTATCTTCTGCTTCGACGTGGTGGC
The DNA here is from genome assembly GCA_017647225.1 of Bacteroidaceae bacterium. Taxonomy (GTDB): domain Bacteria; phylum Bacteroidota; class Bacteroidia; order Bacteroidales; family Bacteroidaceae; genus HGM04593. The sequence continues at coordinate 19,919 of JAGCLA010000003.1, read as the reverse complement.
TATCGTAAGAATAGAATTGCCTATTACGAAAAAGAGCTCTCTTCTGCTACCGATTCGCAGAATTTCTTGCATGAGACCGGGCTTTACGCAAATGAAAAAGGTGTTGATGCCGATATTATTGCCGAAGCAATGTATAAACGCGCCAGAAACGAGAAATTGGATAATGTCGAGGAGTTTGTAATAGATGAGATTCTTGAACGCGCATCACGTAATGAATCACAGATAAGCAAAAGACTTGCCGATGCAAGACGTAACATTGAAGAACATTACGGGCTGGACAAAGGCACTCTTTCCTATGCTGTCGATAAACGATTTGTAGATTGTAGCGCTGCTGAAAATTCTGCTCTCGACGCGTATGAATCTTTTGTGCGTTCTGAATATGAGAATTCCAAGAAGAGAAACACTCCTGCACCGGTCAGTGATGTTGTTGGCGAGTATGCAAGCAACGAGGATAACAGACTGCGCGAAGCGGAAGAATATCGTCGTGCAAGAGAACTGAAGCATAAGGAACAAGGTGGTAACGAATCGGTGCAGAAGATTCGAATGGAAGTGTTGCGCGAGATTCCAGAAAACAGACCTGGTTATGTGTGGAACGCTTCGGGACGCGAACTGAAAAAAGAGACTGTCGAAGAGTTTGAAAAGAGAGGAAAGGAGTTTTCAAAGAAGTTCGGACAGGATATAACTTTCATAACCGATGAACATCAGTTGAAACGACCCGACAGTAACGATGCTGATGCTGTAAGGGAGTATAATAACCAATTGCGTGCTACAGGTTGGGTGCACGACGGTAAGGTCTATATAAACCTGCCTAATATCAAAGATTATGCCGAGCTTGAATCGACCATCGTACATGAGGTCGTAGGGCATGTAGGGCTTAAAAAACTATTTGGACGTTATATGTACGACTTTATCGAAGATGTTTACAAGACATCTGACGGTTCGGTGCGTAACGGTATAGAGAAGATGAAAGATGTCTATCGTGGTGCCGACATGTACGCCGTTACCGAAGAGTATCTTGCCCATTTGGTCGAAAAGGCTTATCCCAACTCGCAGGAACGTAATCTCTTGGTCAAGTTCAAGGATTTCATCAAGGGTATGCTTGTCAGGAAGAATATCTACAAACAGAAATATCGCAGAGTGAGCGAAAAGGATTTGGAATCGATTATGAAGGCGCATTGCCGTTATGTCATAAACAACCGTAATGCCTCACAACATCGCAGCGATGTGTTCAGCCGTTTCAAGAGCGCACAGCTCGATGATGCTGTTTATGATAACCCACAGGAGTACGCACGCAAGAAAACAGATATGATACTTAATGAGGAGTATATGAAATGGACTCCCGAAAAGTTGAGAGATGCAAAATACCTTGTCAATTATCCGTTTTTGCCTGAGAGTACACGTGAGAAGATTGTGGAAAATACAGGTATGAGCGATGAGGCTCTGCGCAAGCAGAGCGAAATGGCCAATTATCGTTTTGAGGGCAAGAAAGGCGCTGCTAACTACAGCAAGGTCTATCCCGACAAACCCGGAAGAAGCCTTGAGGATGCCGAAGTGTATGAAAAACACGGTTTGTCGCCTTGGTACATCAAACGTGTTACAGGCTGGGAACGCGGTGCCGACGGCCAGTGGAGAAGAGAGGTTGCCGAGAACTTGGATATAGTACGTGACTATGTCTATGATGCTCTTCTTGATACAAAGCCTGAACTTATTCCGGAGTATAAAAAGATAAAGGAGAAACCGTTGAAAGAGTGGAGTATGAGGGATAAGCTTGTTTGGGAGAAAATTGTAAGGGAAGGAAAAATGGATACAAAAAAGGTTGTATTGGACGAAGTCGTGGGTGATGATGATTTCTTCGTGTCATATCCTGAACTTGCATCAGTTCCTGTCAGAATTGTCAATGATGTGAAAACGCCTGCGCGCTACGACAGTAAAAACAAAGTGATGCTGTTGGACCAGAATATCTTTATATCTCCATACGGTGCAGAATACTTGTCAAGTGCATTGCAGAACCTGATACAGGATTACGAAGGCTTCGGTAAAGGCATATCGTTGCGTTTGATGTCGCTTGAGGGGAGATTGGCGAACAGCTATAAGGAGGCGCAGAAAAGTATTGCCTTGCTCGATGGAGTGCGTAAGGCCAACCCCTCTTTTGACAATGGCGAGCAGATTGAACGCGCCTTTTACCGCCAGTATGGAATGGATATGGATGAGTTCAAAAGAATGTTTCCCACATATGACGACTATCTTTTTTATAAGCTTACGGGAAAGAATTACTCATTCAGTGGTAATGTCGAGGCCAATAATGTGCGAAAACGTTTCTTTATGGACGACAAGACACGCAGGAATGTGTTGGCCGAAACGACAGAGGCGGTACCACGTTCGCGTCAGATAGTGATAAATGAGTTGAGCGATCTCGAAAAGTATTTCAACGGCCCTTTGGATGTCATAAACAAGTATGTTCGGGAAAGATACTCCGATAAACCTGTAAACCTGCATCTGCTTGAACAACGGTTGAATAATGCGAATCTTTCGCCTTACGAACTTGCCGAACTTGAGAAATCTCTTGACAGATATACCAAAGCCCTGTTGCGTGATATGTTGAATGGCAAGAAAGAGGACAAATATGGATACGAGGAGTTCGTAAAAAAGTTTGGCCGACTATCAGACGAGTATGAGAAGGTGTATAGGGAGTTTTACAATAAACAGTTGGATAAGAATAGCGGAAAAAACAATCCGTCCGATTTGCCTAATTGATTAACAATGGATAAGATGAATAAATTTCTTGATAAACGTGTCAAGCCGGGTGCATATACCATTCCACCTCCCGAAAAGAGTTCCAAAGGAACGGCAAGGGAGTTTCTCGATGAATGTGCCGCGTGCTGGAACGCGCTTGATGAGGCTCGTCGCAAACTGCGACGAAGCCTTATGTATAGCTACGGCGACCAATGGGGCGACTATGTTACGGATCCTGACACACTTTCGCAGATAACCGAAGGTGAGCTGATAAAGAAAAATGGAAAAGTACCATTGAAAAATAATATGATTGCACCGATATTGAGCAATATCGACGGTCAACTTCGTCAGAATTTGATGCGTCCGGTATGTGTCGCACGTAATCAGTCGGAATGTAAGGTCGGTGAAATGATGTCTGTTGCCATAGAGTATGTTCATGATATAAACGAACTCGAAGAACTTGATGCCGACTCCATGCGTATGCTGCTCAACGGTGGTATGGTGGCGCAAAGAATAGAGTATGGCGTTAATCCGTCGAAGGATAAACGCGATGTATGGGTGCATAGTGTAAATCCTTCGCGTCTGTTTTTTAATGCCAACCTCGAAGATGTGCGAATGTGGGACGTTACTTGTGTGGGAGAGATATTTGATTTGCCGCTTGATGATGTTCTGGCGCATTTCGGAACAACGCCCGAAAAGAAAGCCTTTATAAAGGAGGCCTATTCCTACGTGTCGCCATTTGCCGATATAAACAGGTCGGTTCAAGGCGACGAATCGAAAAACCTGACCTTCTATAGCGCTTCGAGAAAATCGCTTTGCCGTGTTGTCCTCGGTTGGAAATTGGAGTCGAGAGATGCCTATTACTGGAACGATGAGATGCGTGGAACATGGGGCTATCTTCCTTACAACGACGAAAGCCGTAGAATGCTTGATGACGAAAACGAGCAACGCAGGAGTGCGAATGTTGGGAAAAGCGACGACGAACTGTTGCTGATAAACTATAGCTTTGCCACAGAACGCTATTGGTACTATCGTTATATGACACCGCATGGCGATATATTGCAGGAAGGACGTAGTCCATATTGGCATGGAGAACACAATTATGTACTTCATCTTTTCCCTCTCATACAGGGTAAGTTGGGTAATTTTGTGGAACAGTTCATTGATCAGCAACGTGCCATAAACCGTACTGCGACACTTATCGACTTCATTCGTGGAACATCTTCAAAAGGTGTGCTTGTTGTCGATGACGATGCTTTTGAGAGTATGTCGCGCGAGGATGTCATTGATGAATATGTTCGTTACAACGGAGTGCTTTTTGTCAAACTGAAACCCGGACAAAGCATTGATGGAGTGGTACGGCAGTACAATAGCGGTGCTTCTGTTGCAGGAGATTTCGAGCTGTTGAATCTTCAGCTGAGACTCATAAACGAAATCTCGGGTGTCAATTCGGCAATGCAGGGGCAGGCGCCCAAGGCGGGTACACCGGCGTCATTGTATGCCCAGCAGATACAGAACTCGTCGTTGAACCTAAAAGGACTGTTTGACAGTTTCAGGACATTCCGTCGCCGCAGGGATACAAAAGTGATGAAAACCATTCAGCAATTCTATAACGAAAAACGTTATATAGATATGGCTGGTGTGCATTATTCAGAGGAATCAAAATGGTACGACCCACAGAAGGTCAAGGATAGTGAAATTGATATAACAATCTCCGAAGGGTATAATACTCCGGCATATCAGATGCTTGCCAATGATTTCCTCATGGATCTGTTCAAAGCCAATGCAGTCGATGTCAAGACCATGCTCGAAAACACCTCTTTCCCCTTTGCTGCAAAAATTCTTGAAGCGATTAAACGAAACGAGGAACAGGCTGCAAAAGGGCAACCTATGGAGGGTATTCCGCAAGAGTTGTTACAGGCTGTGGAAAAAGAGAAAAAAGAATAGAATAATTTTCTTAAAAAGAGTGTGAGATAGCTGTATCTCGCATTCTTTTTTATTATCTTCGCAGAAAGAAAAATTGCAACAGAAATGACTCCTAAAGAAAGAATATTTGAATTGCGAAAAGAACTGCATCTGCATAATCACAATTACTATGTATTGAATATGCCGGTGATAAGTGACTTTGAGTTTGATGCGCTTCTGCGCGAACTGCAGGAACTCGAAGCCGCCAACCCCGATATGTTCGACCCATCATCGCCGACAATGCGTGTAGGCTCGGATATTACAAAGGAGTTCAAGCAGGTTGCTCATAAATATCCCATGTTGTCGCTCGGCAATACCTATTCAAAGGAGGAGGTACGCGATTTCTACGATAAGGTGATGCGCAGTCTTAACGAGGAGTTTGAAATATGTTGCGAACTCAAATTTGACGGAACCTCAATTTCGTTGACATACGTGAACGGAAGACTGGAGCGCGCCGTTACACGTGGCGACGGAGAAAAAGGCGATGATGTTACAGCCAACGTGAAGACAATCCGTTCAATTCCTCTTGTCCTTTCGGGCGCAGGCTATCCCGAAGAGTTCGAGATACGTGGCGAGGTGCTTATGCCTTGGAACGTATTTGAGCGTCTGAATGAGGAGCGTGCCGCAAACGAGGAACAACTCTTCGCGAACCCACGTAATGCCGCGTCGGGAACACTCAAGTTACAGGATTCTTCGGTAGTTGCAAAGCGTGGGTTGGATGCATTTCTCTATTTTATGTTGGGCGAACAGCTCCCTGCCGAGGAACATTACGAAAACCTGCAATGTGCATCGGAGTGGGGCTTCAAGATATCGTCATATACACGTAAATGCAAGACCATTGAGGAGGTATTCGATTTTATCGATACAATGGATGTCGAACGCAAGAATCTTCCGTTTGCTACAGACGGCATTGTGTTGAAGGTAAACTCGTTGCGTCAACAGAAGAATCTTGGCTATACAGCAAAATCACCACGTTGGGCCATAGCTTATAAATTTCAGGCAGAGCGTGCCTTGACACGTTTGAACGAGGTGAGCTATCAGGTGGGCCGTACTGGTGTTGTCACTCCTGTTGCCAACCTCGACCCGGTGCAGCTGTCGGGAACTGTCGTGAAGCGTGCTTCGTTGCATAATGCCGACATAATCGATAAGTTCGACCTGCATATCGGTGATATGGTATATGTTGAAAAGGGTGGTGAGATTATCCCCAAAATTACAGGTGTCGATGTCGATGTACGTTTTATGCTTGGCGAAAAGGTTAGATTCATTGCCAAATGTCCCGAATGTGGTACGTTGCTTGTACGTAACGACGGCGAAGCGGCTCACTATTGCCCGAACGAAACCTCTTGCCCTCCCCAGATAAAAGGAAAAATAGAGCATTTTGTTACACGTGACGCAATGAATATAGATTCTATCGGTCCCGAAACGATTGAGATGCTTTATAATTACGGTCTGGTGAAAAACATTGCCGACCTTTATACACTTTATCCCGAAGACCTGATGTTCCTTCCCCGAATGGGTGCAAAGTCGGCCGAGAATATAGTAGCCGGCATAAAGACTTCTTTGCAAGTACCTTTTGAACGTGTTCTGTTTGCTTTGGGAATACGTTTTGTCGGTGCTACGGTTGCAAAGCGTCTGGCACGTGCGTTCAAGAATATCGACAATCTCATGCAAGCCTCTTTCGACGAACTTATAGCGGTAGATGAGATAGGCGAGCGTATAGCAACAACCGTAAGACAGTTCTTCAGCAATGAGGCCAATTGTGAACTTGTAGCCAGCTTGAAAGAATACGGTCTTTGCTTTGAGGTGTCAGAAGAGGAAGCCCAGCCACATAGCGATATTCTCAAAGGACAAAGCATTGTTATAAGTGGAGTCTTTACACATCATTCACGCGATGAATACAAGGATATAATCGAAAAGAATGGCGGAAAGAATGTCGGCAGTGTGAGCAAATCGACATCTTTTATTCTTGCCGGCGACAACATGGGCCCGAGTAAACTCGAAAAGGCTCAGAAACTCGGTGTGAAAATAGTAAGTGAGGACGATTTTCTTGCAATGTTGCAGTAACAGTGCCCCTTGAACAAACAAAAACATGCCAAACTTTGTTTTTTATGGCTCCTGCGTTCTTTTATTAAGAAAAATAAACAACTTATTATATAATAAATAGTAAAATTTGTAGTAATTTTGCATCTTGAAAAAAGTTTATTTTATGATGCAAAAGATATTCAAAGGCATGGGCGTTGCCCTTGTTACACCATTCACAAAAGAGGGCGATGTGGATTACGTCGCTTTGGAGAATTTGGTGCAGATGCACTTGGACTGTGGCACAGATTTTCTATGTGTTCTTGGTACTACTGCAGAAACACCTACGTTGACAATTGAAGAAAAACGTGAAATCCGAAAACGCGTCATAAAACAGGTTGATGGCCGTATGCCTATAATGGTCGGTATCGGTGGCAATTGTACACGTGCAGTTGTAGAGGAGTTGAAGAATGAGGATTTGACAGGTGTCGATGGTATTCTTTCAGTCGCACCTTATTACAATAAACCCGTACAAGAGGGTATCTATCAGCATTACAAAGCTGTTGCACAGGCAACAGACCTTCCAATATACATGTACAATGTTCCGGGACGCACAGGTGTGAACATCCTGCCTTCAACTGTTGTACGTGTGGCTAAAGAGTGTCCCAATATCGTGGGCTTCAAGGCTGCGTCGGGTAATCTCGCACAAATCAAGGAACTTATAGAAATGGCGCCGGAAGGCTTCGGCGTATTCTCGGGTGACGATTCACTCACTGTCGATATTATGGAAGCCGGTGGTGTAGGTGTAATATCTGTATTCGGAAATGCATATCCACAGGAAATGTCTGCGCTTGTAAGAGCAATGCAGGAAGGACGTGTCGGTGATGCTCGTAACCAGCACGACAGGTTGAATGAACTATTCCAGCTCATTTTTGTCGATGGTAACCCTTCGGGTATCAAGGCTCTTCTCAATATACACGGCAAGTTGGACAACACTCTCCGTTTACCGCTTGTACCTGCGTGCGACGATACATACAGCGACCTTCAGCAGGCTATAACAGCGCTTTGATGTATGGAACGGTTGAAGTCTTTGCTTGAAGAGAAGGTTGCTCAATACAACAACACCGATTTCATAGCAAACGACCCTATCAGTTTCCCTCACTCATTCTCACGTCACGAAGATATTGAGATAGTAGCTCTTTTGGCATCGGTAATTGCTTGGGGAAACCGCAAGATGATTTTGCGGAGTGGAAACAAGATGTTCCACGAGATTATGCATTCTGCTCCATACGAATTTGTAATGAGTGGAGAGTGGGAGCAACTCGATGACAGACAGAACATACACCGTACATTTTTCGTTTCGGATCTGAAATATATATGTCGTGGGTTACGTGCAATTTTTTTGCGTTACGGCTCAATGGAGCAACTCTTTGTCGGACATTCCACATGGGACGGCATAGAAAGGTTGCGTAATGAACTTGCCGAGGCCAACGGTGGTGTAACGACAAGGCATATAAGCAACCCTGTCAGCGTGAAAGGAAAGCCGGGCTCGGCATGCAAGCGTATGCATATGATGTTGCGTTGGTTGTGCCGTAACGACGGAATCGTTGACATAGGTATATGGAAAGCCGTGTCACCGTCGCAGTTGATGATACCGATAGATGTGCATGTGGCGCGTACAGCACGTATCCTGGGACTTGTAACCCGCAAACAGAATGACCGTCGTACAGTTGAAGAACTTACAGAAAAATTAAGATATTTATCACCCGAAGACCCTATACGTTACGATTTTGCACTCTTTGGAGTTGGAGAAGCGGGAGATAGTTTTATTGAGAAATTAAATAATACAAAATAAAATGGCAAAAATACTTAAAGAAGATGCTTTGAACTATCATGCCGGAAAACGTCCCGGTAAAATTGAGGTAGTTCCAACAAAACCATATTTTACACAGACCGATTTGTCGTTGGCATATTCGCCAGGTGTTGCAGAGCCATGTCTTGAAATTCAAAAGGACCCGCAGAATGCATATAAATATACCGATAAAGGAAACCTTGTTGCAGTAATCTCTAACGGTACAGCAGTTCTTGGTTTGGGTAATATCGGTGCAGTGGCAGGAAAGCCTGTTATGGAGGGTAAAGGATTGCTTTTCAAGATATATGCAGGTATTGACGTGTTCGACATTGAGGTTAACGAAGAGAACCCTGAAAAATTCATTGAGGCTGTAAAGGCCATTGCTCCCACATTCGGTGGTATAAACCTCGAAGACATCAAGGCACCTGAATGTTTTGAGATTGAACGTCGTTTGAAAGAGGAACTTGATATCCCAGTTATGCACGACGACCAGCATGGTACAGCAATTATCTCTGCAGCAGGTCTTTTGAATGCCCTTGAGGTTAACGGCAAGGATATTTCCGAAGTCAAGGTTGTTGTCAATGGTGCCGGTGCAGCTGCAATCTCATGTACTAAACTGTATATAGCTCTTGGTGTCAAGAGAGAGAATGTGGTAATGCTCGACAGTCGTGGTGTAATAAGCACATCACGCGGTAACCTTACTCCCGAAAAGCAGGAATTTGCAACAAGCCGTACCGATATTTCAACATTGTCTGACGCAATAAAGGGTGCCGATGTATTCCTCGGCTTATCAAAAGGCAATGTGCTTTCAAAAGATATGGTACGTTCAATGGCAAAGGACCCTATCGTCTTTGCTCTTGCCAACCCCGAACCTGAAATTACATACGAGGATGCAATGGAGAGCCGTCCCGACGTGCTTATGAGTACAGGACGCAGTGACTATCCTAACCAGATAAACAATGTAATCGGTTTCCCATATATTTTCCGTGGTGCGCTTGACGTGGCGGCAACAGCTATCAACGAGGAAATGAAACTCGCTGCGGTAAGAGCTATTGCCAACCTTGCAAAGCAACCTGTTCCCGAAATTGTGAACAAGGTATATAAGGTACGCAACTTGTCGTTCGGTCGCGAATACTTCATTCCAAAACCAGTTGACCCACGTTTGCTTGTAGAGGTTTCTTCAGCTGTTGCAAAGGCTGCAATAGAGAGTGGTGTGGCACGTAAGACAATTACCGATTGGGAAAAATACAAGGAGCATCTTCTTGAATTTATGGGTCGTGAGTCAAAATTGACTCAGCAACTTCATGATATTGCCCGCACCGAGATGCAGAGAGTAGTTTTTGCCGAAGGTGCGCATCCTTCAATGATGAAAGCAGCCGTGCAGGCAAAGGAAGAGGGTATATGTCAGCCTATACTTTTGGGTAATGATGAGATAATCTCAAAACTTGCAGCCGAACTCGGATTGAGTCTTGAAGGCATTGAGGTCGTAAATCTTCGTCATCCAAGCGAGAGCGACCGTCGTGAGCGTTATGCGAAGATTCTTGCCGACAAACGTCAGCGCGAGGGATATACCGTTGAAGAGGCTAATGACAAGATGTTCGAACGTAACTACTTTGGTATGATGATGGTTGAGACAGGTGATGCCGATGCATTTATAACAGGTCTTTATACCAAATACTCCAATACCATCAAGGTTGCCAAAGAGGTTATCGGAATGCAGGAAGGTTTCAGCACTTTCGGAACAATGCATATCCTTAACTCTAAGAAAGGTACATACTTTGTTGCCGACACATTGATTAACCGTGCCCCTGAAACATCTACTCTTATTGACATTACCCGTCTTGCCGAGAAATCGGTACGATTCTTCAACCACGAGCCTGTTATGGCAATGGTGTCATACTCTAACTTCGGTACTGACCAGGGTGGTAGTGCAGAAAGAGTGCGTCAGGTCGTTTCGCATATACACAATAATTATCCCGACTGGATTCTTGATGGCGAAATGCAGGTAAACGTTGCCATGAACAGCGAACTTCGCGACAAGAAGTATCCGTTTACCAAACTTTTCGGAAAAGAGGTCAATACACTTATATTCCCTAACTTGAATTCAGCCAATTCGTCATACAAGATGTTGCAGGCGATATATCCTGATACCGAAATCATAGGACCAATTCAGATGGGATTGAACAAACCTATCCACTTCATCGATTTCGAGAGCTCAGTACAGGAGATTCTTAATGTAACGGCAGTTGCGGCTATCGATGCAATGGTAAATAAAAAGTAAGAATATAAAAAAGAGTGAAGTGAACCCCAAAAGTTAGACAAAAACTTTTGGGGTTCACTTTTGGTAACGCCTTGCCTCTCTTTTTTTATTACTCTTACTTATGTATGAATCCTCTTTCAAGGTCTTGAGAAACATTTATCATAAAATCTCCCATTCGCTCATACGTGTTCATTATATCCATATAGTAAACGCTTGTCTGGTAATTCTTGTCGCCGTTGTCTATATCCTCGATTATAGCATCTCTGTAATTGTTTCTCAGGGTGTTGAGACGTTCTTCGGCGTTATATGCATTTGAAATCTCTGTCAATTCTCCCTTGTGGGCAGCATTCAGATTGAATATCATAACGTCGTATGCTTCGTTTACAGCATCAGCCATTGTGTTCAGATTCTTGATGGTTTCAGCATCAAAACTCTTCTTATGAATACTCATTCTTGACAGAATACGGCTTATCGTTTCACCGGAATCACCCAACGACTCCAATTCGCCGATAATTTTATACATAGCCTTAATCTTGATTGATGTGCTTTCACTGATTTCTTCAGCAGATACACCATTAAGGAATGTTGCAATCTCATATTCTATACGGTCTGAAATTTCTTCATACTTGACGAGCTTTCTTCTTAAAACCTCAAATTTATCCGCGTCAGTTTCGTTGATGGCCTCCTTTGCATAAATGGCACCGTTCTTTGATATTTGTGCAAAATGAATAACCTCATTGAATGCCTGCTCAACACATAACTCCGGAGTGGCAAGAGGGCCTGCTGAAATGTACTTGAGTTTGAAGACCTCTTTTTCCTGATTCTCGGGAGCGCGTATTATCCAACTTACGGCTTTGGCTATCAGTTTTGTAAACCATATCAACAATAATGTATTGATGGTGTTGAATAATGTATGAAGCATTGATAAACCGTAAAGCGCGGCAGTACCTTCTGGAGATGTAGAGTTTGTTACTGCAAATCCTTCTGTTGCGGGGTTAGGTAAACCGAACAATGTTTCGGTGATGTATCCGACAAGGTGCAAGAAAGGACGATACAGAATCAAAGCCCATATTACACCGAATACATTGAAAATGGTGTGCGACATTGCTGCACGCTTGGCTTGTGTATTTCCTATTGATGCAGCAATGTTTGCTGTAATTGTTGTACCGATATTCTCACCAAGTACCATAGCACATGCCATATCAAAAGGAATCCATCCCATGCTAAGCATGATAAGCGTAATAGCCATTGTAGCTGACGATGATTGCAGTACAAGGGTTAATACTGTACCAAACGCAAGGAAAAGAAGTACTGAACCAAAACCATGCGATGCCCATGATGTTACAAATTCCAAGACTTCAGGTGTTTGACGCAAATCGGGTACCGAATTCTTCATAAACGAAAGTCCAAGAAAAAGTAAACTGAAACCAACAATCAGTTCTCCAATATTTTTACGGTTATCCTTTTTGGAATTTGAGAATAGAAAACCAAAAATCATCATAGGTACAGCCAGAATGGAAATGTCGGCCTTAAATCCCAACCACGAAACCATCCATGCAGTAACTGTTGTGCCGATATTAGCACCCATGATTACTCCAATAGCCTGAGTGAGTGTCAAAAGTCCTGCATTGACAAAGCTGACAACCATAACGGTTGTTGCCGACGAAGACTGTATGATAGATGTAATACCTAAACCGGTTAGAACACTCTTAAATGAATTTGAAGTCATTGCAGACAAGAAACCTCTTAACCTTTCACCGGCAGCCTTTTGTAATCCTGAACTCATCAAGTTCATACCATACAGGAACATTCCCAATGCTCCCAATAGTGTAAATATTTGTAATATTCCCATAAAAAATAAAAATGATTTTTCTTTTGCAAAAGAACTGCAAATATGTTTCAAAAATGTTACAAGAGTGTTGTGCTTATGTTAAATATGGAGCTCCTATCCCATCTTCCCTGTCAAATATGCTTTGGTTCTTTCGTCATTAGGATTGCTAAACATAGTTTCTGTATCTCCATATTCAACCAACTCACCCAAATACATGAACATAGACTTTGACGATATGCGCTTTGCTTGTCCCATGTTGTGGGTAACAATAAGTATTGTAACCTCTTTTTGCAACTCCAAAAGCAACTGTTCTATATGTTTCGTCGCAATAGGGTCGAGAGCTGATGTAGGCTCGTCCATCAACAAAACGTCGGGTTTCATTGCCAGGGCTCGTGCAATACACAAACGCTGCTGCTGACCACCAGATAGGAATGTTCCCTTCTTGTTCAGTACATCTTTGACCTCGTCCCAAAGTGCTACACTACGCAAGCAACGTTCAACGATTGCATCTTTTTCTGCTTTTGAAAGTTTTATTCCATTAAGGGAAAATCCCGAAAGTACATTATCGTAGATACTCATTGTTGGGAATGGAGCAGGACGCTGGAAGACCATACCCACACGGCGACGCACATCGATAGGCTCCATTGCAAGGATATTTTTCCCATTGAGCAATATTTCGCCATCGACATGGATGTTTGGATAGAGATTGTGCATAAGATTTACGGCACGCAGGAGCGTCGATTTACCGCAGCCCGAAGGCCCCATAATCGCAGTGATTGTATTTCGTTCAATAGATGCCGATACATATTTCACAGCCATTGTTTGCTTGGTATATGATACGCAAGTGTTCTTAAATTCAAGTATAGGTGTTACTGATTCCATTTCTTTGCAAGATATTTTGATAATAAGTTCAATGTAAGTACGAATAACAAGAGGAAGAGCGATGCACCCCAAATCAAATCTTGTAGGTTAGGGTCATTAAAGAACTCCCAGATAAGCAGAGGTACAGCAGATATTGGCCTATTGATCGCAAAACGAATAAATGAGCAACCAAGAGCTGTAAACATCAGCGGTGCGGTTTCACCAATCACTCGTGATATAGCAAGCAGAATACCTGTAAAGATACCACCAAAAGCGGCGGGCAACTGCACTTTTATCATGACTCTTGCCTTATTGCCACCCAACGCCAAACCTGCCTCCTTGAGTGACGTAGGGAGGATTTTTAGAGTCTCTTCTGTTGAGCGGATAATAAGCGGAAGCATCATAATACAGAGTGCTATGCTTCCTGCGATTGCCGAATAGCCCTTCATTGGAACAACCACCCATATATAGGTGATGATGCCTATTATTACCGATGGAGTACCTTGTAATAGGTCGGTTAGATAACTGACAAATTGTGCAAAGCGGCTTTTGGTGTTTTCTGCCAAGAATGCGCCACACAAAATACCCACAGGCACAGCAACAAAGACCGCCATACCTAGCATTATTATCGTGCCGATAATACCATTTGCAATACCACCGGGAATAGGCTCACCCGCCTCGATTGCCTTCATTGCTTTGTAAGCCGTAGGTGTAGGCTCGGTAAAGAATGACCACGAGAACTGGTCATAACCACGCAACAGCACCTCGCCCAAAATAGCAAGCAGTGGTACGGCTGTAAGGGTTGCAAGAAGACATACGCCCCATAGCATAAGCTTGTCCTTAGCCAAGCGATTTTTCAGTCTTAATCTACTCATATTACACTATTCTTGCTCGTTTAATCATTATCTTACCCACCATATTGATTGCTGCGGTTATCAGGAAGAGAATCAAACCGATAGCAATAAGTGATGAGAGTCGCAAATCGTCAGCCTCGCCAAATTGGTTGGCAATGATTGATGCCATCGAATTACCCGTTGAGGTAATTGAGTTGGGGATGTTATTTGTATTACCGATAAGCATCGTTACGGTCATCGTCTCACCCAGGGCACGACCAATAGCCAATATGTAGGATGAGAAGATACCCGAACCCGCAACGGGGAATACAACCTTGCTAATGACCTCAGCTCGTGTTGCACCAAGGCTATATGCACCCTCTTTTAGGTCGTTTGGCACCATCTTGATAAATTCGGCACTAAGCGATGCTGCATAGGGAATAATCATAATCGCCAACACCAATGATGCGGTTAATATGCCTGAGCCTTGCGGTGAGATATTGAGTGCCATAATAATAGGACGAAGTGTGTAAAATCCCCATAGACCATAAATGATAGAGGGAATACCTGCCAACAAGTCTGTTACAGTACTCAGTACTGATGCTATCTTTGTTCCCTTGAAATATTCGCCCACGAACAGTGCAACGGGTAGTGAAAAGGGAATACAGAAGATAAGTGCCAAAAGTGTGGTCATTAGCGTACCGGTGATGAATGGCAATGCGCCGTACCGCTCAGCACCCTCGGTATAGCTCCACTCCGACGAGGTGAGGAAATTCAAAAATCCGAAATGTTCGAACGCATCGTATGCGTCAGTGACAAGGGCGTAAATAACGCCCCCGCACACTATCGGCATAATCAATGCTGCTATGAATAATATTACTCTATATATTTTATCGTTCATAAAGCTCTGTTATTGCAGTATTGCAGTTCCGTCAAATGTAACAGTCTTCAGGTTCTTGAGGCTCAGCTCCTTTGCCTTTGCTGGAAGCGGTGCGTAGTGTACCTCAGAGGTAATCTTCTGTGCCTCGTCCGAGAGGATGTACTTCAGCAAGTCGAGTGTTGCCACAGCCTGCTCTTTTGAGCGGTCAGAGTAGTTCTGCTCCTTGTAGATAATCATCCAAGTGAAGGTTGAGATAGGATATGCACCTGCTGCATCAGAATTAGTGATTGAGCAACGTGTGTCCGCAGGAATCTCACCAGAAGCGGCTGCAGAGATACTTGCAGCTGTAGGCTCAACAATCTCGCCACGCTGGTTCTGAATCTTTGCGTATGCAATCTTCTGTGCAAAGGCATACTCCGAGCCTACATAACCGATAGAGTTCTTTGTCTGCTTGACTACACCAGCAACACCTGGGTTACCCTTTGCAGCCTGTCCCGATGGGAAATTTACAGACTTGCCTGCACCGAATTTTTCTTTCCACATAGGACTAACCTTTGTAAGGTAGTCGGTGAATACGAATGTTGTACCTGAGCCGTCAGAGCGGAATACAGGGATAATAGCCTCCGCCGGAAGTGTTATATCGGGGTTGAGAGCAACCAAACGCTCATCATTCCACATTTTGATATCACCGGCAAATATGTCTGCAATAATCTCCCCCGATAGCTTAAGCTCCTTAACATCGTCGAGGTTGTAAGCCAAGACTACTGCACCCATACAAGTCGGGATATGTACCACAGGATCCATATCTGCCATCTCCTTATCTGAGAGGAATGAATCGCTACCCGCGAAATCAACAATCTTATCACGCAGGTTGCGAACACCTCCACCAGAGCCGATACCACCATACGCAACCACATCACTGTTTACTTGTGAGAAATTCTCAAACACAACATTGTAGAATGGAAGAGGAAATGTTGCACCAGCGCCCGAGAGCTCCTGAGCCTCACGGCTACCATTTGTTGCATTACCGCCGCAAGATACCATTGCAATAGCTGCGACTAATGTCATCGTTGACTTAAAAATTTTTTTCATATATTTCTATGTTTTAATTTATTAGACTTGTGTTATTAGAAACCGAAGTAGCAGTTTATGTATGCCGAGTAAGCTTTTTTTGCTCCATCTGCTTTTGGCATACTCATTCGGAAGTTCGGGGCAATCTTCACATACTTGCCCGCCTTGAACTGAGCACCAAGTATTGCAGTGCGCTCATCTTTGGCAATGTTCCAATCATCGTTTGAATATAAGTCGTCGAAGCGTGCGTATATATCGGTGTGATTCGCTACGTTTACAGAGCCGAATACCGAATATCCGAATTGGTCATGACCTTTTTTATTGGATGCGTTCAGCATGTGATTGTATTCAGCGCCAATGGTAAACCTCTTAGATTTGTAACCAACAAAACCAGCCATGTTTACAATGCTTTCTTTGCCTTTTTCACCACTGTCGTTAAAACCTCCGTACAAACGAATTTGAAATCCTTTTACAGGGGTTAATGTTGCCCCCAAACCATAGTTAAAGCCATTTCCTTTTTGAAGCTTCTTGTATCCCTCACCATTTACAATAATGGCGTCTGCAGAAACCCAATCTGCGAATTTGTAAGATACTGATATACCTAAATCAGCACTGTTCCCAAATTTATAAAGGTCTTGGAAGGATTTCATAACATAACGATACCCCCAAAATTTCTCTTGAAAATTGAATTGGGTTGTTGAAATAAGACCACCATTTAATGTGAGGTTTCCTTTTTTCCATGATACCATTGCGTTTTTTATGTAAGCTATACGTTGGTAGTCGCTAACATCTGAAGATTTGCCAATATCCATTACGCCCTTTACAGAAAGGCCGTTGTTGAATTTATATTCGTAACCCAAATAGCTACGTTCCAAGTCAAAACCAATATTTGTTTTTTCTTGGCTGAAACCGGCATTAAAGTTTCCAAAAACTTGAACAATTGCTTTCCCTTTCGGTTCTTCTTGTTTGACTTCTTGTGCTTGTGTCGTGAAACCGATGCAGGTTAATATACCTGCTAAAATAAATTTAGTTTTCATAGTCATTTTTTTTTGTTTACTTTTTTAAAAGAACATACAGTCATATTGAAGATGCTAGCTTTCTACAATAAGCGTTGTTGTTCATTTCATTATTCCTTCTTTTTACGTCGCAAAGGTATTTGGGCAATATTTCATAAATGTTTCAAAAAAAATATATATCGGTTAAAGAATCTTGCAATTTTGTTTCCTGTGAAAATCTGCATTTTGTTACATTTTTATTAAATATTGTATTTACAGTTCTTCTGTTTTGTTTTTCTCTATATTTTTGTGCAGTAAAAATAAATCAAGGAATATGACTACAGAACGTATATTGATTGTAGATGACGAAGAAACCCTATGCGAGGTTTTGCAATTGAATCTTGAAAATGAGGGTTATGATGTCGATATTGCTTTCAGCGCCGAGCAGGCATTGACGTACGACTTAAAGTCTTATTCACTTATTCTTCTTGATATAATGATGGGTGGAATAAGTGGAATAAAAATGGCTAAGATGCTTAAGGCTGATGTTACAACAGCTGATATACCTATTATATTCTGTACAGCACGCGACAGCGAGGACGATATGATTATGGGATTGAATTTGGGCGCTGATGATTATATAATGAAACCTTACACTGTGCGTAATGTTATTGCTCGTGTAAAGAGTGTATTGAGGCGTGTTTCCGGACATAAGGTAAGTACATCTTCTGAAAAAACAAATATATTGAAAGTTGAAGGCCTGCATCTTGATTTGGAATTCAAACGCTGTATTGTAGATGGCGAAGAGGTCAAACTTGCCCGTAAGGAGTTTGAACTATTGGCTTATCTTATTTCCCATAGAGGTAAAATTTGTTCTCGCGAACAGATATTAAGCCGTGTCTGGAGCGACGAAGTTGTTGTTCTTGACCGTACTATTGATGTTAATATAACTCGTTTACGTTCAAAAATAGGCGCATACGGCTCGTATATTGTAACTCGTTCAGGTTTTGGTTATGGCTTCAGTGATTAAACTTTCATATCATAAGCGACTCTTCTTGATGTTATTTGCTTTTTCGTGGACAATAATTCTGTGTTCTATAGGATTCCAGTATCTGCGAGAAAAACAATATAAATCAGATTTTCTGAATTCGCAGCTTCAAATGTACAATCGCCATCTTCTTGAAGTAGTGGAGGAGGGATTGTCATACGAGGAGTATATAACAACACATGATAAGCCTTTTAATGAACTTCGCATTTCCATAATAGCCCTTTCCGGTGCAGTTGTTTATGACAATATGATCTCGTTGGATTCACTAGATAATCACCGTTACCGCCCAGAGGTTGCAACTGCATTGAAAGATGGTTTTGGATATCATATAGGAAGATTGTCTGCAAGTGACGGACGAGAGTATTTTTATTCTGCGACCAAAGGTAAACGTGTCATAATACGAACTGCCATTCCATACTCATCCACACTTCGAGAATTGCTAAAGGCCGATTGGAGTTTTTTGGGAGTATTAATTATAGTTAGTTTGCTTATGAGTGTGTTGGCTTATTTCGCGACGAGAAGACTTGGTAAGACCATTGAAAGACTGAATAGATTTGCTGATAAAGCGGAAAAAGGGCAACCTTTTGATGAGGGCGAGTCATTCCCAAACGACGAACTTGGCTCAATTTCAAAACATATAGTACAACTATATGCTCAATGGCAGCAGACCATAAAGGATAGAGATCTTGCCTATGAAGCAACCATGCGGGAGGAACAGGAGAAAATACGCATCAAGCGTCAGCTCACAAATAATATAAACCATGAA
This sequence comes from Bacteroidaceae bacterium, assembly GCA_017647225.1. Taxonomy (GTDB): domain Bacteria; phylum Bacteroidota; class Bacteroidia; order Bacteroidales; family Bacteroidaceae; genus HGM04593. Next base: position 805 of record JAGCLA010000003.1, on the reverse strand, counting down.
TTGAAAACTCCGGTTGCATCAATGCAGATATGTCTTGAAACTCTACTTTCTGGTATAAGCCTTAGCGAAGAGAAACGCATGGAGCTTATAGAACGGTGTTATACCAACAATGAACGTATGCGTAGGTTGTTGAATGATGTATCTCTTATAACAAGAATAGAAGTTGGTAGCTCGCTTATTGCTAAAGAAAAAATTGTAATCAATGATATTCTTGATGAAATATCGGAAGAATTGGATATTATGCCGGAGTATGAGCGTCTGACATTGCATGCCGATTTCAATGAAGAGGTTATAATTGAAGGTAATACTTCGCTTATAGGTTCTATATTCCGTAATCTCACTGAAAATGCAATATCTTATTCCGAGGGTAAGAATATATACATATCACTCATTGCCAATGATGAAAATGAGTGTCGGATTCGTTTTGAGGATGATGGCTGCGGTGTGGAAGAAAAACAGTTGGGTCGTCTGTTCGAAAGATTCTACAGAGTGGATAAGGGACGTTCCCGTCAAAAGGGAGGTACAGGACTCGGTCTTGCCATTGTCAAGCATGCCGTTCAGTTCCATGGTGGAACAATCAGTGCCGAAAATCGTCCTGAAGGCGGATTACGTTTCAATTTTTCATTGAAGAAATAGTTTATAAATAAAATCAGTCAGCATCGAAATTGAAGTGAACCCCAAAAGTTAGACAAAAAACTTTGGGGTTTATTTTATGCGTAAGAAACACGATCATTCAGCATTGCTAAAGTATATGCATATGCTTGAAGATGGTTATTCCATCAATTACATTCACAGCAAGTATGGT
>JAGCLA010000002.1 GCA_017647225.1 Bacteroidaceae bacterium | reverse complement strand
GAACCTTACGGTTAATCTCGATACCAGCCTTGTGCAAAGCACCCATAAGCTGAGAATAAGACATACCCTCGAGACGAGCCGCAGCATTGATACGCTGAATCCATAGTGCACGGAATTCGCGTTTCTTGTTACGACGGTCACGGAATGCGTATGTCAAACCTTTTTCCCAAGTATTCTTAGCTACGGTCCATACGTTCTTTCTTGCACCAAAGTAACCTCTGGTCAAACCTAAAATTTTCTTTCTTCTTGCTCTTGAAGCAACGTGATTTACTGATCTTGGCATAGTTTTAAAATCTTTTGAATGTTAGCGTCGCCGTTTTGCGAACTTTTTTGCTAATACATTCGGTTAATAATTCAATACTTAACGCAATGACAACAATTCCTTAACACTCTTAACATTAGCAGGGTCGAGAGTTGTAAAGTGTACAAGGTTTCTCTTCTGCTTCTTTGTCTTCTTAGTCAGGATGTGACTGTGATAAGCATGCTTTCTTTTGATTTTACCTGTTCCGGTAAGAGCGAATCTTTTTTTGGCACCGGAGTTAGTCTTAACTTTTGGCATTTTTTATAAAATTATTAGTTAACAATTATCGGTAGCGTACTATCCAACACTACTCGCTTTTTTAGTCTTCTTTTACCTTTTCAACAGCAGGCTTTGCAGGCTTTTCTTTCTTAGCCGGAGTTGCCTTCTTTGCTGAAATCATAATTGTCATACGCTTTCCTTCAAGTACCGGCATCATATCAACCTTACCATATTCCTCAAGGTCTTTTGCAAAGCGGAGAAGCAATATCTCACCCTGCTCCTTAAATAGAATTGAACGTCCCTTAAAGAAAACGTAAGCCTTTACCTTATCGCCGTCCTGCAAGAAACTGATTGCATGCTTAAGTTTGAAGTTATAGTCATGTTCGTCAGTCTGAGGACCGAAACGTATTTCCTTAACATCAATCTTAACCTGCTTTGCCTTCTGTTCCTTCTGGCGTTTTTTCATTTGATAAAGGAACTTAGAGTATTCAATCAAACGGCAAACGGGCGGGTTGGCTGTTGGAGATATTTCCACAAGGTCCAACTCTTTTTCTTCGGCAAGAGCCAATGCCTTATGCAGGGGCATAACCACAGACTCGATGTCATCGCCTACTATACGTACCTCATTGGCACGGATCTGTTCGTTTACACGATACTGGTTCTTCAGATTGTCGTTCTTCATTAATTATATAAGTTCCTTTCTTTAATTTACCAATTCTGACGGTTAAAACCCCACATACGGGCATAACTTTTCAAAATCGGTTGCAAATGTATCACATATTTATCACATTACGAAGAGGTTTGACCTTTTTTTTCAAAAAAGAATAAAAAAAGTGGGAAACAGCGTCCCACTTTTACTCTATGGTCATTATTCGGCAACTACCTCTTTACGAATTGTACGTGTACGAATTTCTTCGCATATTGCCGAAACGAATTCTGCAACAGGCTTGACACCCTCATCACCAGCATAACGGCTACGCACTGCTACAGTACGATTTTCCTCTTCCTGCTGACCGAGAACAAGCATGTAAGGTACACGATTGTTACGTGCTTCGCGAATCTTGTAACCGATTTTCTCCGAGCGGTTATCGACATGCACAAGCACACCGTTCTTACGCAACTCCTTAGCTACCTCTTCGGCATAATCGCCATATTTCTCAGAAATAGGCAGAATTCGCACCTGTTCAGGAGCAAGCCATGTAGGGAATTTACCCTCATACTTTTCGATAAGCCAAGCAAGAGTACGCTCGTAGCAACCCATACTTGTACGGTGAATGATATAAGGACGCACCTTTTCGCCATTCTGATCGACATAATACATATCGAACTGTGCAGCCAACAAAGCATCCCACTGCACCGTAATCATTGTATCTTCCTTGCCATACACATTCTTGGCATTGATATCGACCTTTGGGCCATAGAATGCAGCACCACCGACTTCCTCAACAAAAGGAATCTCAAGTTCCTTAAGCATCTGACGGATATGCTCCTGCGTTTCCTCCCACACCTCGGCATCGCCGATATACTTGGCACGGTTTTCCGGATTCCATTTTGCAAGAACGTATGTAACATCGTTCTGCAGACCAAGAGTTTCCATAACATGCTTTGCAAGAGCAAGACACTTCTTGAACTCCTCAACCATCTGGTCGGGACGGACAATAAGGTGACCCTCGCTGATCGTGAACTGACGCACACGTGTCAAACCGTGCATCTCGCCTGAATCCTCGTTACGGAAAAGAGTTGATGTTTCGCTATAACGCAAAGGCAAGTCACGATAAGAGTGATGTGTTGCCTTATATACATAATACTGGAATGGACAAGTCATTGGACGCAATGCAAAGACCTCCTTATCCTTCTCCTCGTCGCCGAGAACAAACATACCCTCCTTGTAATGATCCCAGTGACCTGAAATTTTATACAAGTCGCTCTTCGCCATAAGAGGAGTCTTTGTACGGATATAGCCCCATTCATTGTCTTCGAGGTCCTCTATCCAACGCTGCAAGGTCTGAATGATTTTTGCGCCCTTAGGCATGAGCAAAGGCAATCCCTGACCAATAACATCAACAGTTGTAAAGAGTTCCATTTCACGACCGATTTTGTTGTGGTCGATGTTCTTGATATGCTCAAGGTGTGCAAGATAAGCCTCACAATCCTCTTTGGTAAAGAATGCTGTACCATAAATACGTGCAAGCGAAGCATTATTCTTGTCACCGCGCCAATATGCTGTCGATGTCGACAAAAGCTTGAAGCCTTTAATTAGACGGGTATTCAACAAGTGAGGTCCCATACACAAATCGGCAAAATCGTCCTGCGAGTAGATTGTGATTCTGTCATCACCAGGAATTGCATCGATAAGTTCAAGCTTGTATGGCTCGTTCTTTGCTTTCATCATAGCAATAGCCTCTTCGCGTGTAACGACCTGACGCTCGATACGTGGGCTGGACTTGATGATTTTCTTCATTTCCTTTTCTATGGCCTCCAAGTTCTCCTTTGTAAAAGGTGCACACTCAAAGTCATAGAAGAAGCCGGTTTCTGTAGCCGGACCGATTGTCAGTTTAGCCTCTGGGAAGAGATGCTTTACTGCCTCGGCCATAATATGTGTAGCGGTATGACGCAAAACATGAAGAGCCTCCTTTGACTCTATGCCCACAAGTTCCACACATGCGCCATCGGCAGGAACATCACGAAGGTCGATAACGTTTTCACCGTCCTTTACTGCGACATAATTATTGAGCAACTTAGGGTCAACCGAAGAAATTATTTCGATATACGATTTACCCTCGGCTGCAAACTCACGAATGTCGCCACTGAATGAAATTTTAATCATATTGTAGTTTTTTAATTTATACTCAAACAAAGGCTATTAGCCTCTTTAATGTGCGAAGATAATGAAAAATAGAGAAGTGGCAAAATGCTATAATAGATTTTTATTTAAGCATTTTACTTGACGACTGCTGCAAAACGTTTAATGACATTATACGCCTGGAAGATACCAAGCTCACCGGCTTTGCTCAAGTCGGCCACACCGACTTCGGCATTACCGGTATAAAGACGTGCAAGACCACGATTAAAATATGCTTCGGCAAAGCGGTCATTGAGTTCTATAGCTCTTGAATAATCCACGATTGCAGACTTGAAATCGCTGAGTTTGGCCGACACATTGGCACGATTGAAATAAGCATAGACAAAATCGGATTGCAGTTCCACCACCCTGTCAAGGTCATCTTTTACCAGACGATAGTCAAGACTCGGCAAACGGCTGTCCTGCTTGAGCAGAATACCGTCATGGCCATCACCCATCTGTTCTGTTTCAAGCAGCCTGTAACGCACAAAAGAACGTATAAAATAGAGTTCCCACGAGGCGTTGTTCAGAAGGATTGCTTTATCCAAATCGGCCATTGCCGTCTCCATATCCTGCACGAGATAATAGTCTATTGCACGCAACAGCAAGCCATTGGCAACATCCGGATTGTCAGCAATACTTTTTGACAAGAGATTTATATTGTCAAAACGACGTTCTGCCTCATTAGCAGATAAAGCACGCTCGTCATTAGTGATAAGCAACGAGGTATTGAGTTGACTATTCAGTTCCTCAAGCGGTTTGCAATAATGCGGCAGTGTTTCGAGTTCGCCATCGTTCCTGTAATATGTAAGCACAAATATCGGTTCAAGTTCGACAAAGACGTTACGGTCCTGAACCTTACCGCGATACTCTGTCGTGTATTGTTTAGAGTATGCGTCATCTGCCACAACCATTTTATTATAGTTACGCACATTACTATCGGAACGCTTACGAGTCTTGTCGTTTTCGGCAGAATACTCCTCTTTGACAGCATCAATTCCTTTGTTATAGATATCGAGTTGACGTTTGAAAAGCCATTTCTCGTCGGCATCGGCACCCTTGTTATCACCATATTTACGACGCGACTTGGCACGACAAGCATATGCATATTCAAAATTCGGATAATCTTCGATTACCCTTGAATAGTCTTCTATGGCTCCTTTATAATCACCCACAGCATCACGCAACAAGGCACGGTTGAAACGCGCCATGGTATTGTCAGGGTCAATATCCAGCACCTTGTCAAAATCCTCAATGGCAAGATTGTCGTCTCCGACATTCATACGTAACAATCCTCGATTGTAATGGGCATAGAAGCTACCCGGCTCGACATACAATGCCATATCGTAATCGTTCATTGCTCCACGCAGGTTATTCCGATGATAACGGACAAGAGCACGACTGATATAGCTATTGCTGCGCGCAGGCATCAGTTCTACGGCACGGTCAAGGTCAGCCTCTGCCGACTCGTAATTTCCCATTTCGTAATGGACCATAGCCCTTGCATCATACACGTCGGCTGAGAATTTATCATTTACCACCGCCTTTTCCGCCATAGAAAGAGCATGCAGGGTATCGCCAAGATTAAGAGAGATTCTTGAGCGCAACATATACGCTCCGCTGTTACGCGGAGAAAAGAGGAGTAACGAATCGACCACCTGCGATGCCTTATCCCAATCATTCTCCTGCATGGCAAGCACACTAAGATTCTGCCACAGATTAGGATTCTGGGGGTCGTATTTTATTGCCATTCTGAAGTCGCGCTCGGCCAAAACCGTACTATCCATTCTTGCACGACACATTCCACGCAATTGGTAACACTGCGCTATATATGGATTCTTTGCAATGGCAACCGAGAAATCCTCATCAGCACCTACAAAGTCGTCGAGATAGAACTTTGCTAAGCCACGAAAAAAATATGGCTCATGCAGGTAAGGTTTAGAATCTATTACCTGATTGAAGTATTGTATAGAAAGCACATAGTCCTCAAAATAGAGCGCGTTGCGCCCTATTTCCATCATTCTCGCTGTATTAAGCTGGGCATTGCAGAGTAACGACAATGACAGCAAAAAGTGCAGAACTACCGCTTTTGCTATTTTCATCGAAGCACGCGCTTTGTCTTATAAGCACAACTTGCTTTTCCTTTGGCAAGGTTCAAGAGTTTGTTCTTATTCATCTGACGGCGAAGAGGTGACAGACGGTCCGAGAACACCTTACCTTCGAGGTGGTCAAATTCATGCTGCATCACACGCGCAAGAAAACCGTCAACCCATTCGTCATGTTCCACGAAATTCTCATCAAGATATTTGACATGTATGCGTGAAGGACGGGTTACCTTCTCATGTATGCCGGGAAGACTCAAACAACCCTCTTCCATAGAATCGGTTTCATCAGAGCCTTCGATTATATGCGCATTGATATAGACCTTGCGGAATTCTTTGTATTCGGGATAATCCTCGGCAAGAACATCAAGATCAACAACAACCAGACGAATGGCCAAACCAATCTGTGGAGCGGCAAGACCAATACCCTCGGCGTTATGCATTGTTTCAAACATATTATCGATAAGTTCTGAAAGCTGAGGATAATCGGGAGTTATATCCTCTGCAACCTTCTTCAACACGGGCTGACCGTACAAATAAATAGGTAGTATCATTATATTTTTGTTTAAATTATTCTTTACATGACATTCTGCGGCTTTCCATATATGACTGCAGAATTATGGTAGCACTGATTTCATCGACAAGTTCCTTATTGCGACGCGCCATCTTTCCTATACCCGAAGCGAGTATCGCCTGGTGCGCAAGTACCGATGTAAAACGCTCATCGTGATATTCAACAGGAATTTCAGGTAGCAGATTACGCAAACGTCCGACAAATGGTCTGATACGGCACATGTTTTCCGAAGGCTGATTGTTCATCTGTTTAGGCAAGCCAACGATTATACGCTCAACAGGCTCTTTAGCTACATAATCAAGGATAAAATCGACAAGTGTGGCGGTAGGCACCGTTGTCAGACCATTCGCAATGAGTTGCAACTCATCGGTAACAGCCAACCCCGTTCTTTTTTTTCCATAGTCAATTGCCAATAACCTTGCCATATATCATATATTATATTTACCACGCAAAGGTATGCAATTTGAACGAAAGGTTTTTACTAACAGTGTAAAAAAAACAAAAAAACGGCAATATTAAGAAAAACTCATTTGTTCAAGAACTCGCAAAAACGCTCCATCTGCCTTGAGAAAGAAAAAGAATCGGATGCCGCACCAAGACAATTGGTTGAATACTTGAAGTATTCATCAAGCGACATTTCGGCAAATGTCTTTATATTGCGCTCCAAGGTTTCATAATCTCCATGTCTTGAAACAAGTCCTAAACCGAATTGCTCGACAATTCGCGCTCCCTCACCCTCACCGCTGAAAAGTATAGGGATACCCGCCGGCAAAAGATCGAAAATTTTTGAAGGAACTGCGCCATAGATAGGTGCGGCAAGAGGAATGACTGACAAGTCATATTTTTTAAGTTCCTCATTCATTTCCTGCTTGGAGACATAACCATGATACCATATATTCTTATCACCCTCATTTACATAGGCAAGAACATCGTCCATCTGATTACCACCTCCATACAAATGCATTTCGACACCAAGCGCTTTGAAATCAACCGATTTCAGCAAAGAAAGCATATCTTGAGCCACCCCAAAAAGGCCGGCATACACAATTTTCAGCCGTTCATTCCTTTTACGCACAGGAAGTGGAGTTCCGTCAAGCGGTTGAAGATTACGATACAAGAATGTACGCTTATCGGGGAACATATCACAGACATGTTCTACAATCTCCTGGGACTGTCCCATAACGGAATTGGCATTCCTGTATATAAAACGCTCCAAAGAGGAAAGCACCTTAAAGTACAGACTCCCTTTGCGTACAAAACCGAGTTCCACAGCAGAGCCCGGCCATAAATCGGACACATTAAGGATTGTATTTTTCCCGAAAAGTTTCTTAAAGAGCAGTACGGCCGAGGCGGAAACCATAATGGGAGGAGATTGCACGATTACACGGTCATACCCTTTTATAAGTTTACGCTTGAACGCGAAAGCCCACATGGAAACCGCGTATGACGTCATTGCAAGAACACGTTTAATTGGATTCCTCGATACGGTAGCGTATGTCCAATAGCGATACACATTTACGCCATCAACCGTTTCTTTTATTGAAAAACGCCTGCGATAACCGTCAAAAATACGGCCTTTAGGATAATTTGGAAAAGATGTAAGTACGTCGACTTCCACGCCCGAAGCCTTCAACCCTTTTACAAGGTTTGTCATACGGCTCGGAGCAGCACCAAGTTCCGGTTCATAATAATACGAAACGACAAGTACTTTCATGAAATCACAACACAGCCAAATTCACAATTCTCATTTCTTAAAGACTCCGCAGAAATCGATAATTCGGATATCGGTACGATAGTCCAGTTCTGCAAACTCACGATGGTTTACCAAGAAAACGGCAATATCGGCAGTTTCGTATGCTGTTCTGTAATTTGTCAACTTAAAAACATTATGTTCCTTTATGTTCGGCTCAACGACCATCACATTATCATTGTTGCACGACTGCAAAACACGCGATGCAATTGATTTGGCAGGTGATTCACGCAAATCGTCAATATTGGGTTTGAAAGCCAAGCCCATCATTGCCACAACCGGCGCACGATGATTTTCAAGTTCAAATTCAAGCATTACTCTACGCACCTTTTCAGCACACCACTCGGCTTTGTAATTATTGACCTCACGAGCCTCAGATATAATACGCGACTCCGAAGGATAGGCCGAAGATATAAAATATGGGTCAACGGCAATACAGTGACCTCCCACTCCACAACCCGGCTGCAAGATATTGACACGCGGATGCTTGTTTGCAAGTTCTATGAGTTCCCACACATTTATGCCGGCCTTGTCACAAATCAACGACAGTTCATTTGCAAAGGCTATCTGCACATCGCGAGAAGCGTTCTCGGTAAGCTTGCACATTTCGGCCGTACGGCAATTGGTTGAGTGCAATTCTCCTTTGACAAAAGTAGAATAGAACTCCTTAGCTTTTTCGGTAGAAGCCTCATCTATACCACCTATGACACGGTCGTTGTTCACAAGTTCGTAGATTATATTTCCCGGCAACACACGCTCAGGACAATATGCTATATGTATATTACCTTTGAGCTCAGGTCGCTCATTGAATATCAGATTTGCCATCTTCTCGGTTGTACCAACCGGTGAAGTGGATTCTATGACATATAGGTCGCCAGCTTTCAATAAGGGAAGCACCATTCTTGTTGCCGCTTCCACAAAAGAGATATCCGGTTCATGCTCACCTTTGAAAGGGGTGGGAACTACAATAAAATAGGCATCAGCCTCTTGCGGACGTGTATAAGCCTTGAAATTTCCCGAAGCTATTACCTCGCGTAACAAATCCTCGAGGCCATCTTCTACAACATGAAGATTACCCGAATTTGTCTTATCAACAACACTTTGGTTTACATCGACTCCTACGACCTCTACGCCATGCTTGGCTACTATAATTGCAGTAGGCAGACCTATGTATCCCAACCCCATGAAACATGCTTTCATAAAAGCTTCTTTTTTAGACTTTAACCATAATTTCCGCTAAATTAAGAAAAAATGACACACTCTTTATTTTTTTACTTCACTTTTTTTACAAAAAGTTATTTATACCTCTTTATATATAAAAAAACAAATATTACTTTTGCTTTTAGAAACACTTTCATTAATTTGGGAAAAAGTGTACTGCACTGTTTTTACAAATCGCAAAAAATAAAAAACGATATTATGAGACTCCGTATTGTAAACATTCTTTTGGCATTGGCTTTTGTTTGTCCGTCAATATCTCCGGCGCAAGTTGCCGTAGAGGTAGATCGCAGCAAATACCCCGATTACAGCAGTGAGATTAATCCCGACTACTCCTTGATGAAACCAATGGGAGGTATCAACACACGTTCGGCAAACGCTGCAAAACGACCGGAATATGTCAACAATGCCGAGACACGCCATTTTCCACCTGTATTCAACCAGGACGGAGGTTCTTGCGGTTCTGCATCACGAATATGTTACATGTTCAGCTATGAGCTGGCTGCTTATCGCGATTTAGACGGTTCAAAAGCAGAGAACTACTACCCTTCTCACTTTGTCTGGCTGCACACAAATTCACCAGGTAGCCAAGGTAAAGACCATTTTGTCCAGAGTGTAGGTGTGCCGTCTGCTGCTACATACGGAGGACAGACATATTCTTCACTATTCGGCAATCAGGCTGAAAGCGACAACGATTTCGGTTGGATGCAGGGATATGACAAATGGTATGAAGCAATGCATAACCGCATGCTAAAGCCTACAAATTTTCCAAAAACACTTGGAACAGAAGAGGGACGCGAAGCTGTAAAGAATTGGCTATGGAACCACAACGGTGACGATTCTTTCAAGAGTGGAGGTATATGCGGTATAGGTGTTGCTTCAGGCGGTGAATGGGCTAAAATAAAAAGCACCGATGTAAACGACAAGATAGGCGTTACCAATAAGTACTATGTGCAACGATGGGGCGAGACTGTTGACCATGCACTTACCATTGTCGGTTATGATGACCGCATAGAGTTCGACCTTGACAACAACGGAAAATTTGGTGAAGCAGACAAGGATGAGCGAGGAGCATGGATTATCGTAAATTCATGGGGTGAATGGTGTAACAACGGATTTATTTATTGCCCTTATGCCTATGCAGGACCAGCTTTTCGCAAGACAGATTCCGGAGGGTATGGCTTCAAGGGCGAATTTTGGGCACCTGAAGTCTATCATGTACGCAAGGACTACAGACCATTGCGTACGATAAAATTAGAGATGGAATATACACGACGCAGCGAGATTGCACTTGTGGCAGGTATAAGTGACGACATCAATGCGGAAGAGCCAGACGCAACAATTCCGTTTGTACACTTCACATATGCAGGAGATGGAAACTACGGCAACAGCAACCCTGCTCCTAAAGTCCCCATGTTGGGACGTTGGGCCGATGGTGAATTACACTCAGAGCCCATGGAGTTCGGATATGACTTGACCGACCTTTCTGCCAATTATGACAAAAACAAGCCTCTCAAATACTTTTTCATTATAGAACAGAGGTCTTGGGCACAAGGAAGCGGGAAAATACATAAAGCCTCTATCATTGATTATGAGTATGACAAAGAAGGTATAGAAACTCCATTTGATCTGGGAGAGAACGGAGTCAGAATAAAAACAAACGGCAACAGGACTATAATTTCAGTTGTCGTAAATGGCAGTAGCTACTATGCACCGCAAAATGTATCTTTTGCCGACAGCCGTTTAAGCTGGCAGCCCCCTGTACGTTCTTCGAATACAGTCGAATCGTATAATATATATTTCGATGGAACATTAATAGCAAATGTTCCGGCAAACAAAAGTACATACACACCGGAGAATGTTGCTACATCGGGAGAGTACGGTGTAAGTGCCGTATATGCAGACGGGAATGAGTCAACAATCACAAAAGTTATTCTTCCTGTAAGCACACAAACACCAAACAAGGGCGTTAATTTTAACTATTCCGGTTTTTCTATTCCTAACGTTTTCAACACAAAGTTCCAACAAGCGACAATCGAATATTGGATTAAGCCAACTATTTTAGAGTACTACAATCAAAGCTTTGGCCCGGGCTGGGGAAATGGTTTCATGTTTCATTCCGGTTGGGGTGGAAGTATTCAATTTGGTTGGAACTATGCCAACGACCATCTTTGCGAAACAAAATATAATGTCCTGAATGTTGGACAATGGGCACATGTTGCCGTAGTTGTGGATAACAACAAAATTAAATTATATGTAAACGGTGTTGAGAAAGGCAATGTAGAATCATCGGAATATAGCGGAATAGGCGGTTTTGGCGATCTGGTCTTTTCTTCCAGCAGCTACCACGAGCAGAATGCCGTATATGATGAAATACGCATCTGGAACAAAGCGCTTACCCAAGAGCAGATAAATGCAGCCAAGAATATAGAATACTCTGGTTATGTACTACCAAATAACTTATTGGCATATTTCAAAGGTGACATGATTACCGGTGCTGACGGTATTGAGCGCCTTAGAGATTGCGTCGGAGGAAACCATGCAACATTCTTAAATAATCAATACAGCATTGTAAGTAATAATTTACCGACTTTGGGAACATCGAAAGATGCCCCAACCGTAAGCATCAATGCTCCGCAAGATGACATTTTTGCAGGAATACCCGTTGATTTTACAGCAACATACAACTCATCGGTAAACAAATTGGAATGGACTGTTGCAAATGCCGGTATCGCCGGACTTTCAACCGCAAGTCCTTCTGTCACATTCCCGACAGCCGGTACATACACAATTGAGGTTAAAGCCACAGCAACCGGTGGAGAAGTCGCAACCGCGACATACAATGTTGAAGTTCTTGCCACACCCGAAATTGATGCATCGTTCATTATGACAGCAGATATCATTCCTGCGGGAGAACGAGTATCATTCCTTGCAAATAACCCAACTCCGGGATATATATATGAGTGGAATCTTCCGGGAGCAGAAAAAGAATACCTCAAGGCGACAAGTGTCGGAACTGTTTATAGTGATTATGGAGATTACACCGTTGAACTTACAGTTACCGCACCTGATGGCAAAAAGAAGACATCTTCAAAAACCATAACTATTATGGAAGTTGCTCCCAAAGCCTCATTCAACATTTCTCCGGCAGTTGTACTGAAAGGCGAAGCATTTGACTTGACAGATGAATCTCTTTACAATCCATTGGAATGGTCTTGGATATTGGGAAGCAACGAACTCAAATATCTTGTTTTTGCAAGTGATACGACTATGGTTTTGAATGAACCGGGAGTATATGATGTTACATTGAACGTTGCCAACGGAGAGGGCAAGAGTAAATTGACACGTGAACGTGCTCTTATCGTATGCAATGCCGACAGTAAGAACGGACTTAACTTCGGTAACGGTTCAGGCTCTATAACTACAACAGATGTACCGTTTGAGCCGGGAGAGGAGACATTCACAATCGATTGGTGGATGAATGCGGCATGGCCTACAAGTTCATGTAATGGAATAGGCGACAGCGAGTCAACAATGATATTAAGGACAAACAGCGACAAGAGTATGAGCCTTTTCATTGGTGATGAAGTGGTTATGAGTGCAGCCGATTACGTAATACCAGATGAGTGGCATCACTATGCTGTCACATATAACGCAGGAACTGTAAAATTTTACCGCGACGCAGAGGTCTTTTCATCAAAAACACATACGGTAAACTCTGTACCGGAAATGAATTCGTTCAACATTGGTGGTACATCCGCTCCGTTCTGCGGCTCTATCGACGAATTCCGCGTGTGGAACATAGTGCTTAGCAGACTAAAACTGCGCTCAATTGTAAATGCGCCATTAAGCAATGTACAGTCTGACGGTTTGTTGATATACTATCAGTTTAATCAAACCGGCGGAAACGTACAGGATGCAACATTAAACGGGAATCATGGTATCCGAAACAATTTTGGCCCTGACGGTGATGCATGGGGATTGTCAAAAGGCGTGTTCTCTCTAAACTTCGCAGGAAAACAGAGTAGCGATGTTTCGGCAACCTATCTTAAGAATTACAGAGCCAATTTCCAATACAACTCCAATGAATGCGTTAATCCAGCTCTATCAACACGTACATTTGCATTAAAGGATTGGACTCTTGAAAACACGATGGTTTCAGGAAACACCATAACCGGAGCACATGTGGATACCGAAAAGAATTACTGTTTTACAGTAACTACCGGGTGGGATAACTTTGCTACGACATTATCCAACCACAAGGTTTATCAGACAATAGAACTACCTGCCGGATATTACTATTTTGAAGTAACATATGACAACACTTATGAAGGAACATGTGGAGGCAGTTATATGGTTGCTGCACTCGGAGAAACGTTGCCGATAAACGATGATTTGAAGGAAAGTATTGCTTACAAGGCGATGGTTCCAAAAGGACAGGGCAACAACATTTTAGAGTTCTATCTATTGGAGAATTCAACAGTCAGCCTTGGTCTTTTGGTAAATATGAGCGGTCAATCATGTATGGCAATACAAAGCTTTGCATTGAGATATCAAAAGCTTGAAGTGATAGAACCGGACGATGCTACCGGCATATTGCTACCACAAGCAAGTGACAATGTTCAAGAGACAATCATATACGATTTGCAAGGCCGTCGTGTAACAAAAATGCAAAGAGGTGTTTATATTATTAACGGCAAAAAGGTGGTAAGATAATCCACACAAACAAAGCCCCAATCGCATGAGCCTTACCTTAAAATTGATACTGCCCATACTGCTGTTTGTACTGCCGGTACAAGCACAAAAGAGCGAATGGGGCAAAATAAGATACGAAGTACAGACCGATGTTGTCGTATCAAAAGGGAAGCATGCCCCTTTCTGGTTGGTAAGCAACAGGCATGGCTTGTCATCGTTGGAAAATTACAACGGCAACCTTAGTGCCGGAGTATTTCGCGACTTTGACAAGAAAAGAGGGTTCACCTGGGCTTATGGAGCAGAATTTGCCGGAGCATGGAACTACACATCGCCATTTCACATTCAACAACTTTATGCCGACATAAAATACAACTGTTGGGAATTGAGCTTCGGCATAAAAGAGAGGTGGTCCGAAGGCAAACACAAGACTTTGAGTGGCGGTGGCTTGACCTTCTCACCAAACGCACGTCCCATTCCGCAGATTCGCTTCGGCATCAATGAGTACACCCCTATCAACTGGTTGTTCAAAGGGTGGCTGCATGTGAAAGGACACCTAAGCTACGGATGGCAAACCGATGGAGGATTCCAACACGCACACATGAAGAATGCCGCATTGAGAAGCAGATACATAAAGAATGTGCTGTTCCATGAGAAAAGCGGATTCATCAAAATTGGCAATAAGGCAAAGACACCCGTATCGGTAGAAGCCGGATTGGAGATGTATACCCAATTTGGCGGACAAGTTTGGGAGAAGCGTGCCGAAGGCGACAGTTTGATCCACGACCTTCCACATTCATATAAGGAATACTTCAAGGCATTTATTCCTTTGGCTGGTGGTAGCGAATCGACCGAAATGGACCAGACAAATGTCAATGGCAATGTTCTCGGCAGCTGGCATTTTGCGCTGAATTACCAGACTGACAAATGGAGTATAAGAGCCTACTACGAGCATTACTATGAAGACCATTCCGGCCTGTTCGGATTAGACTACCACTACAACCGCGAAGGAAAGAAAACATGGATTACCTACCACCCTTGGAAAGACGGACTCTTTGGTTTGGAGGTAACTATTCCAAAGAACAGAATTGTCAATACCATTGTGTATGAATATATCACTTCACGTGAGCAAAGTGGCCCGATACTCCAGAACCCCACAGGTGATATGATGGGACAAGCCGGTGGTAAGGATTGGTATTACACACACAGCTATTACCAATCGTGGCAACACTGGGGAATGGCAATGTGTAACCCCCACTTCTTATCTCCATTATATAACGAGCAGCCCAATATGAGCATGCCATACTCGCGCTTACGTTCACATCACATCGGTATTGACGGAAAGCCTATTGAGCAACTCACTTATCGCATAATGGCCTCTTGGACCAGGTATTGGGGGTCATACGAAGACCCTCTCCCTACCCCACTTGCACAATTAAGTACAATGGCGGAAATCAATTTCGCTCCGAAGAGATTGAATGGCTGGATATTTACAGCAACCATAGCATACGACCACAGTAAACTTATCGGCAACAACATTGGTGGACAGTTCACCATTTGCAGACGAGGTTGGTTAAGTAAAAAGTAAGGCGCTTTTTACAGATTGCGTATGTAACAAACAAAAAAATGAATCAGAAGATGAAGAAATACATATACAAAACACTCGTATTACTCACAATTATGCTTGCATCGTGCGAGAGCTATCTCATTCATGGCGATTTGGATGGTTTCTGGCAAGTAACAAGCATCGAGAACAAGCAGAGTGGCGATATAACCGAATGCGAAGGCGACATCTATTATTCGTTCCAGCGTGATTTGGTGCTGATTTCATACGTTTCGCCCGATATACCCGAGGGACAGATGAAAGAGAATCACATAGCATACTTTACCTACGAGAACGATTCTATTATAATGACAGATTTTAGAATTTACCTGGAGAATGGGAAACAGACGCCACTGTCACAACTTGAAAAGTTCGGCTTACACGAAGAATTCAACACATTCCTTGTTGAAAGGTTGGACAGCAAATCATTGATACTGAATTCCGAGAGAACAAGAATTGTGTTGCGTAAATACTGATATATCAAATTTGTTCCGACCATTTATCAAACAGAACATCATAATATTCCATTACCCTCTTTATTTGCACATCATTACAATCCTCATGCAGATTAGATGACATCAATGAAGAGCCCTTATGAAGTTTCTGATACAATAAATCTATGTGATAGAAAGAATAGCCAAAGTCCACCAAGCGGTGTTTTGTTCCGGCCATAACTGCCATAGCCCAGAACCACACATCATCAGCTTGTGGTGCAAATTTCATAAACAAGTCCTTACATACGACATCCTTGTATAAGGAAGCTGGAGGATACAATATTCCACCACAGCCCAAAGGGAATACTTTTTCATTTCCCATTCTTGTTATATTATGTTTCCAATTCTTATATGGAAGGAATTGTTTATCTTCAACTACAGGACAATGGGCCAACGTCGAAAGGACATGGTTGGGATACTTTAAATGTGCATCATATAAACACTTCAGGAAGCCACGTTTATAAACAATATCGTCGTCAACGGTAACCAAAATATCATTCGGGCAGAGTTCTAAAGCCGGAACAAGCTTTTTGTAGGAACGTATATCGTCACAAAAACGTATTTCAACACCATATTTACGACAGAATTTTGCGAGATTTGATGGCACATTATCTGATGAAAAATTAGAATTGTCGAGCCATAATATAATTCTATCAGGTCTATAGCTCTGTAACAATAAGGATCTTAGCACGTGAATGACCGTTTTTTTGACACGCCTGCCGTAGCTTGTAAATGTAACGACCAAACAAGGCTTTGCAGCATCTTCAACATGTCTTAAAGGTTTCTTTGGTAAAACAAGCATCAGAGCTGTATATAAAAGACCTAATATATATGATGACAAAATTCGTATATATTTCATATCTCAAAATCAAAATAACTCTTTTCTAACAATAAATTCTTAAAATCATCATATGTGACACGATCTTTTCTCCTTGCATCCTTCAAAAGATTTCTCACTAATTTATATGTAAGTTTAGCACTTCCAGTTGATTTATGGAAATAATACATCAGCAATGGGATATTCAACATCGTCCAAAAGAGATATTTAATTTTCCCCAAATTCAAACGTATATTGATAAAACGGTTCAGATAGTATAAATAGATTTTAGGAGCATATAAAACACGATTTATAGAAGCACCGACCTTGTGATAAATAAGCGCATTCAATACGCAAGCCATCTTCTGTCGATTCTTTTTCATTCTCATCGAAAAATCAAAATCCTCTTCACCAAAAAAGAAACGTTCTGTAAAAATACCGTCTTCACCACCCAACATTTCCTGAGAAAAGAATAACGCACACCCGGTAACAAAAGATATATTGATGTATCCGTTTTCTTTAACTTCAGAATCATAAGAACCGGCATAAAAATACTTGCGGAAACCAAAAAACAGCCTTCCTCCACAATTCCATATTTTATGCTTGTCAAAGAAATAATTTATCTTTGGAGTCAGCACTTTGTATTCCTGATGAGCTATAGCAAATTCCTGAAGGCGAACCAAAAAATCAGGTGTTACCTCTGTATCATTATTAAGCAACAGATAATAATCTGGATTATCTTCACGTGCGACAGCAATACCCTTGTTGTTACCGCATGCAAACCCATAGTTCCTGTCCAAAGGAATCAAGCGGCCATCAAACGTAGGATGTGTTCCAAGCCACGCCTCGATACGTTGCAACGAGTCGTCAGATGAACCATTATCTACGACATAGGTACGGAAATCCCCTTCAGCCTTAGCTAGAGACTCCAGACACGCAAGTGTATCATTGGCACCGTTCCAATTAAGTATTATTATCGCCGTCATACTTACATTATAAACTATAAATCCTTTTTCCTGTCCAGCTACCGCAAGGAAGATTCACATAAGAGAATCTTCCATTTTGGGATAGCTCTCATTTCCTTTTATTTATCCGATATAGACTCAATAGGCACAACATAAACAACAGTATCTCGGACATCGACATTGCCCAGGCCGCTGCGTAAACTCCATGACATGGAGTCATCAGCAACATGAACACCACGCTAAAGATTCCGGTAATCAAGACCGAACGGAAGAAATAGCGTTGTCCGTCCATATTAATAAGGCCGACAATACCGAGCAGATAGTTTATTTCGCCAAACAGAATCACCAATGTCATTATGCGGATAAGTGGTACACAAGCAACAAATTCCTTACCGCACAGAATATTTGAAATCATCGGGGCAAACAGATAAACCCCAACCGTCACCGCTACAACAACAGCCGTAAACGGTATGGATATCTTACGCAACAGTTTTACATTATCCTTTACGGTTTTACCCTTAAAGCGTAGGCTTAGATGAGGGAACAGGGCCTGTGCGGCAGGAGAGATAAGCGACTGGAAACCTTTTATTACTTTTTCAGCAGCAGAATATATACCTACCAGATCGTCCGAAACGAATTGCTTCAGAATAATCACATTTGCATTACGGTACAGGTTCATACCGAATGTCGAACCAAAGACTGCTCCACCCTCCTTTATTTGAAAGAGTAGTTCTTTGATAGTTGTACGACAAAAGCGGATATGGAACTGACGATAGACCAATATCAGACTCAACAGACCTGCCAACAGATAGCCGAATGAATTCAGCAGGATAAGCAGACCGAAATCATCCCGTTCACGTACGACTATAAATATAAGCACGGTAAACATCACTTTTGAAGAAGCATTTACCAGAGTCATATACTTCATCTTTTCCATGCCTTGAAAGAGCCATACTGGTGTAAAGATATCACCGACTACCATTCCCAGGCCATACAGGAACATATGCTGCCCGGCCTCATCCTTAAAGACTATGCGGGATGAGAAAAAAAGAATGGCAGACAAAAGAATTGCAATAACACCCTTGCAGGCTATTACTGCATTATATATACGCGAAACAGCCTCTTTGTCATCACGACATTGCGATATCTGTTTTGTTGCAGAAAAGTTGAATCCGTATGTACTGAACATTATCACATATTGCAATACTGTATATACATAAGAATAGGCACCATAGTTGGCCTTTCCCACTACATGCAAGATATAGGGCAATGTCACCAATGGCAACAACACATTCAACGCGTTCAGAATAGAAAGCGAAAAGAAATTCTCAATTACCTGTCTGTATCTTTTCAGTCGCATCTATCAAGGTTTTGTTTTCGATCATTGGACTACACATTCTACACAACAGCAGTAGAACCAACGACCATATAGGAATCTCTATAATGGAAAGGCTTGCAAAATAGGAATCGAACCATCCCATAAACAGCAGACCACATTCAAAGAAATAGATAATGTAAACAAAAACATTATTATATCGTATGGTAGCAAGCTTCAACAAATACATTATACAGCTCAGTACAAAGACGAATATCGCAAAAATCAGATATCCTGAATTGATAAAAACTGTTCCGAAAAGAGTTCTGACATTTGTCCAATTGACACCTGTATTATAGAACAATTGATTAAGTGCACTCAACATCTCGCCATCACCAGAGATGAGTTTTCCGATATTTACAAATTGGGCAATCACTATGTCAAAAACGCCCTTGTCTGGAAATCCTTGTTGCATATCTACACTAAAACCTAACGTGCCACTGGTGAGATAGTGGACAAAATTCCTGAAGATGAATGAGAAGACCTCATTATTCAGTTCAGTGTCGCCTGCTATAACCAGAACCATTACATACGAGCCCATAAAAACAATTGCAACGCCCAAAAGAACATAAAGCAACAAAGAGAGTCGCAGTTTAGTTTTACCGGTATATAGTCTGAGTGAGATGGCGGCGAGGCATGGGATTACAACCCATCCCAAGACTTGATACAAAAGTGCAACAATAAACATTGGGATTATTATGAACCACAACCACCTGCTGTTCTTATCAAGAAAATATATTGCCATCATCAATATCGGCAACAACAAGAGTCGTAGATGTCCCCATAATCCAACTCCACAGAATTCTTCACCAAAATCTTCTGATCCGATAGCGAATTCGCCTCCGAGAACCGACTTCAACCGATATGCAAACAAGAGGATTATAATTGTCGCAATATAAACCAGGATTTTGGGCATTCGGGTTTCATGCAGTTTGCTTTCAAGAGGACAATTATGTTTTTGCAGTATATAAGCCAAAACATAGCTCGGAATTGCAAATATCAGGAGTCCTGCACTCCAGAACAGGATACTGGGATAATAGAAATCAACAAAACCATAATTGCCGGATATAGCTATTGTAATCAGCAGCACAATAGTATATGGTAACATCAAGAAGACAAGTGGTGTATATAAAGATTTCCATGCTTTCATCTCCAAATAAAAAAGCACAGCAACCTCCAACAGGAATGATAGCAGTATCAGTATGTCTTGAATATCACCCATCCAGTTCTTGTGATTGACCAGGCATTACACTTTTGCCAAGTTCCTTACACCTATAATACGTTCTTTTATGATTATCCAGGCTGATGTTCCAAAGAAAGCCAAGAAAACGAACAACAAGCCCATCATTATTTTCTTTGGAGAAGAAGCCTTGATAGGTATTATAGCCGGTTGCATCATTACACATACAGGAATACTTTCCGACACCTTTGCACGTGCCATTTCAAGTTGCTGAGCTATCTGATTATACACATTAAATGTAAGTTCCTGTTCGTTTGCCAAACGTTCCAATTCTATCTGATACAACATTTTCACCACGCCTTGGTGCTGATCAAGATATTTGGCATATTCCTGTTGTGCTGTGTAATATTTCTCCTGTGCATCCTTATACAATGTTTCTATATAGGCCAAGTCCTTACGTGCCTTTGCCGAACGGTATAAACCAATGTGTTCCTGAAGATTATCAGCAACAACACTTGCCACATAAGCCGACACTTTAGGGTCCTGCATTGTTACATCCAATGTTATGACAGAATTACCCTTATCGACCATTACTTCAATCCTATCGGCCAACGATTCCAACATAAGAAATTGCTTACGTGTCAAATTCATATCAGTAGCTTTTGGAACAATTGTATCAGAGGCACTTTCATCAAATAGTTCTTTAAGTTTCTTGACTGGCACCGTTACGATATAACTCCACCAAGGCATTTTTGCATATTCATCCAAATAGTTGTACAAGGTTGTCTTTAATTCGCCATCCTTTGTTTCAACCTGTAAATTCATCAAATCGCATAAAAATGGTGTTGATGACACTATCTGTGGGTACAGTTCGGGATACAATGCATCCTCACCACCAGTAAGCCCATCAAGGCTGAAACCGGCCATTGATGCCAAAGCGCCTATACTGCCGGAGATACTTGTACCTGAAGAGTTCTCCGGTGCAAGAATCACTGTTGATGTATATTCCTTAGGGATGCTGAAAGCAATAATAATTGACAAAACGCCACCAATAAAACAGTTCTTAATAAGAAGCTTACGCTTATTCCAAAGTAAAAGCAAAAGCCCGATAAAATCTGTTTCTATATTTTTCTTATTCTTAGTTTCTTCCATTTTCTATATACCCTGATTAATCTTTATCTATCAAATTCACAAGTGTCACAATCATTGTTGACAATGAGATTGCCGATGTTCCGATAGCCATAATTTCCGATGTACTCATTTTACGGGCAGACTTACGTGGAATTACAATTTCGCTACCCGGTTGTATAGCCTTCTTTGAACATCTTGATATCTTTTTGACTGTTCCGTTCATGTTAATTACATAAACACCTCTTTTCTTTGCCATATTGCCAAAGCCACCTGCATGGTCAATGTAATAACGCAAAGACTTGCCTTTCTGCCAGTTGACAGTTGTAGGATACTTCACTTCACCTCTGATTTTTATTGTAGAGGTGTATTCAGGAACTGTGATGACATCACCGGCACGAAGTATTATATCGTGATGGCTGCCTGGTTCTTTCACAGCCTTCTCAAGGTCTATTGCCACAGGATACATGTTGCCGGCATTGATTTTTGTCTTATACAAAGAATCAAGCACAGCCATGTTTGTACTTCTGTCGTTACGTAGAATTTCCTCGTACAGTTCAACGTGAGAAAGAGTCTGGAGCAAATCGCGCTGAACAAGCTCTTCCTCTGTTATTTCGCGGAAAAGATAAGCACCTTTTGCATAAGCCTGATTAGAAAGGCCTCCTGCAGCATTTACAAGGTCACTTATTCTGTAATTCTTTGATGATAGAGCATATTCACCCTCAAAATTGACTGCACCCTTTATCTCAACATTCTGAATTTCTCTATGATACGGACTGCGACGAACAAAGACCTCGTCAAAAGGCATTAATACAAAATTGTTCTCGCCGTCAACCACAAAGCCGTCCTTTATTTCAAAGCAGAATGTCTCGGCAGTTGTTTCTGCCTCTTCCAAAGCCATTGGATCATGGAGCTGACGATATACATCAACCTTCGCTTTTGATGCGGCACGTGTCAAACCGCCGGCCTGCAGAATAATATCCTCTATTGTCGTATTCTCGGCAAATTTATACACACCCGGAAAATTAACCTCTCCACCGACTGTCACAGTCTGGTTGCCCTTCATGTCGCTTTCGCTTGGAATGAACAGTACATCATTGTTACGCAATACGACATCGGCAGTTGTTCCGTTGATTATACCGTTTACATCTACTGACTTTGCCTCGATTGTATTGTCGGGATTTCTATGATGCAGAACAGCTCTGTTCAAGAAAGCATCTTCACGAACACCGCCTGCGGCAGCAATAAGTTCAGATACAGAGTTGATTTCCTCGCTATATTGGTATTGCCCGGGGAAGAATACTGCACCATTGATCTCTACCATGTTTGAAAAACGTTGTATTACAGAATCAATATATACAGAGTCACCGTCACACATTGTGAATGAACCCATATTCTTACGGTCAACAGTAAAGAGAGAGAATTCTCTGCCTGTCTTTCTTACAACACGTAGTTTTTCATTATAGGCATCAGCTGCAAAACCACCCGAGAACTGCACGAGTTTTGAAAGTGGTTCTTTTCCTTTCATCTCATACTTCATCGGGCGTTTTATCTTACCCTGGATATTGACAATGGCATCGTATGTACCAACGCTTATGACATCATTATCCTGAAGGCGCACATTACCCTCCAATTTACCATTGAAGATATAGTCATATACGTCAATTGAAGCAATTTTCTTTCCATTGCGGAAAACATTTATCGAACGTAATGTACCGACATCTGTAATACCACCTGCTGCATACAACGCATTGAATGCTGTAGAAAGAGCACTCATGGTATAACTGCCCGGAGTGACAACCTCTCCAACTACCTGAACAATTATAGAACGGGTTTTACCGACCGACAGATTCACGTCAGAGCCGGCATATACATTACCCAAAACCTCTTTGACATATTCATTGGCTGCCTTAACCGTTTTACCTGAAAGATATAAAGGGCCGACGCCTTCAACGATAATTGTACCGTCAGGAGAAATTTTGCCTTCTACCATATTTTGAGAAGCACCCCATACGTCAATATAGACATAATCACCAGCTCCTAAAACATAGTCGTCAGGAGTAGGCATATCAATATATGGAGCAAATGTCAACAGTTTATTGTTGAATATATTACGGCCAAAAACCGGTGTCTTCTTCACAGGGTTCTGCTTTGCAGGCTCAGCATTTTCGGCCTTTTTCTGACTGTCAGCAGGTTTGGCAGCACTGTTTGTCTGACCATTTTTATTCGTTTCGTCATTTACGCGAGAACGATTCACGTTGGTGACAGTAGTTGTTGCTCCACCAAATAAAGAGCCGTTTGATTCAAACTTGCTCTTCAAATCAAGAAGACGATTTGGAGAAACACCTTTCTGCACAAGCTTGGAAGCTATTTCATTCTGGCTTGCACCTTTTTCCTGTTCCGATATCACAAATTGTATAATTTGCTCATCGCTCATAGTCTGAGCAACAACAAACTGCAAACAAAACACAAACGAAAGCAATAATAATATTTTTCTGGCCATAAAAGCTGATTTAGAATTTTTTACCTGTAAGAATATATAAGACTGTTGTAAAAATTATTTTCAAGTCAAGAAAGAGAGAACGCTTCTGCAGATAATCCAAATCCATACGCAGGCGTATCAGCATTTTCTCCATTGTATCGGTATATCCGTTGTAGATAGTTGCCATAGAAGTCAATCCCGGACGCATCTGATATATGTAATCATAGTCGGAAGTTTCCTTCTTTATCATATCTATGAAATACTTTCGTTCCGGTCTTGGACCGACAAAAGACATATCTCCTATAAGCACATTGAAAAGTTGCGGTAATTCATCAAGATGATGTTCGCGTAAGAATTTTCCGACTTTTGTAAGACGCTCATCACCCTTGACTGCCAATTTGGGCATGCCTTCATGTTCCGAATCGACATGCATAGTCCTGAATTTGAATATTTTGAAAGGTTTACCTTTGTAACCGATTCTCTCCTGACTGAAAATAATACTGCCTTTATTCTGCAACAATAGACTGATGCTAACCAACAAGAACACCGGAGATAATAGAATCAGACCAACAAACGAACATAGGAAATCGAACATTCGCTTGATGAAACGTTCAAAACGATTCATACCATCTTGGATAACCATATATTTTGTGTTTAAGGTATTTTATATTAAATATAACTTACAAATTACATAATTATTGCAAAGTAAACACTTTTTTTCTTTAGAAAAAAGCATTTCATAGCCCAAATACCCGATAAACCAACAAAATACGACTATACAGAGAACTATCAGACCAATTCCACGACCGTTCCGGGATAATAATGCGAGAGTATCCGGCGACAGTCATAACCTTTTTCGCCCATAACGGCAGCACCGACCTGACAAAGCCCTACGCCATGTCCCCATCCGGCACCTTTAAGAATAAAAACGACAGAAGTTCCATTTACTTGCTTATCAACGACAAAAGCAGAACTATACAAGTGTGTATCGGACAACCAACGACGTATTTCGAGTTCTTTACCGACAACACGCACTGCCTTGCTTCCGACAACACGCAAACGCGTTATTCGCCCCGACGGGCCTCGTTCTATGGGAACAAGGTCTTCAATAACGCCAAAGTCTATTCCCGAACGTTCTGCGATGATTGCAGATAGTTTTTCTTGCGAATACTCGACCTTCCAGCGATAGAAATCATTTGTTTCGCGATCGTACCCGTTGAGGATTTGCGACAGCACAGCGTTGTCATTCGTCGAGCAGAACGAAACCGGCATGTTTTCTATCCAATAGCGCACCCCTTCCTCGGTTGAAAGTACAGGCAAAGATTCACCACTCTCACAATCCCGCAAGGCACGCAAATAACCATAATCGTCATTCTCCCAGCACGAAGAAAACAGCTCCGTCACGCCACCGCAGCACTTACTGAAACGGGCGTCACACACCTCTCCGTCAAATTTCAGGACAAGGCCGGCCGTATCCTTTACGGCACGCTCCACATTCGGGTTATGCGCACGGGTAACTCCTTGATAACGTTGACAATGGTCATCGGCACAAAGGTCGAACAGAGTATGATCTTCCCTTGCGTACCAGCGCACAATCTCATCATCATTTTCCCAACCGAGAGTACCCTGTTCCACTTTTTCCCGGCGCATCAACTGCGCATACAGCCAACTGCGCGAAACGATGGTATGAGCCTTCAGGAATTCCAACGATGATGTTGCAGACATTTCGCTTGAAATGACACTTACAAGATATTCTTCAACATCAATTCTGTTTATCGCCCGCACTTTACCTTCTTCCAGAATAAAATGCAGTTCCCCTTTGAAGGTCTGTGATTCTTTTCTTTGCCAATGGAAATTGACACCAATCACAACATCGTGCAATGTAAACATCGATTCCGTATCGAATGGAACAAATGCAAGTCTTTCGTAGAAGTTGCCGTTGTAATACAGTTTGCCATTCTTGACGGAAACCATATTTTCCTTAGGGCAAGTGGCGGAGTCAAGGCAAAAAGTTCCGATAAAATCGAACTTTATCTGCGGTGCACACAAGATTCCTATATCAATTTTCCTCATGAGATGCAACTAATTTTTCAGCCACTGTTTCAAACATTTCTTCATCAATGGCAACCTCTTTGAGTATTGATGCAGCCTCTTCTGCCGTCATATCAAGATAATCATTTTGACGTGGAGTAACCATAAGACCTGCCATATCAAGCGTTCCCGGACTAACCATACGGCCACTACCCTCTACAACGCTATAACAAGAGGGACGATGTACTGAACGTGGAAACACAAATGTAATATACCCTTCTTCGCTATCGTAGCTGCATATAACATTCATACGTGGTTCAGCCTCATCTGTGCAACACGGCAAGGCAAGCAACAAACGGGCAAGCATATCGACAGATCCGCTGACACTGTTTGCCTGTATCATAAAAAGCGGAACGACATAATCATTCACTTTATATATGCCGTTACCTGCATTAACCAGCAACGGTTCCACACCTTGAGACAAGAGTTCTTTCCACTCCGTTCCCAATAGCGGTATATCATTTTTGCGTACAGCCTGAAGATGAGCATGATCGGGAGCCGAAGCACCGCATTTCGCTCCATTGTAGAATAGAGCCATATCGCGCCACCTGCCTGCAAGAAGCAACATATCGGGATACATAACCGCAAGTCGTTGCGGGGTATGCTCTTTCAATGGCAATGTAAAATGGAAAGGCAGGATAGGATATGGATTGACCAATACGTCAAACACCCCCAAAGCATTTTCTGCAGATTGGCAGGAAGGATGATTTTCGGCACAAAGGAAACAGCTGCGTAACTTCACAGACTCACTGTCCACCTTTGCCGATGTAGAAACTATTCTTGAGGGATTATGCTGCAATTTCAGCCCGTTGGTCAAACAACGCTGATTATTTTTTTCCAAACCGCGATAGCGTTCTGCAGCATCGGGCCAGGCATTCAACTGTCTTTCAAAAAATTGTTCAAGTTCCTGCCATGAGGGGATTTCCAATGCTTTCACAACAGCCTTACGCGCCTTCAATTCGGCATCTCTCAACGTATCTTTATAGAAATTATGGGCATTTACCTTTTCGTGCGACAGAGCCGCATCAGAATTACCGCCCCAACGACGACACTGATACAGGACATCATATATTCTGCCAATACGATAGTTGCGCGAAATCTGCAACCCCACGGCGTAGTCCTCGCCATAGCTTACGTTCGGAAAACCGACCTCACGTATGACAGGGGTAAAGAATGCTCGCGGAGCGCCAAGTCCGTTTATACGCAAGGCGTTGTTACGTCCGTTGTCTTCGGTCCATTCGCGGTGGTCGATAACACCGGGAGGCAATGTATTCAGTTCAAAGTCGCATATACGATATGTACCGACAAGCATTGCGCATTTTTGCATATAGAATTCATCTACTATTCTTTGCAATGTATTGCAGTCGCTATACAGGTCATCGCTATCAAGCTGCACGGCAAAACGTCCGCAACGGCTATCATTGACCGCCATATTCCAACAACCGCCTATGCCGAGGTCCTTACGTTCCGGCACAATATGCACTACTCTACCGTCATTAAAGGAGTCGATTATTTCGCCAGTCCTGTCTGTTGAATGATTGTCAACGACAAGTATGTTATAACTGAAAGATGCTTTTTGTTCCAATACAGACGCAATGGCATCTGCTATGGTCGATTCACGATTCAACACAGGGATTATGACAGACGCTTCCACTTGAAAATCGCCATTGGAGAGGTCTATATCCTTATACTTACACGGTGGAAGCCACGCACCTACAGCCTTAAGATGTGCAGTACAAGCACGTTCCATCTCCACTTGCACGGCACGTTGTGCCGGGTTTACATAATCGAACTGTTTTTCGCCACTCTTGCGATTGTCGCTCTCACGTTCCAACGAAACAACCTTGTCAAAACGGTATATTCTTCCTATACGGGACAAAGCAAGACGCAACTGATAAAGCCCGGCATATTCGTAGCTTTCAAGTTCCATATCAAGATATTGCTTGAGAGCCGCAGTTCTAAAAAGACGTACAGGGCCAAAGTCAAAATCATTTCTCAAACTACCGTCAAGACACTCTATTGTAGGCGCATCGACAACAGCACCGTCCACGCTCTTGGCATAGTTCGCATAAGCCATTGCCACATCGTCGGGCAGAGCCGCAAGCATTGCAGAAAAAGCCTCATCAAACAATTCGACATTCGGTTTTGCCACAAAAAGCACAAAGTCGCCCGTTGCCCGCTCTGCCATATCCTTGAACAGAGAAGAAGAGGTCAAGGAGTCAACGGTAAGCAATGTCGTATTCTCAGGAAGATTTCCGCCATATTGTTCTGCAGCCCAGAACCACATATGAACAAATGGGCGATTTTTCTTGTAGCACTCTGTCAGTTTCTGTATATCACAAGCCGAATTAACCGGCATAAAAAGTTCTATCTTATATCCGTTCATAGAAATACCGCGTTTTATGCGAAATTATAAAAAGCGGAGTAAATTCACAACAAGAGCCGGATTTATTAATTGATAAATTATATTTTAATTAATTATTATAGAGATTATACCACTTTTTTGCATTATCTTCGTAACATTGTTTATATTCCGGAAATTATCTTGATTTACAAGAAAACTGAAAAAATGGATTACAGCAAACGTAAATTGGCGGGTATGACACTTGACATGCTTAAAGAAGCTGTCAAGGAGGTTGGCATGCCCACGTTCACAGCCAAGCAAATTGCAGATTGGATATATAAAAAGCGAGTACGTTCAATTGACGAAATGTCAAACATTTCACTCAAGAACAGAGAACTTTTGAAAGGACTTTTTGAGGTTGGATACAAACAGCCTGCCGATGCTGCAAGATCGGTTGACGGCACTGTCAAATATCTCTACGAAGTTGAGAACGGTCATTTTGTAGAGGCTGTATTCATTCCCGACGGTGACCGCGCTACGCTTTGCGTATCATCGCAGGTCGGTTGCAAGATGAACTGCCTATTCTGCATGACCGGCAAACAGAAATACACTGCAAACCTTACAGCCAATGAAATTGTTAACCAGATATTGGCTCTGCCGGAATTCGAAAGGCTGACAAACATTGTCTTTATGGGCATGGGCGAGCCTTGTGACAATCTCGACAACCTGTTGCAGGCCATAGAAATTCTGACAGCCGATTATGCTCTTGCATGGAGCCCTCACCGCTTGACGGTTTCATCTGTCGGCATACGCAAAGGCCTGAAACGACTGCTCGATTCAGGCGACTACCACATAGCAATAAGCCTTCACCACCCCATACCCGAGAAACGTGCTGAAATAATGCCTGCAGAGAAGGGATTCCCGACAATGGAGATGCTCGACCTGCTACGCGAATACGATTTCAGCCACCAGAGAAGGCTCACCTTCGAGTATATCGTATTCAAGGGAATAAACGAATCGCAGTTCCATGCACGCAAATTGCTAAAGCTGTTGGAAGGCATCGATTGCCGTATAAACCTCATACGATACCACGCCATACCCGGAGTACCACTTGAAGGAGTTGACGAAAACGGTATGATACAGTTGAGGGACTACCTTACAAAGAACGGATTGTTCACAACAATAAGAGCTTCGCGTGGTGAAGACATTTTTGCAGCATGCGGAATGTTATCTACACTGAAGCAAGAAAAAACGAATAAAGAATAAAGATAAAAACCATGAAAAAAATTCTATTGTTTTTAGTATCTGCAATAATATTGACAGCTTGTAGCGGAACAGACACGACCTTCAAGCGCAGTGCTGTCGGTAACCCATACGAAGTACTTGTCGTTTGCACTCAGGAGTTCTGGGATTCACCGGCCGGCAGAGCATTGGAGAATGTACTTGACACCGATATCCCCGGATTGCCACAGTCGGAACGTTCTTTCAGAATATCAAGAACCACAGAATTGAGCAACCTCACCAAGCCGTTCCGTAACATAATAAACATTGACATTGACCACCGTCTTTATTCAAGAACCCTGTTCAAGTATTCAAAGGACATTTTCGCAAAGCCGCAGATGGTAATGACAATACAGTCACCTTCAAGAGAAGAGTTTGAGAAATATGTTACAGACAACGCACAGGTAATTGTCGATTTCTTCACATCGGTAGAGATGAACAGAGAGATTGACAACCTGAAACAGAAGCACAACACCAGCGCTCTCGCGACAGTAAAGGAATTGTTCGGTTGCGAATTGATGATTCCCGTTGAGATGAACGGCGAGAAACGTGGTAAGGATTTCGTTTGGTTATCCGACTTCAATTCGACAAGGCCCGAAATTCTAAGCTTTGCAATATACAGTTACCCATACACATCGGTTGAAAATTTCTCACTTGAGAATTACATACAGAAACGTGACTCTGTAATGAAGATTAACATGCCTGGCGGAAAAGAGGGACAATACATTCAAACCGAAAAGGAGTATGTAAACATTACAGAAACATCATATAAAGACCGTTATTTGCAGGTCGCAAGAGGCTTGTGGTACATGGAGAACGACATGATGGGAGGCCCGTTTGTTTCACACTCGGTGGTTGACGAGCTGAACAACAGAGTGATTGTTGCAGAAGCATTCGTATATGCCGCAGGACAGAAGAAAGGCAAGTTTATAAGAAAACTTGAAGCCGCGCTATACACTTTGAAGTTGCCTGCCGACAAACTTATTGAAAACAGCATACACATACCTCAAGTAGTCATAGACGCTACCGAGGAGAACAAAAATGAATAATAGGACAATTACAAAAACCATACAGAATGAACGATAAGAATATCCGTGTAGGTATTACACAAGGCGATATAAACGGTGTCGGATATGAAATAATTTTCAAGACGTTCGACAATCATGAGATGTTCGATATATGCACCCCCATTATCTATGGCTCGCCAAAAGCGGCGGCATACCATCGCAAAGCCATTGAAATGGAAACACCGTATAATGCCATTGCCAATGCGAATGAGGCACAGGCCGGTAAATTGAACATAATAAACTGCAACAGCGACGAATTGCATATAGAGTTGGGTGTTGCAACAGGCGAAGCCGGTATGGCAGCTTTTCAGGCTCTCGAAAGAGCCATAAAGGATTTTCAGGACGGACACATCGATGTCCTTGTCACATCACCAATAAACAAGAGTGCCATACAAAGCAAGGATTTCAGTTTCCCCGGCCACACAGAGTATCTGCAAGAACGTTGCGGTGAAGGCGACAAGGCTTTAATGATTCTTTGCAGCGGCGACATGAAGGTTGCCGTAGCCACATCACATATGGCTTTGCGCGATATCCCCGACGCAATCACCCCCGAGTTGCTTGAAGAGAAACTGACATTGTTGAACGACAGCTTAAAAAGGGATTTCAACATCGACGCTCCAAAAATTGCCGTTCTCTCCCTCAACCCTCATGCCGGCGACAACGGCTTGCTCGGAACAGAAGAACAGGAGGTTATTGCGCCGACAGTACGCAAGATGAACGACAACGGTATCTTCTGCTATGGTCCGTTTGCGGCTGACGGTTTTATGGGCAGTGGCAAATACGCCTCTTTCGATGCCATACTCGCCATGTATCACGACCAGGGACTTGCACCACTGAAAGCTCTTGCCATGAACGACGGAGTAAACTTCACAGCCGGACTCCCTATTGTACGTACATCACCTGCACACGGCACAGCATTCGACATTGCCGGTAAAGGCCTTGCCGACGAGAACTCATTCCGTCAGGCAATATACACAGCCATCGACATACAGCGCAACCGCAATATGTACGACTACGCACGCCGTAACCCGTTGCGTAAGATGTATTTCGAGAAACGCGATGACAGCAACCGCCTGAACTTGCAACAAGCAGACAACGAAGATTGATGAATTTTGCAATAATAGCAGCCGGCGAGGGGTCAAGACTTGCCAACGAAGGGGTTGTCAAGCCCAAACCGTTGGTTGAGCTGAATGGTGTTCCCATAATAGAACGCCTCATAAGGATTTTTGCCCGCAACGGAGCAAACAGCATAAGCATTATTGTAAACGAGAAGCAACCGGACACAATAGAATTCCTCAGGAACATCGATGCCGGATGCAAAATAAACATCGTTGTCAAAAGCACACCAAGTTCAATGCACAGCATGCATGCATTGAGTGAATTTCTGCGTGGCGACAAATTCTGCCTTACAACAGTCGATACTCTCTTCCACGAAGATGAGTTCGCGCACTATATAAAGGAGTTGGAGAAATTCGAGGGCGACGGCATCATGGCTGTTACCGATTACATCGACGACGAAAAGCCTTTGTATATAGCCACCGACGAAAATATGCAAATAACGGCTTTTTGCGACACACCGACAGCTGAAACAAAATTCATTTCGGGTGGAATTTACGGACTATCGCCAAAGGCATTGGATATTCTCGACCAATGCATGGAGGAAGGCGTACACCGCATGCGTAACTTCCAGCGACGTCTTGTCGAGAGCGGCATGAAACTGAAGGCATTTCCGCTTGGAAAGATAATAGACATAGACCACGCTGAAGATATTCTCAAAGCAGAACAATTTATTGCAGAAAGATGAAAATCGTAACGATAGCACGCAACCCGGAGAACTCCCCCAACATGACCACGAACGACGCGGCCATTTTGGAACGTATAACAGAAGAACTCCGCAGAATGGGTGCTGTTGTTTCGGCAATAGGCGCGACTGAGGATATTCCTGAGAACGCAGACATTGTGTGCCACATGTCAAGGACTCCCGAGGTCTTGAAAAAGTTGAAGGAGGCTGAAAGAGCCGGTATAAAAGTCATAAATTCACCCGAGGCCGTAGAAAATTGCTCACGCATCGAGTTCATGCGCATATTAGAGAAAAACGGTATTCCTCAACCACAGTTCCATGTTGTAGAAAAAACCGAGAATTTCAATAGCCTTCGGTTCCCTGCATGGATAAAAAGAGGAAACGGCTGGAGTTGCCATAAGGACGATGTATCTTATGTCACTAACAGCGAAGAGGCAATGAACGTTATCGGCAGCATGATGCAAAGAGGTGTTGACAGCTTTATACATTCCAGCCACTGCGAAGGTGACATTATCAAATTCTACGGTGTCAAGAATAGCTTTTTCACATACTGCTACCCTGTTGCCGACAGCACGAAATTCGGGCTTGAGAAGATAAACGGCGAAGCGAAGCACTACCATTTCTCCATTGACACGATGCGCGATATTGTTACAAAAGCTGCAAATGCCGTAGGACTTGACATATATGGCGGCGACTGCATCGTCAACAACAACGGAGATATACAATTGATTGATTTGAACGATTTCCCGAGTTTTTCACCGGTAAGAGATGAAGCCGCGAAGAAAATTGCCGAATTCATAATGAACAGCAAATGATATGAAAGAGAAAGACAAAGAGTTATACAGAGCGTCGATAAAGTCAGCCGATACCGAGGAACTTCTCGACATGTGGTTCTACCGCCCGTTGGGTTTCCATTGCGCGCTGTTTTTCCGCAACCGAGGCGTTCACCCCAACATAATCACCATTGCTTCGATTTTTCTTGGCGTTGCAGCAGGTATCTGTTTCATGCAGAACAACATATACTGGAACATGTTCGGCATGCTGTTGTTGGTTTGGGCAAACCTGTATGACAGCGCCGATGGCCAGCTCGCACGTATCACAGGACAAAAGACACGATGGGGACGCATTCTTGACGGCTTTGCCGGTGATTGCTGGTTCTTCTTCATATACCTTGCCATTGCCGTACGCGAGACAGACCGCCCGATACCATTTGCCCCTGAATACAATTGGGGTGTAATAATATGGATTCTATTGTCATTCTGCGGTTTTTGGATACACGGCTCACAATGCCAGCTTGCCGACTATTACAGGAACATACACATGTATTTCTGCAACGAGAAGAACGGTAACGAGTTCCATAATTCGGTAATGGAGAAGAAAGAGTTTGAAAACACATCGTGGCGTAAAACATTCTTTTGGAAGCTGTTCCTTCTCTTCTATGTGGCATATGTTGAAAATCAGGAGAGAATGTCGCCCAATTTCCAAAAGTTCATAAAGGTAGTACACGCAAAGTACGGAACAAACATCCCCGAGCAACTGCGTCAGGAGTTCCGCAAGGGCAGCCTGCCACTGATGAAATACACAAACATACTGACATTCAATTCGCGTGCAATAACACTCTGCATCACAATGCTTATAGGGCAGCTATGGCTTTACATCGTCTTTGAGATGGTAATACTCATGGCACTATTCTTTTATACCCAATACAGACACGAGACGCTCTGTAAGAAATTGACACGTAAAATAGAAGAGGGCTATGAATTCAATTAAGGGCATAATTTTCGATTATGGTGGCACTATAGACACCAACGGAATACACTGGGGAGAATTCATCTGGGAGGAGTACAGGAAGGCCGGCATTGACATCACACGCGAAAAATACCGCGAAGCATACGTGCATGGCGAACGTTTTCTCGCAAAGAACCCTGTCATAGAGCCGACAGACACATTCCATACATTATTAAGGAAGAAACTTGCCATTCACTTCGACTACCTTCGTGACACACAGCCCGAAACAGAATTCAAAGAGAGCAAGGCTGTAGAGATAGCCGACGCATGCTATAAGAATGTGGAGAATACCCTGAAAACAGCATGCAAAGTCATCGAGGAACTGTCAATTCGCTACCCAATAGTTCTGGTAACCAATTTTTACGGGAATATGCCGACTGTACTAAAAGAGTTCAACCTGTCGGGATATTTCAAGGAGATAGTCGAATCGTCTGTCGTTGGTTTGCGTAAGCCCGACCCTGCTCTTTTTGCGCTTGGCGTAGAGGCACTCGGACTAAAGCCACAGGAAATTGTTGTCATAGGCGACTCATACCGCAAGGACATATACCCTGCAAGCACCCTCGGTTGCAGAACTATCTGGCTGAAGGATATCTGTTGGGAAGAGGAGCCTGTCGTTGAAGGCAATGAAGCGACATTCATTACAAACAGCATAGAACATATCCCACAAATAATAGAGCAATTCTAAACCTAAAAGGCAAGATATCTGTTTTATAAGGGTAAATAACTCTAAAACATACCCTTATGAAATTCAAGCTATTCTTTTTTGCGTTATTGTTTGCGTGCGCTGCTTCAGCACAGATAACCCCGGAGAAATACAGCACAACA
The DNA here is from genome assembly GCA_017647225.1 of Bacteroidaceae bacterium. Classification (GTDB taxonomy): domain Bacteria; phylum Bacteroidota; class Bacteroidia; order Bacteroidales; family Bacteroidaceae; genus HGM04593. Next base: position 5,060 of record JAGCLA010000002.1, on the reverse strand, counting down.
CACAGCGACAGTTGCTGGTATTTCACTTTCGATTACGACATACCTCAAATACCTTCGAATGACGGCATGCTTGTAGTCACTCACTTATGCACCCCCGACACCTGCATAAGCACTTCTGCCCGCCACTATCATGGCAAGCGTTACAACAAAAGATATGTCAAGAGATTCGGCAATTCGCCACAATTGTCACCGGCAGGCATTGAATGTTGCACGTTGAGCATACCGGAAACAGCAATCAACGACACCGTATTGGGTGTTACATATTGCGAATACAGCGACAGGAACGGCTTTTATCAAAAATATGACACTGTTGCCATATGCATGCCCGAAGCACCATCCATGAGCTGCCACAGGATTCAGCCGAGGCTAAGCATTGCCGACCATATAGCAATGGAACACCCGCATGTGAAAAGAATAAGCCACTATACCCCATTGACCGATGAAAACGCCGCTGAAATGGCTATAACACCCAGCATAGTGCGTTATGCCACCAACAGTTCAAAGCTCAACCCCGAATATCTGCAAAACGCGAACTCCATTGAGGAACTCATGGATATAATAAACGATGTCCTTGCAGACAGCACAACAACAATTGAGGCAATTCAGTTTGTGGGCTACACATCGCCCGACGGCTCCGAAGACTCGAAGAAAGGACTTGGCTATGCACGGGCAAAGGCTATGCGTGACCATATAAGAAAACACCACAGTTTGCCTGATTCCATTTTCGAGATAGCCGACGGCGGAAAAGGAAAAGAGATGGCACCTGCGGAGCGTTATGCCTGCTGCACAGGTATATATTATAATAATGAACAGGACAGCACCACTCTTGCCTTAAATGAGATTGTCGATGAACTTATAAACAACCCCGACCCGGACTACCGCAAAATGATTGATGAGTTGAAAAAGCACAAGGACGACCCGCGTGTACTCAACCTGCAAGGAGTCATCGAGTACCGCCGTCATCACCGCCATGCAGCAGAACGTGCATTTACAAAAGCTGCAGAGATGGGCGATGAACAGGCATTGGTAAACCTCAGCATCATCGAAAGAAACAATAAAAAATAGCAATTTAACAACAAATTGCGACAACAGTTTTTTATAAAACAAATTATCTTTGCATAGTAATTACTATGCAAAGATTTAATATATGAAAGAGTATATAACCCCACTTATTGACCTGCTTAACGAAATGACACCTTACCTGTTACTTGGTTTTCTTATAGCAGGTTTACTACACGAGTTTGTTCCACGTCGCATATATGCAGACAAGCTATCACGCAGGAATTTCAGTTCTGTACTTTGGGCAGCACTTTTCGGAATACCTCTTCCGTTGTGTTCATGCGGAGTTATCCCTACAGCAACATCACTTTATCGCGAAGGAGCATCAAAGGGAGCAACCGTATCATTCCTGATTTCTACACCACAGACTGGAGTTGATTCAATACTTGCCACAGCTTCAGTTATCGGTTTGCCATTTGCCATTATACGCCCTGTCGTCGCATTTATAACAGCAATAACAGGAGGTGTTATTACAAATCGCATATGCAAAGACGGAAACGAAGTCAGACATTTACAACAGGAACAAAGCAACTCAAGAAAATTCTTAAGGAAATTAACAGGAGCATTGCATTATGGATTCATAGAGATGATACAGGATATAGGCAAATGGATTGTTATTGGCCTTGTTGTTGCTGCAATTATTACAGTATTATTGCCTAACGATTTCTTTTTTACACTTAATAAGTATCCATTATTGAACATGCTAACTATACTTGCAGTATCAATGCCTATGTATCTATGTGCTACAGGCTCTATTCCCATTGCTGCTGCACTTATGCTTAAAGGACTCTCACCGGGAGCAGCTTTAGTACTACTAATGGCAGGACCGGCTACCAATATGGCAACCATGCTTGTCATAAACAAAGTACTTGGGCGCAAAACACTTATCACCTACCTTGCAACAATAATGGCAGGAGCTATTGGCTTCGGTATATTTATAGACTACGCACTACCTACAGAATGGTTCAGTAACATTATACACAAGCACGTAGCCGGATGCTGTGACAACATAACACCATGGTGGCAGACAACATCAAGCATAATTTTTGTCATATTGTTGATTAATGGTTTTGTTCTAAAATTCAGAAAAGACAAGAAAACTGTCACAACGCAACAGAATTTCAAAATCAAAGGTATGATGTGCAACCACTGCAAGGCGAATGTCGAGAAGGCACTCTCATCAATAGAAGGAGTACGTTCGGTACATGTCGATTTGACTGAAGGAACAGCATACCTTGAAGGAGAGAGAATAGATAAAGAAAAGGTTATTCACACAATCAACCAAATGGGGTATGAATATGTAAAGGAATAGAAAAAGAGTATATTTTAGCCAAGGAATGTTCTTTTACTGCACGCAAAGGTTAAACTTGCGCAATTTTAACCAAATAATCAGTTGTTTTTTTGGCGGCAAAGCACATGAAGCGCTACTTTTGTACATAATCAAACAATAAACAAGTACAAAATGAAAAAGATTCTCTTTACTTTACTATGCGCAATGACATTCTCTTTGACAGCATTTGCGCAAGACATGAATTCAAACGGCGACAACATTATCGGTGAATACACAAGCGACCGTGGCGGAAGCTTAAGCAAAATCAGAGTAACAAAAGCAGAAGACGGAACATATTCGGCACAAGTATATTGGGTGGAAAACGCACTTGACAAGAACGGCAACAAACGCAAGGACGTCAAGAACCCGGACAAGAGCCTGCGTAATGTCGATATCGACCAGGTTGTTCTTATCAGCGGATTGAAATATGATGCAAAAGATAAAGAATGGAGCGGTGCCGACATCTACGACCCGACAATGGGAATGAAAGTAAGCGTTGATGTAGAATTTATCAGCCCTACAAGATTGAAACTTTTCGGAAATATCCTTGGAATAGGCAAGAAAGTCTATTGGGATAAAATAAAGTAACAATATAAAAGATGAAAAAGGGGGTGAACAAAATTTGTTCACCCCCTTTTTCTATGCTTTAGTTTACAAAGACACAATCGAAGTATTCATCAAATATAGCCTTTGCCTCGTCGAGTTGTTCAGGAGTATTCTCCTTCACACCTTTCAATTTATATTCCATGCCAAGAGGCTCATATTTGTGTGCGCCCAAAGTGTGATAAGGCAACACCTCGATACGCTTTATCATATCGTAATCCTTGAAATGTTCGCCAAGCGCACGGATATCCTCTTCAAACGCACTATACCCCTGAACAAGCACATAACGCAACCAGAACGGTTTACCGTTGTCCTGCAACCATTTTGCAGTCTTCAATGTCTGTTCATTGCTGCGTTCGGTAAGCGTCTTGTGACGTTCAGGATTAAACTGCTTGACGTCGAGCAATACCAAATCAACAATTGACAGAAGCTCCTCGACATCACTGTTCCATATACTGCCGTTTGTATCCAGACAGACATGTATTCCGTTCTCCTGCAGACGTTTCACAAGCGGAACAAGAGCCTTTGCCTGGAATGTTGGCTCGCCACCGCTGAAAGTCACACCACCCTTCTTGCCGAAGAAAGCCTTCTCATTCACAGCCTGACGAACGATATCCTCGATGTCAGTTTCCTTGCTCTCTCCCTTTGGGTCTATTGTATCGGGGTTGGCACAATATAGGCAACGGAAATTACAGCCTTGAAGGAAAATGACAAGACGCACACCGGGACCGTCAAAAGTACCCAAAGATTCGTATGAATGTACTCTAATATTCATTTTTGCTCATTTGAAAAAATAGGCCGGCCAAAAAGCCAGCCTATTTCCATTAACATTATATTGTTATTACATGCGCTCGTGGAACGAACGTGAGATAACCTCAAGCTGATGTTCACGGCTCAAACGGATGAAGTTTACAGCATAACCTGATACACGGATTGTAAGCTGTGGGTACTTCTCAGGATGTTCCATAGCATCCATAAGCATCTCACGGTTAAGAACGTTTACGTTGAGGTGGTGAGCACCCTTTGTAAAGTAACCGTCCATCAAAGTAACGAGGTTCTCTACACGTGTCTCCTCATCAACACCGAGTGACTTTGGTATGATAGAGAATGTGTTACTGATACCGTCCTGAGAGTCACGATAACGCAACTTTGCAACAGAGCTCAAAGATGCAACAGCACCCTTCTTGTCGCGTCCGTGCATTGGGTTAGCACCAGGAGCGAAAGCAACGCCCTTAGCACGACCGTCAGGAGTAGCACCTGTCTTCTTACCGTACATTACGTTTGAAGTAATTGTAAGGAGTGACAATGTAGGCTGAGCATTCTTATAAACAGGATGCTTCTTGAGTTCCTCGCTGAAGAAGTAAACCAAGTCGATACCGAGGTGGTCAACACGGTCGTCATCATTACCGAAGCATGGGAATTCGTTCTCTATTTCGAAAGACTCTGTCAAGCCGAGCTCGTTACGTTTTACAGTAACCTTACCATACTTGATAGCAGAAAGTGAGTCGATAGCGATAGAAAGACCTGCAACACCATATGCGAGGTTGATTGAAGGATCGGTATCGATGAACGCCATCTGAGCCTTCTCGTAGTAGTACTTATCGTGCATGTAGTGGATGATGTTCATAGAGTCGTTGTAAACACGAGCAATCTCCATAAGCACCTTCTTGTAGTTAGAGAGAACCTCCTCGTAGTTCAAGAGGTCACCTGACAATACAGGAATACCCTTAACAACTACAGTACCTGTGTTCTCGCAACGTCCACCGTTGATAGCAAGCAAGAGAGCCTTAGCAAGGTTACAACGTGCACCGAAGAACTGAATCTGCTTACCTACAGCCTGGTAAGATACGCAACATGCAATACCGTAGTCGTCGCACTCGCGAACCTCACGCATCAAAGTATCGTTCTCGTACTGGATTGAAGATGTATCGATAGAAACCTTTGCGCAATACTCTTTGAAGCCCTGAGGAAGCTCGTTGCTCCACAGTACGGTCATATTAGGCTCGGGTGAAGGTCCGAGGTTGTAAAGTGTCTGCAAGAAACGGAACGAAGTCTTTGTAACCTTTGT